>JAFTKK010000004.1 GCA_017453325.1 Clostridia bacterium
AAGAGAGTGTTTTTATAGTTTGCATGTATTCCAAGCTCGCTCATGTCGGTGATCGGCTTGAGCTAAGGAGGAATACGCGCAAGCACATATTCCTCCTTAGCTCAGTCGGTAGAGCGCATGACTGTTAATCATGATGTCGCTGGTTCGAGCCCAGCAGGGGGAGCCAAAAAAGAACACCCGCCACAAAGGCGGGTGTTCTTTTTTGGCTTTGCCCTGTATTGGTGGGAAAACCTGAAAGATTTTGCAACGCGAAATCTTTCCACAAAGGCGTAGCCTTTGTAGACGAGCACCAGCAGGGCGCCCCGTGGGCTGAACCAGCGACATCTCCGAGAAAGAAGTCACAGCGGCGAAGCCGCGGTGACGGGCAATGTTTTTGCTTGCAAAAACTTGCCACGTGGCGTAGCCACGTAGGTTAATAGGGCGCAGCCCGTCATGATGTCGCCTATTACATCAAGCGACCACGACGCTTGCGTCGTAAACAAGCACCAGCAGGGGGAGCCCACGAATGAGCAGCCTTTGTAGACGAGCACCAGCAGGGCGCCCCGTGGGCTGAACCGGCGACATCTCCGAGAAAGTAGCGTCCTGCGGACGCGTCATGATGTCGCTGTTATAGCAAACGATCACAAACGCGTAGCGGTCGTAAACAAGCACCGGCATGGGGGAGCCAAAAAATCCAAGCCGATTGGCTTGGATTTTTTTATTGGTGTCCGGCAGGACACAACATCATTTGACCGAAGGTCATCATGATTTTGAGCATAGCGAAAATATCATTCCTCATTTGTGCGGACACAAAATGATTATCCTGCCAGAGCAAGAAAGACGGCAAGAACTATTGCAAGAAAACTAAGAGTTATACAAACGATGTAAAGGACCTTTATACAAAATGATAGGGATATGATAGAGCTATTCTTTAAGCTCTTCATAAGCTCATACTCCGACACGCCCTCATTTTCCTGAAGATACTCTGCTTTGGAGGCGCTAAATGCCTCAAGAGTGAGGCGATTGCGCATGAGCTTCTTGTATGCGGACCGCAGCTTTTTATAAGCCCCTTGGCGTCTTTGGTGATAGCCGTAGCAACGGTAGACGTTAGCCTCGTTGCTGAAAACACCGTAGGCATATCTGTCACGGACCTTATTCATTTCGTAATCACGCTCTATTTGTTCGATAACGTTCTGGCTCTCCTTAACGTCAAAGCGGTTTCTCAGATCTATGAGATAGAAGATAACCGAAACGATAGTCAAAAATATGGCTACAAGCACGCTTACCCAAGCATATTCGGCGAGAAGGGTGCCGTATAGAGCAATAGCTGCCGCAAATACGGCGATAAAGAAATTTATCATCGTCGTTCTTTGCTCGGCGTGATAGTAAAAGTAGGAGCAGGCCTGCTGATAAAAATCGGCATCTGTCAAATTCTTTTTATCCATACTGATATACTTCCTTTACTTGTCGTTTCTTCTTAAAAGCTTTGCAGGGCACCCGACGTATACAGAGTTTGGCTCAAGATTTTTTACAACAGCAGATCCGCAGCCAACGGTTGTCCACTCACCTACGCTCGTATTGTCACGCATAGTAGAGCCGGCCCCGAGGAAAACACCGTCACCTATCGAGCATGCGCCTGTCATAACGCTCTTGACGGATACGTGGCAGAAATTACCTACCGTGCAGTCGTGCTCAACTACTGCCGAGGTATTGATGATACAGTGGTCGCCAATGGTGGAAAAGGCGTTTACAACAGAATACGGCATAAGCAGATTGCCCTTGCCTATTTTTGAATATTTGGAGATGATCGCGGTGGGGTGAATAATATTAGGATATTCAAGGTTTGGGTGTGATTCAACAATAGTCTTTCTTAGCATATTGTCGCCCCTCGCTACAAAGAAGCAGAAATTTTCGGGGCCGTCTATTTCTTCCACCGACGAATAGACGCGGTGACCAAGATACTGACCCTCACCGTAAGGACTGACAAAGCCGACGACCTCATAGCCGCAGACCTCGGCCATATCGGTTACGATTTTGCTGTGCTTATTAGTACCGAAAATGATTAGTTTTTTCATTAAGTGACCTCATGTTTTCAAAAGCTCTTTTCTTCATTGTAATGCATTTTTTTCAAAAAATCAAGTAAAAAGCAAAGATTTAATAGGCTTTTGTTTAATATTATATGCATATGCGATCAAAAATAAATGGCATCCTTTATTTGATGAATGTTCAACAGGCAGAACATCTTTTGATTACAATAAAACGAAGCTCAGCGAAAAAAGGATAATTGGTAGGGACAAGAGAACCTGAAAGATCGAGTAAAAGAGTAGCTTTAGACGTCCCACGGTGGATCTTTCCACGAACACGTAGCGGTCGTACACGAGCACCGACAAGGAATTTGTTGACACATCTACGTGCTTATGTTATAATCAATCCGAGAAAGGCGGTGGATATATGGAAGCTGCAATTATAGAAAATATCGAGAAGCTGTACAAAAGCCATATGTTGACTGCAATATTGTATTTGGTCTTAATTATCATTACTGCTTTAGTCACGGTTGGTGTGATAAAATTCAAGTTACTTCATTCAAGATGGAAAAATGCGGGTTTAAGTTCTTTGGTTGCGATGGCATCAATTGGGTTGCTTGTGTTGCAGATAGTCACGATTTCTCCTGTTTATAAAGATTATAAAGAACAAGCATACATTGTAATTGAAGATGCTAAAGTGGTTATGAAAGAGGGCGCATCGGGCGGACTTGACAGTACAAACCGTGTCATTATCTACGACGGAGAAACAGAAATTGAGTTAAAAATGCAAACAGATTACGGCCTTGTCACGGAGATGGAGTATGTGGGGAATATCGCATATTTAAAGCATTCAAACTATTTGATATGGTATGAATTTGATTAAGCTTTGAGCCGTTATTTTGATCTTTAAATATACGAAAGCCCTCCGCTTGCGGGGGGCTTTTGTATTGTGGCCTTTTTTATCTTGTGTTTTAAATCTGCGATATCACAATAAAGGCCTTGCGCCTATATTTTTTTGCAGATGCCCTTTTTGACGTAGCGCCGATAGATGACGGCAAAGAAGACGGCGTAAAGGAGCATGTTGAGGATCCAGGAAACCGTGAAGCAAAGCATCACAGTATCAAATTTGGGGCTTTGCGGATATACAAATTGCATCCACAGTACGCGGAAGCCAAGGGTAAAGGCAATGTTGGTGATGCTGGTGAAAAGCGGATACCCAAAGGCCTGCAGCGCGTGGCTGAAAATGCCGTTTGCGCCGCTGACAAACAAAAACAGTACGACGTGAAACAGGCGGATCATACCGTAGGCGATGGCGGCCTCGGACGATCTGCCGAGGATAATGCCAAGCCAGAACTCGCCACCAAGACAAGTGAGAGCGCCAAGTGCCCCCGAGATCGACACACTGAGGAGGAAAAGATATCGGAACGATTTTCGAACGCGCTTGGTGTCCTTGGCGCCGATGTTCTGCCCCATAAAGGTTGTGGCGGCGGCGCCAAAGCCGCCGGGGAACGCTGCCAGCATCATATGGATAGAGGACGCCGCCGAGCTGCCTGCCACCGCATCCACACCAAAGGAATTGACCGCGGTTGTGATTTGCAGACTGCTAAGGGGAATGACCAGCTGTGAGATCGACGCGGGAATGCCGAAACGGAGGACCTGCCCGAAGGCTGCGGGGTCGAAACGCATACGTGACAGCGAAACTCTTGCGCTGCCGTCAAATCGGCAAAGACGCCACAACACCAAAGCGGCGCTGATGATCTTGGAGGCGACCGTTGCAATGGCTACCGCCGCCACCTTCTCGGGGAGGATAAGGCAGAGGATTACGTTCAGCACCACGTTGACGACACCGGCAATGCTGATGTATACAAGCGGTCTTTGGGTGTCACCGAGCGTCCGCAGGATCGCGGAGCCGTAGTTGTAAAGGAGTGAGGCAGGGGCGGCGGCAAGGTATATGCGCATATAGATCAAGGCGCCGTCATAACATTCGGCGGGGCACTTGGTGGCGGTCAGGAACAGCGGGGCAACAAAAAAGCCTGCCACGGCAACGATGAGGCCGAGGGAAACGCCGGCAATCAGCGATGTGTCAATGGTTGTTCGAATTTTCTCATCGTTTTTTTGACCGATGTAGCGGGCAAGGATGATAGACGTGCCCGTGGAAAGGCCTACCGCGCCGCTGATGATGAGCGACGTGACGGTGCCAGTTGCACCGATGGCGGCAACAGCAACGCTACCCGCCATATTGCCAAGCACGGCCTTGTCCGCAACCTCAAAAAGATTTTGCAGAATGGTAGAAAGGATAAGAGGGATCGTATAAATAAAGATGAGCTTAAGCAAGGGCCCTTTTGTGGCATCGACCTTTTTGAGCATATGTTCACCGCCTTTTCATGAAAATTATAGCACTTCGTATTGACAAACGCCATAAATTATTTTACAATAAACCTATAATTATTTACAACAATTCGGGTGAACTATGCAGATAGAGCTGATCAATCAAACCTATCACGAAAAGCTTGAGGACTTCAAGCTGAAGACAGTCAAGCGAAAATGGAACATACTCACCATGGTCGTGGAGGGAGAATATGCCCTGCGCTTTAAGGGGACGGACAAAACGTTGGTTTTGAGGAAAAACGACATCGCGCTGCTTCCCGCGGAGATGGAATTTGAACGTTGGGTAAAGTCCCCGGTGACCTATTATCACATTAGCTTTCACGCGCAACCGGATGATATTTTTTATCTCTCTGCACCTACGGGCAAATTTAATCTGCCAAGTGAACAGGCTGCGGCTATTTTCAGGACGATGGCAAGGGCGTTTTTGCTTCCCGATAACCGTGAGCTGATCATCCATACGGTGGAGCGTGCTTTTGTCGAAAATCATCTTTTCGGTGGCAGGAGCAAGGAGCGCGTTAAGCCGCTCAGTGATGCGGTGGAGAGTGCGGTTCGCTATATGCGCAACAATTTTGAGAGAAAAATTGATATGGACGAGCTGGCGGAGCGCGTGTTTCTCAGTCATTCCGGCCTTATTTGGAAATTCAAAAAGGAGCTGAACACCACACCCACCAATTACCTCAGCATTTTGCGGCTGCGCTACGCCAAGCAATTGCTGCTGCATTATCCGTACAGCATCACAAAAATATCCGAAATGTGCGGCTATTCCAATCCTTACTATTTTACAAATGCCTTTCGCCGACATACGGGAATGAGCCCCACCGATTTTCGAAAGCGTTACTTAAAAGAAAAAGAACCCGAGCAAGCAGAGGGTAAAAAATCATAAAAACGGGAGTAAGATGATGAACGGTAGAATTTCGCATTTCAGCCAGGTGGCGAGTTTGCGCCGCTATACTATTACCGATGGAAGCGAAAAGGGCCTTGAGGTGCTTGATTGCGACAACGGAAAAATTCGGTTTTTGTTGAATGTGAGCAAGGCCTCTGATATCATGCAGGTCTATCACGAGGGACAAAACGTGTCCTTTATATCCAAAAACGGATTTACAAACCGAGAGATCCCGTTTTTGAGGCGCTTTGAGGGCGGAATGCTTTACACCTGCGGTCTTGACAGCGTGGGTGGGCGAGAGGAATATGAGTTGCACGGAACGCTGCATCAGATTCCCGCTCACATCGTTCGCGCGACGTGCGACGACAAGGGCATTGCGGTGGAGGCCTTGATACGCGATACGGCGCTGTTTGGCAAAAATCTTGTCTTGAAGCGCAGGATCACGTCCGCTATCGGCGCAGACTGCGTAACGCTTGAGGACACGCTCACAAATGAGGGCTTTGCGGACGAGGACTATTGTCTTTTGTATCATATCAACGTGGGGTATCCCATGCTGGATGAGGGCGCAAGGGTTGTGGCCGATGTGGCAACGTGTGAGCCGCGGACGCCTTGGTCCGCGCAAAACATGGCGACTGTGTACGAGATGGGCGCGCCTGTGCCCAATATGGAGGAAACCTGCTATTTTTTGAAGCTCAACCGCCCCGAAATATCGCTTGTCAATGAGAAGCTTGGTAAAAAGCTGACCGTTTCCTATTCAAACGATACGCTGCCGCACTTTGTGCAATGGAAGAGCATGGCAAGCGGAGATTATGCGCTGGGTCTTGAGCCCGCCACGACCGAGCTTGACGACAGATTTGCCTATAAAACCATTAAGCCGTCCGAAAGCATTGTGTTTAAAACGGTCATTGCCATCAGTAATCAGAAGTGATTGCGATCGCTGCTCAACAGAGAAAAGAGCACCCGCCCTTGACGGCGGGTGCTCTTTTTGGGGGCGGTTGGAACGGGGCTTGAAACTTCACGCACCCGAGAGCCGCTTTTGTCATATACTGCCCATGAGTGTGTTTTTGCGGAGGGTGGCGTATGAACAAGATCGTGGTGAACGGGGGCAACAAGCTCGTGGGCGAGGTGGAGATCGGCGGCAGCAAAAACGCGGCGCTGCCCATCCTGTTTGCGGGGATCCTCACGGGCGAGGTCTGCATTTTTTCTTCCTTGCCGCGCGTGAGCGACGTGCTACTCACTCTGGAGATCCTGCGCGCACTCGGTGCGCGCATCCGCTTTGTGGAGGGGGGAGACGTGGTGGTGGATTATGCCACCGTGCGCCCCGCCATCCCGCCGATCGCGCTCACAGGTGCCATACGCGGTTCGGTGTATTTGCTTGGTGCCATGCTGGGACGCTTTGGCCGCGCCTGCCTTGGGGGCGTTGGCGGATGCGATTTCGGTTCAAGGCCGATCGACCAGCATTTGCTCGGCTTTGCCGCCATGGGTGCTGCGGAGGATGCCGACAACGGCACGCTGTGCCTCACCGCCGCAAAAGGACTTTGCGCCGCCGATATCGTGCTGAAAATGCCCTCGGTTGGTGCCACGGCCAATCTCCTTATGGCGGCAACTGCCGCCGAGGGGAAAACCGTGATCCGCAACGCCGCCGCCGAGCCGCATGTGGCCGCGCTTTGCGACTTTTTGACGGCGGCCGGCGCTAAGATCGCAGGGCAGGGCACAGACGTTTTGACTGTTTTTGGGAAAAAGCCCCTGCACGGGTGTCGTTTTGCCATTATTCCCGATATGATCGAGGCGGGCACGTATCTGGCGGCCGCCATGGCAACGGGGGGCCGCGTAACGGTGAAAAACGTGGTGCCGACGCATCTTGACGCGCCACTCGCGCTTTTGCGCGAGATGGGTGCGACCGTGACGGTGGGAAAAACCTACGTGACGCTAAGAGCGCCTGCACACTATCGGGCACTTACGGTGGAAACGGGCCCTTATCCCGCTTTTCCCACCGATCTGCACCCTCAGCTTGCCGCCCTTTTTACGATCGGCAGACGCGCTACAGGCACGGGGCGCGTGGTGGAGCGCGTTTGGCGTGAGCGCTTTCGCTACACCGAGGAGCTCGCAAAAATGGGGGCTGAGGTGAAAATAGACGGCGAATGTGCCGAGTTTTTGCCAAGTCGCCTCCTGCCCGCCACCGTGCGCTCACCCGATCTGCGCGGCGGTATAGCATTGCTGATCGCGGCGCTATCGATCAAGGGGCGCTGCGAGATCACCAACGCCGCCACCGTGGGGCGCGGCTACGAGCATCTTGAAACCAAGCTGCGCGGCATTGGTGCCGACGTGCGCGTGCTGGGATAATGAAAACACTCGACCTTTCGCGTGCATCACGCGAAAGGTCGAGTGTTTTTTGTTGAAAAGACGCTGAAATGTATCGCCGCGCGGCTGGTTTCTTTCGCTTAGGCCTCCCAAACCACGAAGGATTGCGTGCCCGCAGAAAGGGTGGCAATCGGGCCGGGAATGAGGGTGCCGTTTCTTTGGTTGCCAAAGAGGTCGCGAGAGAGGTCAAGCGCCGTGCCGTCGGGGTTTTCATAGCTTTCCTCGGTCAAGCGCGGTACGCCCAGCCGTTCGGTCGTCACGGGCTTGCAATTGGCCGAAAGCAGAGCCTCGGGCACAGTCACGGTCAGCACCCACTTGCCGTTTTGCTCGGTAAATTCGGCGGTGAAACCCTGCGCATCAAAATGTGTTTGTTCGGCGCGGAAGGGTGTGGCAAAGCCGCCGTAGGCGTTGCCGTCAATATATACGGGTTGGGGAATTTGGCCGTATTGCGAAAGGCCTCTGATCTCGCGTCCGACACCGTGTTGCTCGGCCTTTGCCTGCTCGTATTCCTCGGGGGTGTGGAAGCCATCGTAGTTGGCGGTGAAGGCGGCCAGCTTTTCGGTTTCCTCCCAATAGCCTGCAAAGATGTTGTTAAATACGCGGTCATCGCCGCTGTAGATCTCACAATAGCCCTTCACGGCCGTGCTGTGCGGCAGATGATAGGGGGTGCTGCGCCCCAAAATAGGTTTGTGGCGCACTGTGCCGAGAAAGAGGTTGTGCACAAACGCCGTGCCCTGCGCCCAGTTGTCCATGGCGTAGCGCGCGGTGAAAATGTTGTGATCCACCGTGCAGGGGCCGTGGGTGACCTCTACCATAAAGTCACGGAGATTGTGATGGTAGATGTTTTGCGTCACGCGTGTACCCTGTGCCTGCCAGTCAAGCCAGGTGCCGAGGGTGCAATGGTGAATGTTATTGTGTTTGATCAGCACGTCAATGGCCGCGTGCAGCTTGATGCCGCCCATCTCGTGTCCCCAGAATTCGCGCTTGAGGCCGATGTTATAAATGTGATTGTGCTCAATGCGACTAAAGACGCATCCGAGATGCCCCACCACACCGTTTTGGCCGCAGTCGTGTATGACGTTGTTGCGGATGATATGCGAGCCGACGGTATCCTTGCTCCAGCCCATCTGTGCGGCGGCAAATACGGCCTCAAGCTGATAGCGGTGGCCTGATTTTTTGTCAAAGCGGGAGTGGAGGTTGTGACCGGTTGAGGCCTCCTTGCCAATGCTGATAGCCGAGCATTTGGCATCGTGAATATCGTTGTTTTCAATGACCCAGCCGAGTGCCCAATGGGGGCCGACCATGCCGATCTGATCGGAGGTGGGCGGTGTCCAGGGGCAGGCGCCGTGCGCGATCTCAAAACCGCGCAGCGTGATGTAGTTGCGCCCTGTTTGCTTCGGATAAAAGCAGCAGGGGCGCACGTTGATCTCCACCAGCTCGTTGTTCGGGTCAAGGTCGCCAAAGCCGGCGTACAGGGTGGTGCTTTCCTCCCCCACCTCCGCCAGCCAGCGGTAAACGGTGCGTTCGGGGTACTGGATCTTGCCGTCGTCAAAGCCCCAATGGCTGTTGACGCCGAATTCGCGCACCTCGTCGGAATAAAGCTCCTCCTTTGAAATTGCCTCATACATGGAAACGCCGTTAAGATACACCTCGCCAAGGTGTGCGTCGTGCGTGGCGGGCTGTACCAGCCAGTCACCCTCAACCAAAAGGGCGTATGGGTTCCAATCGCCAAACATCGTGTTCGGCAGCACCTTTTTCCAGATCTTGCCCTCGTGCTTTTCCCACCCCGTCACGATCTCTGAGCCCTTGATCACGGCGTGCTCGCCGGGGGCGGCCTCAAATATAATGCGTTGGTGGTCGCTCGTACCGCTGTTTTTGGGGTCAACCCATTCACGGTAGGTGCCCTCATGCACCTGCACGGTGTCGCCCGCTACGGCAACGGCGGCCGCGCGGTTGATGGTGCGAAAGGGCGCTTCTGCCGTGCCCGCGGCGCGGTCACAGCCGTTTGGTGAAACGTGATAGATCATAACAAATCTCCTTTCAGTTCGCATCAAGCGCGGCAAGCTGCTTGAAGCTGTTTTTGAGGTTGGGGTAGAGCGCCGTGTAAAGGCCATAATGCTTCATATAGGCCGTGTGTGCCTCGTTGCTTGGTGCGGTGCGGCTCTTTTCCTTCACGATCGCGTCACATGCCTCGGGCACCGAGGCAAACACGCCCGCCGCACAACCGCCAAGGATCGCGGCACCGAGCGCTGCGCCCTCGTCAGAGACAAGGGTCCTGATCGAGATGCCGTATACGTCACTCAGCATCTGCTGCCAGAAGGCGCTTTTGCCGCCACCGCCGCAAAGTGCCATGTGAGATACGTCAATGCCCACCTCGCGCAGAATGTCAAGGCAGCTGTAAAGCGAGTAGGAAACGCCCTCCATCACGGCACGCGCAAGATGATAGGTGTTGTGTCTTGCCGAAAGCCCGAAAAAGACGCCGCGTGCGTGCGCATCGAGAATGGGGGTGCGCTCGCCCATCAGATAGGGGAGATAGAGGAGCCCCTCAGCGCCAACGGGCAACGCGGCGCAGCCCTCGTCGATCTCACGGTAGCTCAGGTCCTTTGCCATGTTCTGGCGGAACCAGCTGAGCGACAGACCCGCCGCCTGTGTCACGCCCATGACGTGCCAGGTGCTTGGCACCGCTGCGCAAAAGGTGTGAATGCGGCCTTTTGGGTCGATGATCGGCGTATTTGTGGGCGCAAAGACCACCCCGCTTGTGCCGATGGTGGTAAAGGCGGTGCCTGCCCGACACACGCCCGTGCCGATCGCAGCAGCGGCATTGTCGCCGGCACCACCCGCCACGGGCAGCCCTGCGGGCAGCCCCGTTTTAGCGGCGGCCTCGGCCGTGACGTGCCCCGTGACCTCGGGGCTTTCATACACCTTGGCGAGCAGCGACATATCAATGCCGAGCCCCGCCGTGACCTCCTCGCTCCAGGCGCGGTTTTTGACGTCAAGCAATTGCATACCCGAGGCATCCGAGACCTCGGTGGCAAATACGCCCGTCAGTTGAAAGCGAATGTAGTCCTTTGCAAGCAAAATGTGCGCCGTGCGCGCAAAATTGTCCGGTTCGTGCTTTTTCACCCACATCAGCTTGGATGCGGTAAAGCCGGGCAGGGCAGGGTTGGCGGTGATCTCAACCAAGCGCTCCTTGCCGAGTGTTTCCTCAATCTCGGCACACTCGCGGTCGGTGCGCTGATCGCACCAAAGAATGGCGGGGCGAATGACCTCATTTGCCGCGTCGAGCAGCACCAGGCTGTGCATCTGCCCCGAAAGGCCGAGCCCCACGATCCTGCCGTCCGTGGCCTTAGCCGTGATCTCGGTCAGGGTTTTGCAGGTCGCCTGCCACCAGTCGCGGGGGTCCTGCTCGGCCCAGCCGTTTTTGGGTGTTTGCATCGGATAAGCGGCCGAGGCCGAGGCGATCACGTTGCCTGCGGTATCAAAGAGCACGCTTTTTGTGCCCGACGTACCGATATCAATGCCGATGAGATATTGCTTCTCCATGTCGTCACCTTAACCGAAGAACATGAGCTCGTTGAGCACGTGCTCCAGGTATTCCTGTCTGCCGCTTTGGTTGGTGCTCACGTCGCCCATTGCGAGGGCGTAAGCCTCCAGCTCTGCCATGGTGGCGGTGCCGTCGGCAATCTTTTTGCCGATGCCGCTTTCATAGCTTGCATAGCGCGCCTTGACAAAATCATTCAGCCTGCCGTCGCGCATCATCTTGTCGGCCACACGCAGACCGAGCGCGTAAGCGTCCATGCCCGCAATGTAGGAAAGGAAGATGTCCTCGGGGCTGTTGGAGCCGCGACGCGTTTTGGCGTCAAAGTTGAGGCCCCCGTGCGTAAAGCCGCCCGCACGCAGCACCTCGTACATACAAAGCGCCGTGTCGTAGACGTTGGTGGGGAACTGGTCGGTATCCCAGCCGAGGGCGGGATCGCCTTGGTTGGCGTCGATCGAGCCAAAAACGCCGTTGTCGGCTGCCACGCGCAGCTCGTGCTGGAAGGTATGACCCGCAAGGGTGGCGTGATTGGCTTCAATGTTGAGCTTGAAGTCCTTGTCAAGCCCGTATTTGCGCAGGAAGGCGAGCACGGTGGCGGCGTCAAAGTCGTATTGGTGCTTGGTCGGCTCCTTGGGCTTGGGCTCGATATAAAAATCACCCTGAAAGCCGATCGAGCGCGCATAGTCTACCGCCATACGCATGAGATAGGCCATATTTTGCTGCTCGCGTGCCATGTCGGTATTGAGTAGCGTCTCGTAGCCCTCGCGGCCGCCCCAAAATACGTAGCCCTCGCCGCCGAGCTTCACCGTGATCTCAATGGCCTTTTTGATCTGCGCTGCCGCAAAGGCAAATACGTCGGCATTGGGCGCGGTGCCTGCGCCGTGCATATAGCGCTTATTGCCAAAGCAGTTTGCCGTGCCCCAAAGCACCTTTTTGCCGTGCTTTGCCATCAGCTCGCCGAGAAGATCGGCAATCACATCAAGGCGTGCGTTGCTTTCCCGCAGCGTGTCGCCCTCGGGGGCGATGTCGCGGTCGTGGAAGCAGAAGTAGTCAATATCGAGCTTGTTCATCAGCTCAAACGCGGCGTGAGCCTTGTTTTTCGCGCTCTCCATGGGGTCGGTGGCGCCGTAGGTTTTGGCGATCGTGCCCGTGCCGAACATATCGGTGCCCTCGGCGCACATCGTGTGCCAGTAGGACATGGCAAAGCGCAGCTGCTCGCGCATGGTCTTGCCCGCAATCACCTCGTCGGGGTTGTAAAAGCGGAATGCAAAGGGTGTGGTCGCACCCTTGCCCTCGTAGCGAATTTTACCGATGTTTTCAAAGAATTCCATATGCTCCTCCTTTGTGAGTGGTCGTTTACAATTTCATTGTACAAAAAAGGCATTGACAAATCGCGCCAAATTGCGTATAATAAATAGACAATATTTAACTTATATGTGGAGCGTGAGATGTATGTTTTACGAAACGCAGCACTTCCTTTGCACCGATGAGATCAAAATGGAGCAGGGGACGGATTTCAATTTTCCGCCCCATTTGCACGCCAGCTTTGAGCTGATCGTCGTCACGGCGGGGGAAATGACCGTCACGGTGGACAAAAAACAATATTTTGCTCACACGGGCGATGCCTTGCTCATTTTTCCGCACCAGGTGCACGCGCTGGATACGCCCGTGCACAGTAGTCATTCCTTATGTATTTTTTCGCCGCAGCTGGTGCAGGCGTACAGTAAGGTGTTTTTGGCCTCCCTGCCCGAAAGCAACCTCTTTCGCCCGACCTCCTTTTACGTGGACAGTCTTTGTGCCCTTGCCGCAGATGCCAATACGCTGCAGATCAAGGGTGTGCTTTACGCGCTGTGCGGTGAGTTTGATGCGGGCGCTGCGTACGTGCCGAGAAAGGCAGATCGCGATGCGCTGATCGATAAGATTTTCCGCTTTGTGGAAACCGATTTCGGCGGTGACTGCTCGCTTTCCGCGCTTGCCGCCGCCACCGCGTACCATTACGTGTATCTCTCGCGCTATTTTAAGGCCTGCACGGGTATTTCCTTTACCGACTATGTCAATCACTACCGTGTAAACGAGGCCTGCTACATCCTCAAAAACACCACGCGCTCGGTGCTGCAGACCGCGCTTGACTGTGGGTTTGACTCGCTGCGCAGCTTTAACCGCAATTTCAAGCGCATTATGGGGGTGACCCCACAGGAATACCGCGGTGCATAAAAAATCCCCGATCGGCACATGGCCGATCGGGGATTTTTTATGACTCTTGAGTGCCTGTTTCTTCGGTTGGGGTGCTCGCCGTCGGCGGGGTCTTTTCAAACACGACAGCGTCGTCCTTCACCTTGGCCAAAACCGTGTCGCCGGCCTTGATCTCGCCCTCAAGCATCGCACCGGAGAAGGTGTCCTCCACCAGTGCCACGATCGCGCGGCGCAAGGGGCGCGCACCGTACACGGGGTCAAAGCCCTCGCGAGCGGTGAGCGCAGCCACGCTCCCGTCAAAGGTGATATCAATGCCAAGGGCGGTGATACGCCGCTTGACCTCGCTGAGCATCAGCTGCGCGATGGCGCTGATGTTTTCCTCGCTCAGCTTGTTGAAGATGATGATGTCGTCAATGCGGTTCAAAAATTCGGGACGGAAGGTGGATTTCAGTGCCTCCATTACCTTGGCATCAGCCGCTTTTTTTGACCCCGTTTCGGCACTTTCCTGCGCAAAGCCGAGCGCTGCGCGCTGCGGGCCCGTGAGAGCAGAGGCACCTACGTTTGAGGTCAGGATCAGCACCGTGTTCTTAAAGTCCACGCGCCGCCCCTGCGAGTCGGTCAGCACGCCGTCCTCCAGCACCTGCAAAAGGATATTAAAGACGTCGGGATGCGCTTTTTCGATCTCGTCAAAGAGTACCACGGAATAGGGCTTGCGGCGGATCTTTTCGGTGAGCTGGCCGCCCTCCTCAAAGCCGACGTAGCCGGGGGGCGAGCCGATCAGCTTGGAAACGCTGTGCTTTTCCATGTATTCCGACATATCTAAGCGGATCATGGCGTTTTCGTCACCGAACAGAAGCCCGGCGAGCGCCTTGGTCAGCTCGGTCTTGCCCACACCCGTGGGACCGAGGAAAATAAAGGAGCCAATGGGGCGTTTGGGGTCCTTCAGACCCATTCTGCCGCGGCGGATGGCCTTTGCGACTGCGCTCACCGCCTCGTCCTGGCCGATCACGCGCTCCTTCAAGAGCTTTTCGAGGTTGAGCAGACGTTCGCTCTCCTCCTCAAGGAGACTGTTTACGGGGATGCCCGTCCATTGCGTCACCACGTCGGCAATGTCGTTTTCCGATACCGTGAGCGCCGTATCTCCAACGCCGCTCTTCCAATCCTCCATTTGCTTGTCGTAGTCGGCGCGCAGCGTTTTTTCCTCGTCGCGCAGCTGTGCCGCACGCTCGAAATCCTGCGCCGATACCGCCTCCTCCTTTTCGGTGGCAAGCGCCGCAAGGCGCGCCTCCGTGGCCTTCAGATCGGGCGGGGAGGTGTGTGCGGAAATGCGCAGACGGGAGGCCGCCTCGTCCACGAGGTCAATGGCCTTGTCGGGCAGATAGCGGTCGCTGATATACCGTGCCGAGAGATTGACGGCTGCCTTGATGGCCTCGTCTGAGATCTTCAGCTTGTGGTGTGCCTCGTATTTGTCGCGCAGACCCATCAGAATGAGAACTGCCTCCTCGGGGGTGGGCTCGCCCACCATCACCGACTGGAAGCGGCGCTCAAGCGCGGCATCCTTTTCAATGTTTTTGCGGTATTCCGCAATGGTGGTGGCGCCAATGACCTGCATCTCGCCGCGCGAGAGCGCGGGCTTAATGATGTTGGCGGCATCCACGGCGCCCTCTGCGGCGCCTGCCCCCACAATGGTGTGAATTTCGTCGATAAAGAGGATGATGTCGGGGTTCTTGGCGACCTCGGCCATCACGTTTTTGAGGCGCTCCTCAAATTCACCGCGATATTTGGCACCTGCGATCATACTTGCCACGTCGAGCGTAAATACCGTTTTGCCCTTCAGCGTTTCGGGCACGGCACCGTCCACGATTTTTTGCGCAAGCCCCTCCACCACGGCAGTTTTACCAACACCGGGCTCGCCAATCAGGCACGGGTTGTTCTTCTGTCGGCGCGAGAGGATCTGGATCACGCGGGCGGTTTCCTCGTCTCGCCCGATAATGGGGTCGATCTTGCCCTCGCGTGCCAGCGCCGTGAGATCGCGCCCGAAGGAGGAGAGGGTCGGGGCGTTTGCCACGCCGTTTTCCGCACCCCGTTTGCCGCCCTTTTCCCCCGTGCCGGGGGCGCTGGCAAGCAGGGCGGTGATCTCGCGGCCGATCTCCTCGGCCGAGGCGCCGAGGTGCGCTAAGATCTCACACGCCACGGCATCGCGCTCGCCGAGCAGGGAAAGGAGCAGGTGCTCGGTGCCGATATAGTTCTGTCCGCCGCGCGCAGCTTCCATGGCCGAGCCCTCGATGATCTTTTTGGTGCGCGGCGTCATATCCGCGGGGGAAACGTTGCTCGTGCTCCCCACACCGGTCAGCTCTGCTATGCGCGCTTTGACCTTTTCGACGGTCACGCCGTGCTTGTCAAGCAGCTTCGCGGCCACGCTGTCGCGCTCCGCCGCAAGGGCGAGGAGCACGTGCTCGGAGCCGATATAGGTATGCCCCATCTCGCGTGCAAAGCGCAGGGCATTATTTAAGGTGTTTTGTGCTTTTTCGGTAAAGCGGTTAGCCATTTTCTTTGACCTCCAATGCTTTTTTGATAAAGGCGGCGCGCAGCATATCGCGCTCGCCCGCCGTTTTGGGCGGCGTTGCTTCGTTTTGTGTGAGCATGGCGGGCATCACCGCGATCAGCAGGGTGTTGAGCGTTTCGTGGCTGATCGAGGTAATAAGCCCCTCGGCAATGCCTTGCTTCAGATCCTTATAAAGGGAGAAAAATTCCTCGGAGGACAGGCGCGTCGCGTAGCGGAGAATGCCCTCCGCGCGGTGAATACGGTCCTCGCGCAGAAGTTTTGCCTCACCCGTGGGCTTCGCGCGCAGCTCGCGCTCGGTTTTGATGATGCTCTCGACCGCATCCTCCAGCTTTTGCAGGATATCCTCCTCGGAAAGTCCGAGGGTCACCTGATTCGATACCTGATAAATGGCTCCGTGCGCCGCCGATCCCTCGCCGTAAATACCGCGAATGGTGAGGCCGAGCTTAGAGAGCTGGTGTGAGAGCGTGCCGATCATGCCGTGGTCGGTGAGTGCCGGCAAAAAGAGCATGACCGAGGCGCGCAGACCCGTGCCGAGGTTGGTGGGGCAATGCGTGAGATAGCCGAGCTTTTCGTCAAAGGCGAGGGGAAGTGCCGCGTCGAGCCTGTCGTCGCAGGCGGCGGCAAAGCGGTAGGCATCGCGCAGGGCAAGGCCGGGAAGAATGCATTGTAAGCGCAGGTGATCCTCCTCACAGACCATCAGATAAAGGCTCTGTCCCTCACAGCGAAAGAGCGCGCGCGGCCCCTTGGCCGAGGCCAGCTCGGGGCTGATGAGATGCTGCTCCACCAGCGCACGTGCGGCAACGGGGGTGAGTGCGTCGATATCGGTGCGTGTAAAATCGGCACCCGCGAGCGCCTGTTCTACGCGTTCGATGATGGTTTTCTTATCCTCGTTTTGCAGGCGCTTGCCAAAGGCAAAGCCCTCAAGATTGCGCGCGAGGCGAATACGGGAGGAGATCACAGTGTCTGCCTCCGATGCTTTTACTTGATACCAGGCCATGGTTACACCTCTTTTTCCTGCAATGCGCGGATCTCGTCGCGCAAGGCGGCGGCTTTTTCAAAATTTTCACTTTCAATGGCAGCCTTCAGCTCTTTTTTGAGAGCCTCGGTGCGGGTCAGCTTATCACGTGCTGCCTGCGCCTTGGCAGGGGCACGACCCGTGTGCGTGGCGTTGCCGTGCATGGCGCGGATGCTGGGGGAGAGCTGCTCGGCAAAGGTGCGGTAGCAGTCGGGGCAGCCGACCTTACCGACGGCTGCAAGATCACTCCAGGTGGCACCGCACGCGGGGCAGACCGCATCGGCTGCGCGCTTTTTGTGCTGAGAGGGGGCAAAAATATCGCCCAGCAGATTGGGGAAGCCTCCGAGGCTAAAGGCAAAGGGCTCGGTGCCGCCCTTGTTGCTCACAAGCCCCGCTTCGGCGGCGCAGGTGTGGCAGAGCGCGAGCGAGGTCGCGTGACCGTTTATTTGCGTCTGATAAAAAAAGGTAGCCTCGTTTTGATTGCATTTTTCACATTTCATGATATCACTCCTTTACTGCATCAGCGAGAGCAGAATATGCTTAAACACCGTGGCACGCACCGTGGCGCGGCCGTCGGGTATCACGTCACATAGCGCGGAGGGCGAGAGGGCGCTGCCGATCAGGGCAGCCTCGCGCGCCGTCAAAATATTGTTTTCGAGGAGATTGCGGATGTAGGCTGCGGCCTCGCTCTCCTCAAGTGTATTGCCAATGGCATGGAAAAAATGCATCAGATATGCATCGCGGTGCATTTGCTTGCGCACGATGCGGATGCATCCGCCACCGCCGCGGCGGGATTCGATGAGGTAGCCGCGCTCGGGCGTGAAGCGCGAGGTGATCACGTAGCTGATCTGGCTGGGCACACATCCGAGGTGCTGCGCCAGCTCGTTGCGCTGCAGCGCGAGGGCCCCGCCGTTTTCCTCTAACATTTGTTCAATGATCTTTGCAATTTGATCGGTAAGCATCGCGTGCCTCCTTTGACTTTCTTTGACTTTCGTTCGCATTCAGTATAAAACGAAAGTCAATCAAAGTCAAAGTCAAAGAAAGTCAAATTTGAAAAGTGACAGGCGATTACAGGCGGTTATTTCAATTTAAGGCGCTGTTTTCTCATGTTTTCTTGATTTTTCATATTTTTATTTTTGCCCGTAAAAGTCAAAGCAGTCCGCAAAAAAGCGAACTGCTTTGACCTTTATTGGCTGACATAGCCGCCAAACTCGCGGTTGTAGGTATTTGCAATGGCGTCCCAGGTGGCGCGGTCTACCTCACCCGTTTCGGGCAGATTGTGTCGCCGCTGAAAATTGCGCACGGCCTGTGCGGTATTTTCGTCATACACGCCCGTTTCTTCTACGTCGTCAAGATCCTCGTAGATGGTTTCCAGCTCGCCAAGGGCATATTGAATGAGGCGCACGAGAAAGCTCTCGTCCCCCTCGCGCAGCGCGTAACCCGGCGAAAGGCGAGGGAATTGTGCCAAGGGCACGGGTGCCCCCTCGCGCTCAAGCGATTCCTCATAGCGCAAAAAAAGAAGCTCCCAGGTTTCGGTATCCACCACGCCCGTCACGGGTAGTCCTTCGAGCTGCTGAAAGGCGCGCACCGCCTCTTGTGTTCTTGTGTCGTAAATGCCGTCAATGGGGGGCGGGGGGATCTTGTCGTTCACGTAGGAGAGCTGCCGCAGATAGCGCTGCAGATTGCGGATGGCCTCTTGCTCGTTTCTTCTTTGTGTCGGCATGCTTACCCTCCTATCTCAAATCCGGGGTACTGGCCTTCCCCCAAGATGGCGCCGTTGTAAAGGTCGCTGTATACGTCGGTAATGGCGTTCCAGGTAATGGCCGAGACCGCGCCGTTTACAGGCAGCCCGAACTGCTCCTGAAAGGCGATCACCGCCTCACGCGTGCGCGGCCCGAAATAGCCCGTCATGTCAACGGTGGGGATGGCGGTAAAGCTCTCGGCAATATAGTTGAGATATTGCTGCAGGAGCCGCACGTCCTCGCTATCCGACCCGAGGCGCAGTACCACACCGGGGAAGGGGATCACGTTGCCCTCGACGTATTCGCGCGGGATGGTAGAAACAATACCGAGATAGGCGTCGTAAATGGCATCCCACGTGACCTCGCCCACAATGCCGTCCGCCACAAGCCCGAAGGTGTTTTGCACGTCCACCACGGCAGCACGCGTGGCAGCGCCGAATACGCCGTCGATGGGCACGGGGCGCACGGTGTTGTAAAATCCGGAGAGGTAATTGAGGTAATATTGCAGATTGGCCACGCCCGTGCCCGTGTCGCCCTCGCGCAGCACGCCGGGGTATTGCTGGGTGATCTCCTCGATCGTCACGCCCTCGGAGTCAAGCTCGTTGAGGCGCTTGACGGCGTTGTAGATGCGGCGGATATAGTACCAGGTAGCCTTGCCGACCACGCCGTCGGCCGCAAGACCGAAGATCTCCTGGAAGCGGCGCACCGCCGCCTCGGTGTCGGTGCCAAAGATGCCGTCAACCAGTAAGATCTTGGGGATGGAGGGGTAGTTTTGCGAGATGCGGTTGAGGCGCAGCTGTATCACGCGCACGTCATCGTTGACCGAGCCGAGTGCGAGGGGCACGGTGGGGGCGGAGTCGGTGGCACCCGCTGTCGGCGCGTTTTGCACCAAATTGATGTCGTTGCCGTAGTAGTAGGTGAGGATCTCGTAGGGCGTCATTCCTTGCTCGGCAAGCTCCACCGACCCCCATTGCGAGAGCCCGTCGCAGGTGACCTCGCGCCCGTCGCAGTAGGCGGCCAGCAGGGGCTCTACGTTCGTGCCCCGCACGATGTAGTCGTTGAAAAGCTGCCCTGCCAGCTCCTTGATGTTTTCGAAGATATCACGCCCCTCCACGAAGGATTGGTCGATCGCGGTGGAGTTGGTAATATCAAAATCGTATCCGCGTGAACGATAGTATTCGGTATAGATGCGATTTAACACAAAGGAGACCTGCGCGTACATATTGGCGCGGATGGCGTTTTCCGGCCAGGTGGGGTAGATCTCGCTTGAGGCCACGTTGGCCACGTAGTCAAGAAAGGGGAGCGTGACGTTGCGTGCATTTTCCTCGGGGCGTCCGAGGTGCACGGTGATCTGCTCCGGTATAAAGGGCGTTGTCGGCATAGCTCCTCCTTTCAAAGCGCGGGCGGGGTGTTTTCAAAGAGGTTGGGGCGCTTCACGGTAAAGCCGTCGGGATAGCGGTTTTCCGGCACGGGAATGAGATCCGCCTGCTGCATGGCGATGATGCCGTCAAAGATCGGCACCTCGTTGTACTCGGCACGCTCGTATCCCTCCAGCGCCACCGCGATATGATAGGTAGAAAAGGGCGGCACCGAGCCTGGGCGCTGCGACTGTGTGCGCGAGGGGGCGGGAAGTGCCACGCGCGGGGTTTTACCGTCGTTTGCCGTGCGCAGCTCATACAGCACGTCGCTGCCCTCATCGGCCCCCTCGCTGACCGTGACCTGTGCGCCTGCCAAGGGAATGGCGCTGTTAGCCGTTGTGACCTGTACTACTAAAAAGCCCGTGCCCGCGGGGCTCGGCATAGCGTTTGCGTTGTCCATACAAAAGCCTCCTTTCGTTTCCTTTTCAGTATATGCGCGCGGGCGCGCGATGTGCCGCGCGCTGTGGCAAGGGCCCGAGGGTACCGCCCGCGCAAGCCCCCGATGAAACTTGCGAAAAAAATTTTTGTTTAATACTTGATTTTTGTTTTTCCCTATGCTATAATATAGAGCGTTCGCCGGAATGATGGAATTGGCAGACGTGCTGGACTCAAAATCCAGTGGTAGCGATACCGTGCGGGTTCGACCCCCGCTTCCGGCACCAAAAGCAAAGGCAGGACCCATGCGGGTCCTGCCTTTGCTTTTGGTGCCGAAGGCGGGGTAAGGATGAAACCGCTTAAAGTTTCCGCAGAAACTAACAAATCAGCAAAGCATATAGCGAAACTTTACATTATCAAGCACGTCAATAAAAGCCAAAGAGCAAAATGACAAATTTCACGAAAAAGCGCCCTTTTTCATAGCATAAAAGTGGGGAACCGCAAAATCGCGTTCCCGTGAAAGAGGTCTTTATGCAAGCTGTCATATTGACCGCGCTGGGCGTTGGCGGTGCAACGGTTCTCGGCGCGGTGATCGGATTTATATTTCGTGAATGGTCGGTGCGACACGGCGGTGCCGTGTTGGGATTTGGCGCGGGCGTTATGCTGGCTGCCACGGTGCTGGGGCTGGTGCTCCCCGCGCTCGAATACGGCGGAAAATACGGCGTTTTCATTACCGTTATGGGTGTATTTGCGGGCGCGCTCTCACTTTTTGTGTTAGATAGGCTCCTGCCCGCGTTGCACGGTGCCTCGGATGGCTTTTCGGCGCCGCGGGGGAACACACGCTGCGAAAGGGTGTTGCTTTTTGTGCTGGCAATTGCGCTGCATAATCTGCCCGAGGGGATTGCCGCAGGTGTCGGGTTCGGTACGGGAAACGTTGGGGAGGCGCTCTTTATTGCGGGGGGCATTGCTCTGCAAAACATCCCCGAGGGGATGGTGATCATTGCGCCGATGCTTGCGGCGGGCTTCAGCCCCACAAAAACCTTCGTGCTCGCGTTTCTGACGGGTGTGATCGAGGTGATCGGCACCTTGATCGGCTATTTTGCGGTCGGCGTTGCTGCCGTTGTGCTACCCATTTCGCTTTCCTTTGCGGCGGGGTGTATGCTCTACGTGATCAGCGATGAGATCATTCCTGAAATGGGGGCAGGGGGTGAGAAAACCGCACCCGTTTTCGCACTTATCGCGGGCTTTTGCTTGATGGTCTGCTTTGATGCATGGCTGTGAAAGAAGCTCACCCGACACGCGCGGCGCACCCGTTCGGAGCGCCGCGCTTTTTCTTGATCCACGGACGCGCTTTTTCTTGGGCAGATTGCACAAAAAGCCCCTTTTTTGTCGTATATTTTTATTTTATACTTGATATCCGCGCCCCCGTGTGATATACTCTTTATAGTATAATAAATTAAACATAGAGTTTTGAAGCAAGCGTACGGACGTCTGCTTGCCTCAAAGAGCTTGTGAGACGCGCACGGAAAAACTTTGCAGACGCGGGAAAGAGGAAAATATGTATAAGCACATTTTGAAACGTTTGGCTGATATTATCCTGGCTTTTATAGGTGCAATCGTATTGTTGCCGGTATTTTTGATTGTTGCGATAGCAATTTTCATTGATGATCCCGGCCCTGTTTTTTTTAAGCAGAAAAGAGTGGGCAAAAACAAGAAGCTGTTTTGGTTACATAAGTTCAGAAGTATGAAGGTTAAAACTCCCGATGTGCCGACCCATTTGCTTGCCGATCCCGCACAGTACATCACGCGCGTGGGGCGTTTTTTGCGCAAAACGAGCTTGGATGAATTGCCGCAGGTCTACGATATCCTGTTTGGCAAAATGTCCATTATTGGCCCGCGTCCCGCCCTTTGGAATCAGGATGATCTGATTGCCGAACGCGACAAGTACGGTGCCAACGACGTCAAGCCCGGCCTGACGGGATGGGCACAGATCAACGGACGAGATGAGCTTGAGATTCCCGTTAAGGCAAAGCTGGATGGGGAATATGTTGCAAAGCTGAACGCAGGTAAGTTCCGAGGGCTTGCGATGGATATCAAATGCTTTTTCGGCACTTTTTTGTCGGTTTTGCGCTCGGATGGCGTTGTGGAAGGCGGCACGGGAGAGCTGAATAAGCAGCAGGCACAGGAAGCAGAGGAGACTGCACAGGAGCAAGAGGCGGTAAAATGAAAAGGATACTGATCACGGGTGCCGGCAGCTACATCGGCACATCGTTTGAACGTTATATGCGTGTCGGCTATCCCGACGGATATGCGGTGGATACCATTGATATGATCGGTGATGCATGGCGAAACACGAGCTTTTCGGGTTACGACTGTGTGTTTCACGTAGCGGGTATCGCACATCGTAAGGAGACCCGAGAGAATGCGCCGTTATACGATCTGGTCAATCGCGCGCTCGCCGTTGAGGTGGCACAAAAGGCCAAGGCTGACGGTGTGAAGCAATTTGTTTTTTTGAGCTCGATGAGCGTTTACGGCAAAGAGACGGGCAGCATCGACCGTGCGACCCGTCCGCAGCCGAAAAGTAATTACGGCAAGTCAAAATGGGCGGCCGAAGAGGGTATCGTTGCTTTACAGGATGCCTCTTATCGAGTTTGTATTCTGCGCCCGCCCATGGTTTACGGCAGCGGCTGCAAGGGCAACTTCCAATCCGTGGTCAAGCTGGTGAAAAAGCTGCCCTGCTTTCCCCGCGTGCACAACGAGCGCAGCATGATCTACATCGACAATTTGTGCGCTTTCGTGAAGCAATGCATCGACGAGGAGCGCGAGGGTCTTTATCTGCCGCAAAATCGGGAATACGTGCAAACGCAGCAAATGGCGCGCGAAATTGCGGTGGGCTTGGGCAAAAGGCTATGGATGAGCCGTTTGCTCGGTTTTGCCGTGTGGGTGTTGCGCGGTGCTGTGCCCATGCTCAAAAAGGCCTTTGGCACGCTCGTGTACACCGACCCGGACCTGCTCCCGCCCGAGCTTGAGGTGGAAGTGGCTGCTTCCATCCGTCAAAGCGCACAGTAAAGGATAACGTGTAAATAGCATGAAAAAGGTTTTATTTGTAGCGACTGTGGCCAAGGCACATATCAGCGTATTTCATTTGCCCTTTTTGAAAATGTTTCAGGAGATGGGCTGGGAGACGCACGTGGCCGCGCGCAATGATTTCGGCACGGAAGACGTTAAGCTGCCGTATTGTGATGTCTATCACGATCTGCCCTTTGAGCGCTCGCCTCTCAAGCCCGCCAACGTGAAGGTGTACAGACAGCTGAAGGAGCTGGTCGAGCGCGAGGGCTTCGATATTGTGCATTGCCACACGCCCGTGGGCGGTGTGATCGCACGCCTTGCCTGCCGCAGGGCGCGGAAAAAGCAGGGCACGAAGGTCATTTATACTGCGCACGGCTTCCATTTTTACAAGGGCGCGCCGAAGGCAAACTGGTTGATCTATTACACCATCGAGCGGCTTTGCGCGCGCTATACCGATACGCTTATTACCATCAACGGTGAGGATTTTGATCTCGCGAAGCGCAAGCTGAAGGCGAAGCGGGTGGTATATGTGCCGGGTGTAGGGATCGATCTTGCCAAATTCGGCGGATACACCGTGGATAAGGCTGCTAAGCGTGCGGAGCTCGGCGTGCCCGCAGGTGCCACGCTGCTGCTTTCGGTGGGTGAGCTGAATGAAAACAAAAATCACGAGACTGCGATCCGCGCCGTGGCGGGTCTTGACAACGTGTATTATATGATTGCAGGTAGAGGGCATTTGTCCGAGCATTTACAGGGTGTGATCGATACCTTGGGGCTTGCCGAGCGCGTGAAGCTGCTCGGCTATCGCAATGACGTTGGCGAGCTTTGCTGCGCGGCGGATGTCTTTTTGTTTCCCTCGTTCCGTGAGGGTCTTTCGCTTTCTGTGATGGAAGCAATGGCGTGCGGATTGCCGATCGTTTGCAGTCGCATCAGAGGTAACACCGATCTCGTAGACGAGCAGGGCGGCGCACTTTTTGACCCGCGTATGGCAGCAGATTGCCGCGCTGCGCTCGAGCGCGTACTGTCACAGGATCTTGCCGCACTCGGTGCCCACAATCTCGAAAAAATCAAGACCTTTTCGCTTGATCATGTGATTGGCATTATGCGGGAATTGTACTGTGCAGCAGAGGATCGTCTTTGAAAAAAGGAGCTTGTGTATGAAAAGTATTGCTGTCATTTACCTTGGAAGAAGGGGCGGTGGCCCCGTTTATGCGTATGAAATGACAAGGGGCCTGATCGAAAACGGCTATCGTGTCTATGCGTTTATTTCAGCCGGTGTCGAAAATTTGGAGAATTGGCGAACGCTTAAAACCGAGATGACCGAGGAGATCCGCACTTACGATAGCGAAGTGAGCTTCGTAACGCGCTCCATTGCTTTTCGCGCGCGCGAGTACAGCGCTTTGAAGAAAAAATACAAAAATGTGAAAATAGACGCCTGCTATATTCCAATGGCACATACATGGGCTTCGTATATTGTGAATTTGTTTCCCGACGCACAGGTGATCGATACGATCCATGATCCCATCCCTCACAGCACCAATCGCTCACTTTATGAGGGGTTGATTAGGCTTGGAGATAAGCTTATGAAGCTGGGCGTCAAAAAACGCAAGCCCGACGATATCGTGATCCTGTCGAAGGCGTTTTTGGACTGTGTTTGCCAAAAGTATGAGATGGATGCGGCACACGTACACGTAATCCCACACGGAGTATTTGATTATTATCAGAAATGTGGGAACGGTAGGGTCTTTACTTATCCCTTGGACAAAATCAATTTTCTGTTTTTTGGAAGAATATGTGCTTACAAGGGAATAGACGTACTGGCAGAGGCCTTTCGTGCCGTAAAGGAGCAGCTGCCCACCTCTACGCTTACCGTTGTCGGCAGTGGTGACTTTTCTGCTTATGAGCAGCTATACCGGGATCTGCCCGATGTGACAGTTGTGAACGAGTGGATTTCGGATGAGGACGTTGCTGGATATTTTCAGACTGATGCAACGCTGATCCTGGTGTTACCGTACGTTGATGCAACGCAATCCGGCGTGATTCCTATCGCGATGAGTTGTGGTGTCCCCGTAATCGCCAGTAATACGGGTGGCCTCGCCGAACAGGTTGAGGACGGCGTGACGGGTAGGCTCTGTTTGCCGAATAATGCAGAGGATCTGGCACGCTGCATGATGCACTGCGCACGGGCAGATAACAGTGAGATTATTCAAAATGCTAAGGACTTTATCCAAACGCTCAGTTGGGATAGGCTTAGTGCGCAGCTTGGGGACTTGGTGCGCTAAAGTTGACGGTGTGATAGAAGCTGATTTCAAAGTTCCTACTTTGCTGTATTGCAGGTTAAGCGTTATGATTTAAAATCTTTTGGGGCTTCACTTATTTTCTTGAAATAGTAAGGATAATTATGACGAGATTGGAAGAAAAGAAAAAGCAATATCCGCCCTTAAAATTAGTGGCATTGTTTGTTGCCATTGCGCCACTTTTGGCACCATACGGAGTGGCAGGCATTCGAGTGAACTGGATTTTAGGCATTGCTTGTGTTCTTTATAGCTTTTTGCGTGATAGGTTTGCTTTGGTGGTGGAGACGAAGCATTATGCACTGCTGCTCTTTATGGCGGCACTTACCGTTTTTTCCATCAATGGCTTGGTGATCTTGCAAACGAAAAACGCGCTGATCAATTCTTTGATCATGTTATTTGTGGTTTTTTGGTTCTATGCATCGGCTTGGCGCTTGACAACGTTTTCTTATGTGATCAAGTATGCCATCGTAATAGGGTGGATCTGCGTTGCTTTTTCATTCTATCAGTTGGTTGTCACGGCTGCAGGTGGCGAAGCGTCGCTTGGGCAGTTGCCGTTTTTTAACGTTGAAACGGGCTGGGTCGAGGAGCATTGGGGTTACCGATTTAATTCGTTGTTTAGCGAGCCCTCTTATTTTGCGCTCTATCTTTTGCCTCTTTTTGCTTATTGCTATAGGCACAAAAAATGGTTGCATGCGATCGTAATGCTTATTGGCATTGTTGTTTCCTCTTCATCGTTGGGTATTGTAGGCGCAATAGTTATTATGCTATTCGAATTTCTTGTATCTAAGCGCGGGCGAATGCGCTCTGTTTTAATGATGGTCAGTCTTGTGCTGGTGTTGATCTTGCTGTATCTTCTGTTTCCGGCAGTTCAGGAGATGGTTGGTCGTACCGTAGAAAAGCTTTTCAAAGCGGAATTTGGCGATCTGCGCTTATTTGGATATTTTAGCATGTATCGGCGGTATGCGCCCAAAGAGCTGCTCTTCGGCGTCGGCATGAACCAGTTTAAAAATTATATGGGGCAGCAGGGCGTGTTTGTGTATAACTACTCAAACACATTGGTGTATATGCTTTTGCAGAACGGCTTAGCCGGCTTGCTTGCTTTGTTGGGCTATTTAGCGGCAGTTGTGAAATATTCGGCAAAAAATAAAACCGTTTTATTTTTGATTCCGTTTCTCTTACTGTTGGTATTGGACTATGCCGTCTTTTCGGATAGATTTTATTACTTGTTGTACTTTGTGATGTACTATAAATACAAAGATTCTAAGAGGGAGAACGATGCTGATGAAAGTCCTGTTTGTAACGCTAAGTGCACTTGAGGTTAATACGTCGGTTACGATTAGCAATATCGGTCTTTTAAAGGGGCTGGAGCAGTTAAATGCTGAGGTTACTATCGTGATGCCCGAAATCAGTAATAAGCTGCATTATTACGACGCGAGATGCGACTTGAGCAGATTTAAGGTGTTGCGTATCCATGATAGCGTATCGGATTATATCGGTGCTGCGAAGAATAGCGCTATAAAATCTAAAATCAAATCCGTTGGCGCCAATGTTTACAACAAGTTTAAAATATACGATCGTGGAACCTTTATGCTGAACAAGGCGGCATCGCTTGATGTATATGGCGAGCAATACGATTTGGTGATTTCCACCTCTGATCCCAAATCGTCGCATTTGTTTGTGAGGGAAATGATCAAGAACGGCTTGCGCTACGGCAAGTGGATTCAACATTGGGGAGATCCAATGTATGGCGACATTTCGCGCAAATCATTGTGTCCCAAATCTGTTTTAAAGCGTGCTGAGCGAAAGCTATTGCACGCCGCTGACCGTGTGATATATGTCTCTCCGTTTACCAAAGAGCAACAAGCAACCGTATATGCGGAGGAAAGTGCTAAAATGCGCTTTGTGCCGTTGCCCTGTGACGAAGCGTATGCCCAAGATGCCACGCGGAAGGGAAGCGGCATCTTGACATTGTCTTACTTAGGCGATTATTCCTCGCACATTCGAAACATTATGCCGTTATATAATGCTTGCAAGAAGAAGTCAAACGTTCGTTTGATTGTTGCGGGAAACACGGATCTAAACTTGGAGTCTTGCGATAATGTTGTGGTATATCCGCGAGTGGGACACGACAAGGTAAAGGAGATCGAAAGCGAATCTGATGTGTACGTATGTGTAAATAATTTACATGGCACGCAAATACCGGGTAAGATTTATTATGCGGCAGCATCCTCAAAACCGATTTTGATATTGATGGAGCAGGATCGGTATAGTGATATGCGCGCCTACCTCGAGGCCTTTGATCGATTTGTTCTTTGCCGCAACGAAGAAGAAGAGATCGAGGCGTCGCTGCAAAAATTGATGGAGTCTAAAGCGGACGAGTATACTTGTCCGGAGCCCTTTTCTCCCAAGGGTGTTATAACTGCCATGCTTGCGGGTGATAACGATGATTAAAATTTCAGTCATAGTGCCCGTATATAATGCGCAGGCCTATATTGAGGATTGCGTTGGCAGTGTGTTGGCACAAACATATCAAGATTGGGAGCTGATCTTGGTTGATGATGGATCTAGCGATCGTTCCAAGCAGTTGTGCGAGGCTATAACCGATGAAAGAGTGAGGTGCTATAGCAATAGCAATCACGGCGTATCCTATACGCGCAATTTTGGTGTACAAAAAGCAACGGGTGAGTGGATCATGTTTTTGGATGCGGACGATTTGCTTGCTCCAAATGCACTTGAGGCCTTGGCATCAAAAATTCATGAGCCGGATACTGATCTCGTGATCGGCGGTTTTTGCAAGCAATATTTGGATGGTGGCCGCTTAGTGCGTGAGGAGGCTTTTTTTACTAACGCTGTGGATTTTGAAATGTCGAGCTTTGATGTACATGCGTTTGACCTGATGCAGCAAAGTTTGATACAAGGGCCTTGCTATAAGCTGTTTCGAAGGGATGTGGTGCTGTGCCAGGGCGTGCAATTTCCGTTGGATATGAGTTATGGCGAAGATACGGTTTTTGTGTATCGTTATTTTGCACACGTAAGGCGTGTATGCGTTGTGGAGGATATTGTTTACAGCTATCGGTTCTTTCGGGCGGATTCCCTATCCGGCAAGTTTCGCGAGGATAAACTGGATATCCATTTAAAGCTCAACAATATGCTGCGTGATCTGATCGCAAACAGATGCGGCGCTCTCAACGCACAAACATTGTTGGAAATGGCTTTGCTGGATGCGAATGCTCTGTTTATGTTTTTTAATCAGTTGCAGCATACGGATATGGGTTATTTCGCACGTAAGGAGCATTATCGCAAATATGCAGCGTGTAAACAAATATGCTGCGCTTTGCGAACGGTCAAGCGAGTCTCACTGAAATATCGTGTAATTGCTATTTGTTTGCAAATGAGATTATGGCGACTGCTCGATTACTTGTTTTGCCGTAATCAAAGGCACCGCCGATAAAAAGTTGTAAGGGTAGGTCAAAAATATGGGTAAAAAACGAGCGCTCGTTTTTGGATATTTTGAAAAAAATTTGGGCGACGATCTCATGCTGGAGTTGTTTTTGCAGCGTGGCAATTATGCAAAATCTTATATTTTTGCGCGCAAGGCGAACAAAAAATTTTATCGTGCTATGGGGGCACGCGTAATCTGCTATGACGGATTTTTCTACCGTGTGATTAATAAGCTGACGCGTTCCTTGACGAAGATCAATGCATTTTATCTACTTGCGCGCCGTAATACAGATTTTGTGATGCTGGGTGGCTCTTTGTTTGCCGAGCAGGAGCAGTCCGCGACGCAACAGCAGTTGCGAAATTTATCGTATGCAGTAAAGCATGCCGATGCGGCGTACGTGATAGGCAGTAATTTTGGCCCGTACCATTCTCCCGATTTTTTGGAACAGTACAAGGCATTGTTTGCGCATTGCCGTGACGTTTGCTTTCGTGACGAAATGTCGTGGGAGTTTTTTCGTCATCTGCCCACGGCGCGCTTCGCGCCTGATGTGGTGTTCAGCGGTGAATGGTCATCTGCGGATCAAATGCCCGCTGACGACGAGAATGCGTATGTGCTGGTTTCCTTGATTGATATCAGTATTCGCCCAACGCTGCGAGAGCACGCTGCGCGATACGAAAAATTCATTTTTGATGTTTGCTACGGACATTTGGCCAAAGGCGACAAAGTCATCTTGCTATCAATGTGTGACAAGGAAGGTGACAGTAATATTTGTCAACGGATTTTTATGGGAATTGATAGCCTATACCGTCCTTTGATTTCAGTACAAAATTACAATAATATACCACAAATGTTGCGGCTTTTCCGCGCAGCAAAGGCGGTGTATGCTACACGTTTTCATGCAATGATATTGGGCGCATATTTTGCTAAGCACACAATAGCCGTTGCCTATAATGAAAAGGTAATCCAAGCCGTTTACACATATGGCCTGGACGTCGTGCTTTTGCAGATGGACGACCTGCGCTTCACCACCGAGATGCTTAATTCCCGCGCGCCGGCGTCCGTTGAGATACAAAAATTGCAGCGCGACGCGGCGGAGCAGTGGAACATGCTCGGCTCTTGATTGGTCCCCTGGTTCGTGACCGTTACGAAAATAAACTATGATGAGGTGCATAAGTTTGATAAGTCGATTAAAAAATTACAAAAATGTGTTTGATCTTGCCCTCATGATCTTACTATCATGTGCGACACAGGTATTGTCCTTGATGAAAATATCTGTTGTGGCCGGCGGATTTGGCGTTTCGGCGGAGATGGATGCGTATAATTTCGCCAATAGTATTGTCACGTTTGTTTTGAGTTTTGTGATAGCAGGGGTGTCGACGGTTGTTATACCGTGTTACGTTAAAAAGGAAAAAAAGCAATATGTCGATTCCTTTATTACGATTGTGTTTGGCGCAGTATTTGTCGCATCCTTGGGCATTGTCATCTTTAAGGATTTAATTATTTCCTCTGTCTCGGGGCGCGATGCCGCATTTGCGCAAGTAGCAGGTAATGTATTGATCATACTCTTTTTGGGAAATATTTTTTACTTCTTTACCTGTGCCACGGTCGCACATTTCCAATGTATAGGTAAATACAATATCCCAAAGGTAGTGGCTTTGCTATCCCAAGCGGGAGTGGTTGGATGCTTGCTGCTTTTGAAGGATATTACCATCATTCAATATGCCGTGATCATTAGCGTGGGTGTTGCGGTCAATGGCTTGATTGATATTGGAATTGCCTTTGTGTATAAATGGCGTTACCGTCCTCGCTTACATATCAAAAGTCCCCAAACGGGGGCGCTCCTAAAGCTTTTTCTCCCCATACTGTTTAGCACCGGTGTGTATCAGCTTTCTTTGTTGGTCGATTCCGCTATCGCTTCGCGCCTTGATACAGGCAATATTACTATTCTAAATTACGCTAATCAAATATCGAGCATGATTAACACCTTGATCGTAGGGAATTTGTTAGTCTACTTATATCCGAAGATTGTTAAAGATAGAGATGATCAAAAAGGCCGGGAGAATTTTTGGAAGTCGTCGTATTTTTTCTATTTTGTTATGTGCTTGGTTGCCGTTGGCTATGTAGTGATTGGTCACGAAGGCGTTGCTGTGCTTTTTGAACGTGGAAAATTTGATGCCGATGCTACTCGGCGCGTGTTTTTGCTAAGTTTGCTGTATGTTTTGGTGCAACCCTTTAATGTGATCCGTGATCTGGTGTATCGGTACTTTTATGCCTTTTCCGATACCGCTACGCCGACAAAGAATAGTATCATTGCGGGCGTTGTTCATCTTGTGCTGAGTCTTGTTTTGGCGCGATGGATGGGTGTTGTCGGCATTGTGCTCGGCACGGTATTATCTTCGCTCGTATCCTTGGTTGCGATTATGATAAAATTTAAAAAAATATTTGGTTTTGGTGTCAAGTTCAAATCAATCTTACTTCAGTATCTACGCACGCTGCTGATTGCTGTGGTAACGGCTGCAACGGTGCTTTTGATAAAAAGCGTTTGCCCGCTGCCCTCCAAAGTATTGTCGTTATTGGTGTACGGATGTATCACCGTAGTCCTTTACGTCATTCTCACTTGCGTGTTTGATAAGAAGATTCTTAAAACCGTTACACAAATATAATCAGCTTAACAAAAAGATTGGAGACATATTATTTATGAAGAAAACTGTAATGCTCGTATTTGGCACTCGTCCTGAGGCCATCAAAATGTGCCCGCTCGTCAATGAGCTCAAAACCCGCGAACATATTAAAACCGTGGTGTGTGTCACGGGTCAGCATCGACAAATGCTGGATCAGGTTTTGGCGGCATTTTCTGTTACGCCCGATTACGATCTTTCTATCATGAAGGATAAGCAGACTTTATTTGATATTACGACCAATATTTTAAATCGCATCGGTGCTGTGCTTGACGAGGTTAAGCCCGATGTGGTGCTGGTGCACGGCAATACCTCTACCACGTTTGTTACGGCCTTGGCCTGCTTTTATAAGCAGGTGCCCGTCGGGCACGTTGAAGCGGGGTTGCGCACGTATAATATTTACAGTCCCTATCCTGAGGAATTTAACCGCCAGGCAGTTTCCATTATTTCCAAATATAATTTTGCTCCCACAGAGCTTTCGCGTGAGAATTTGGTGCGCGAGGGTAAGGATCCTGCCAGCATTTATATCACGGGTAACACGGCCATTGACGCTTTGAAAACTACCGTGCGTGAGAATTATACGCACCCCGAGCTTGATTGGGCTGCGGATAGCCGCTTGATCATGATCACGGCACATCGCCGTGAGAACTTGGGCGAGCCGATGCACAATATGTTTCGTGCCATCCGCCGTGTCATGGAGGAACACCCCGATGTGAAAGCAATTTATCCCATTCACATGAATCCCGTGGTGCGTCAAGCTGCAGAGGAGGAGCTTGGCGGTCTTGACCGTGTTCACATTATCGAGCCTCTGGAGGTGCTTGATTTTCACAACTTCCTGGCGCGCAGCTATATGATCTTGACGGATAGCGGCGGTATCCAGGAGGAAGCTCCCTCGCTTGGCAAGCCTGTGCTGGTGATGCGCGATACGACTGAGCGTCCCGAGGGTATCAAAGCGGGAACGCTCAAGCTGGTAGGTACCGACGAACAGGTGATCTATGAAAACTTCAAGCTTTTGCTTGAGGATCAGACCGCATACGACGCGATGTCCAAGGCCAGCAATCCCTACGGAGATGGATTTGCTTGCCAGCGCATTGCAGATATTTTGGAAGGTAAAAACTGACATAAAGGAGCAGACGCATGATCATCACCAAAACACCGTTTCGCATGTCGTTTTTCGGCGGCGGGACAGACATGGAAAGCTTTTTCAAAGAACACGGTGGTGCGGTTTTGTCAACGACGTTTGACAAATACTGCTATGTCAACGTGCGCCATTTGCCGCGTTTCTTTGACTACACGACCGAGCTTTCCTATTCCAAAACCGAACGGGTGTCGAGCGTGGATGAGATTCAGCATCCCGCCATTCGAAACGCCATGAAAATGTTGGATATGCATGAAATTCGCCTCACCTATGAGGCGGATCTGCCCGCGCGCTCGGGGCTTGGTACCAGCAGCTCCTTTGCCGTAGGCATGCTCAATGCTTTTTATGCGCTGAAGGGCAAATATGCCGATAAGCGCAGGCTTGCCGACGAGGCCATTTATCTCGAGCGCGTGCTTTGTGACGAGGCGGGCGGCTGGCAGGATCAGATTGCCGCGGCCTTTGGCGGCTTTAATCGCATCAATTTTACCGCTGACGGCTACGAGGTGCTGCCGCTGATCATTTCGCCCGAGCGAAAGGCTGCACTAAACGATAATTTGATGATGTTCTTTACCGGTTTCACGCGCTTTTCGGCACATATTCAGAAGAAAAACAATCTCACCGCCGGCGACAAGGTGGCGCAGCTGCGTGAAATGCACGCTCTGGTCGATGAGGCCGAGCGCGTGTTGGTCGACAAAAACGCGCCTCTTGCCGAGTTTGGCCGTTTGCTGGACCACACGTGGAAGCTCAAGCGCGGCACAAGTTCCGCGATCTCTACCGAGGGCATTGACGCGCTTTACGCCAAGGCAATTGCTGCGGGTGCCACGGGCGGCAAGCTGCTGGGTGCAGGCGGCGGCGGATTTTTGGTGTTTTACGTGGAGCCCGATAAGCAGGCAAGCGTCAAGGCGGCGCTCTCCTCGCTGCTTTGTGTTCCTTTCCGCTTTGAAAACGGCGGCACGCGCGTGATCCACTACACGCCCGAGGCCTACGAGCCGAGATAAGGGGAGCCTATGAAAACAGTTATTATGGCCGGTGGGCGCGGCACGCGCATTTCCTCGGTGGCCTCGGATATCCCCAAGCCTATGATCAAGGTAGGGGGCAAGCCTGTGCTCGAGCGCGAGATCGAGTGCCTTGCGCGTCAGGGCTTTTGCGATCTTATCATCACCGTGAGCCACCTCGGGCACATCATCATGGACTATTTCGGTGACGGCAGCGGCATTTCGCCCGCCACGGGGAAGCCCTTTGGTGTGAAGATCGAATATTTTGAAGAAAAGGAGCCGCTTGGTAATGCGGGCGCTCTCTTTCACATGAGGGACAAGCTGACCGAGGATTTTTTGCTCCTCAATGCCGATGCGCTCTTTGACGTGGATTTCCACCGCTTTGTGGCTTTTCACAAGCGTCACGGCGGCGCGGCGACCCTCTTTACCCACCCGAACAGTCACCCTTACGACAGCGGCCTCATCGAGACCGATACCGAAGGGGCGGTGACGGCGTGGCTCACGAAGGAGGACCCTCGCCCCACATACTATAAAAATTGCGTCAACGCGGGGCTTCACGTGCTTTCGCCCCGTGCGCTTGACGTGCAGGTTGACACCCCCAAGGTCGACCTTGACAGACAGATCTTAAAGCCCCTTGCGGGTACGGGTCAAATGTTTGCTTACCAAAGCCCCGAGTACGTGAAGGATATGGGCACCCCCGATCGCTACGCCGCGGTTTGCGCGGACGTGCAGGCGGGATCCCCGCTGCC
>JAFTKK010000034.1 GCA_017453325.1 Clostridia bacterium
CTTGCCGGGGTAGTCGGCTTATACTTAATTGTAGGCATTTTCTAAACCTCCTACTCTTACTTCATACCATCGAAGAACTCGATGGTCTTGGAATCAGCCGTCAGGGTCACGATTGCCTTCTTCCACTCGGAAGTGTAGCCGGCATGCACACCCATTCTCTTGGGCTTCTTATTCATGTTGATGGTATTAACGTCTGAAACCTTTACCTTGAACATCTCCTCAACTGCGTGAGCGACGTCTGCCTTGGTGGCACGGCTCTGCACCTTGAAAACATATTTCTTGGCATCAAGCATGTCCATGCTTGCTTCCGTGATGATCGGCTTAATGATGATATCTTCTACCATTCTCATTATGCGTACACCTCCTCAAGCTTCAGAGCGGCATCCTTGGCGATAATGAACTTATCGGCATTGAGCACGTCATATACGTTTACAGTGTTGAACTGGGTCGTAACCACACCGGGGATGTTAGCGCAGCTCTTAATCACAGCAGCGTCAACGGTGGGGAGTACGATCAGTGCCTTCTTGTCGGCACCGAGAGCCTTCAGCATGTTCACCATGGTCTTGGTGGAGTAGGTCTCGGTCTTGATCGTGTCAACAACGATCAGGTCGCCTGCAGCAACCTTTGCGGAGAGGGCGCTGAAGAGAGCCACTCTCTTGGTCTTCTTATTCAGGTTCGTGCGGTAGTCACGAGGCTTCGGGCCAAGTGCCACACCACCGTGCGTCCACTGGGGAGAACGGGTAGAGCCCTGACGAGCGCGACCGGTTCCCTTCTGTCTCCAGGGCTTCTTGCCGCCACCGGAAACCTCGGTACGAGTCAGCGTAGATTGCGTGCCCTGTCTCTGGTTAAGCAGGTAAGCACGAACTGCTGCGTGGAGGACTGCACCGTTTACCTCTCTGCCGAAGATCACATCGGAGAGGGCGATCTCGCCGACAGCTTTGCCGGCCATATCAAAAACCTTTACGTTTGGCATGGTAATTCCTCCTTTCGATTACGCTTTTACCGAGTCACGGATGAACACGATACCGTTCTTGGCGCCGGGAATGGCACCCTTTACGGCGATGAGGTTCTTTTCCGCATCGATTTTTACAACTTCAAGATTAAGCACAGTAACCTGCTCGTTACCGTACTGACCTGCCATCTTCTTGTTCTTGAAGATTCTGGCGGGGTCGATAACACCCATAGAGCCGGACTGACGGTGGATCGGGCCGATACCGTGAGTCTTGCCAAGGAGATGAAGATTCCATCTCTTGATTGCGCCGGTGTAGCCGCGGCCCTTGGTGGTACCGGTCACGTCAACCTTGTCACCAACGACGAAGGTGTCAGCAGCAACGGTGTCGCCTACGTTAAGAGCCGAGCAATCATCAAGGCGGAACTCCTTGAGGTGCTTCTTCGCAGCAACGCCACCCTTTTCAAAGTGACCCTTCTGCGGCTTGGTCATTTGCTTTTCCTTGGCGTCGATAAAGCCAAGCTGTACGGCGTCGTAGCCGTCCTTTTCAGCGGTCTTCTTCTGTGCTACTACACAGGGGCCCGCCTCGATAACAGTAACCGGGATCACATTTCCGACCTCGTCGAAAATCTGAGTCATACCGATCTTCTTACCGATGATACCCTTTTTCATTTTGGATTCCTCCTGTAAATTATTGGTTGACGCGCGCGGCGCCAACATGATTTACAAAGTTGCCGAACTGCCGTTTGGCATCGACTGTTATCTTTGTTTTGCCGTGTTTGATCAGAGCTTGATCTCGATCTCTACGCCGGCGGGAAGCTCGATGCTCATCAGTGCGTCCACAACCTTCTGGGTGGGCTTGATGATATCGATGAGTCTCTTGTGCGTGCGCAGCTCGAACTGCTCACGGCTGTCCTTGTACTTGTGCACAGCGCGAAGAATGGTGATGATCTCCTTCTTCGTGGGGAGCGGTACGGGACCGGAAACGGCTGCACCGTTTCTCTTGGCAACGTCAACGATCTTCTCCGCAGCGGTATCGATGAGGGTGTGATCGTAGCTCGTCAGTCTGACTCTGATCTTCTCTTTTACTGCCATTTGTCTTTCCTCCTTTTTGAATTTTGCGAAACCTTGCGCGCGTCTTATATTAAATGAAGACTTGCAGCACGGCCCGCAGTTCGAATTGGAGCGAGAACACTCTCACACGCTATCGGGTGTTTCTTCCGTTCCCTGACAAAAACCGGATTTGCCCACACCAGCATCGCATGGGTAGTTTCCGGGGGGGTTAAACGTCAGTGAGAAAGCTCACCGTAAGCCTGTTTGTGCGTTCCGTCGCCCGATTGACACGGACATACTCTGCGAAAATTCACCCGCTTTCGCGGCAACCTCTCGCTTCATCGCATATCAGACCCGTTTATTTTACCATATTTCAGTTCAAAATGCAATCTTTTTTTGTTGTAATAAACATAGAACTTTTGCCCGAATTTTGGCACAAAAATATACAACTTGCACAAACATTGCCGCATTTTGAGGTGTTTCGACGCCAAAGCACCATATCTTGTGTCTCCAAACGCCCGCAGAGTACCCCATTTTTTTAAAAAAGCCAAATTTCGGGCACTTTTTAGCTCCAAAACGCGATTTATTCCGGCAACGCGGCAAAAAACAATCTTTACCGAAGCGCAAATTTCGATACAATTTGTTCATATTTTCTTGCTATAATAAAGAAAATACGTGTCGCACCGCGTGCGGCGCAGCTTTTCACAAAGGAGCCTCCCATGCAGGATTTTCTTCGAACGCAGCGTGCGTTTTGCTATGGCACCGCCATCCTTACCTTGATTGCCACCGTTTTGCGCACCCTCTCCTTGGTGTGCTTTACCGACACTACAGGCACCTACTTCACCGTCGGCGCACCGCTGCCCACCATCATGCACATTGTGCTCGCCCTCTTTGCACTTGCGCTGACTGCCTACCCCCTCATCGCACTCAAAGGACGCGTGACCTGCGAGCGCGCAGAAAAAACGCCATATAGCACCGCGGGCGCCGCACTCTGTGCCCTGCTTTGTTTTCTCAATTTTATTTGTGCCGCCACCGTTACCAACGCCATGCTCCCCGGCGTGCTGCGCTTTTTTGCGTTGCTCACCCTGCTCGCGGCAACCGTCTATTTTATTCTGCAAACGCCCGTGACCAAGGTAAGCGTCACCACGCTGACCGTGCTTGGCAGCCTTGCCATCGTTTCCCTTGCGTGCCTTGTTTCACTGACCTACTTTGATATCACCACGCCGATGAATGCGCCTCACAAGACCGATCTGCACTTAGCGCTGCTTGCCGCCATGCTCTATTTGCTTTATGAGCTGCGTCACGTGGCAGGCATCCCGCTTCCGCGCGCCCTCACGGCCTGCAGCGGGCTGGCATTTTTCCTTGCGGCTACCGTCGGCTTTTCCGACGTGACTGCTTATCTCTGCGGCATCTATACCGACCCGCTTTACCTCGCGCAGGATCTGCTGCTGCTGGCGCTTGCTGTTTATATTGGCGCACGCATGACGGCGGATGCCGCCCTCCCCTCACCGACAACGAAAGGACAGGATACCGCCGCATGAGCGCCAACAACCGCATTCAATGGCTTCACAAGCGCATCGCGGATATGCGTTACCCGAACGCCAACCGCCTCTCGGAGCGCTTCGGCATCTCGCACCGACAGGCCCAGCGCGATGTGGAATATCTCAAAAACAAGCTGGAAGCGCCGCTCGCTTACAGCGCCGAGCACCGCGGCTTTTATTATACTGCCGAGTATTCCCTGCCCACCTATACCGCCAGCGAAAGCGAGCTTGACTACGTAGAGGCAGTCACGGGCACCGAAAGCCACGCCGCCAAGCGCGAGATCCTGCAAATGCAGATCCCCTACACCGCCGTGCTTTCCATCCCCGATAAGCTCACACGCCTTGAGCTGCAGCAGTTTATCGTAGGTGAGGAAAGCCGTGGCAATTACATTTGTGAATTTCACAGTGTGGAAATGTTCCTCGGTGTCATTTTCGCCGCCGAGGCCGATATATCCATCATCAAGCCCGATTGGCTGCGCCACCGTCTGCTGACCGCTGCCGAGCGCGTGCTGAAAAACAACAAAAACATATAACCGAAAACGCCCCTGCATACGGTCCATACCGCACGCAGGGGCGTTTTTTATGCCTGCCCCACCGCGGGGCAGCGAATTATGGAATGTTGCTGACAAAAGCGGCAAGATTGCTCACCATATCGTCGTAATATTCACCGTAGGTCGTTGTCCAAGAAGAGCCCGCGAGCGCAGCGCTCATCACAATGGAATCCATCTGCCACGGCTGCGCGTGATCCATGGAAAACCAACCGCCACCGATGCGGCCAAGGTCAAAGCTCATGCCGGCGTAGATCAAGTCACGCATCGTTTTTTCCGGCACATCTGGCTCGGCATCTCCCTTGAAAACGCTCTTTAACTCAACAGGCGTGGTCTTGCGGTATGCCTCGCTTGCCCAGCATTCCAGCACCGCGGTCAGCATCGAATCGGTGGCAACGGCGTTGTCGCGCGCACATCGGTCAACAAAAACAGAGTAAACAGAAAATTCATTGCCGATCACAGTACGGTAGCTTTGCTGATCGGTATTATATTTCGGCAAGGGCAGAAGGCCGTAGTTTTCCACGTTATCGTTGTAAAGCAGGTAGTCCTCCGCCATGCGCAGATAATACACCGCAAAATAGGAAGAGCCGCCGATAAAGGGCGCGTAATACGTTCTGCCCGTGGTGGTGCTGGTGTGGTAGCTGTCGCTTCTCATCAGAATGCTGAGCTTGGTAATCAAGCGAACAAGTCGGTTGGAGGTCCAATCATCCGAAACCTTCAACGTGTCCGTCTCATCCGACACGATCATGCGGAGGTTGGCACCGCCGTACAACGCAGCCATACAGTAACCGATTGAGCAAAGACCGTAGGTGTCGTCCGCGGTCTTCCCGTTATCGGTATTATCCTCGTAAGTATTAGCGGCAAAATTGATCAGATCGTCTATCGTCCACTTGCCGGCATACGCCTTTTCATAAAGCATGTTGGAGGCGGTATCGCCGTCTGCAGCAAGCGTCAGCTCGTGACCGTTCACCGCAAAATATTCCTTTGCCTCAGCCTCGTATTTTTTGTCTACAAGATCCTTATTGAAGTAGATGCAATGCATTTGAGCAATGGCATTGGTGGAGATATCGCCCGAAAGGAAATACAGATCGTTTTTGATCTTCATATTCTCCACCACACCCGCAGGCCACCAGGGCTTGGAGGAGGTGCGCTCACCGATGCCGGCCACGGACAAATAATTGTTTTCAATATCGGAAAGGTTCTTGAGAAGTCCGCGCTCCAGCAGCCAGGCCTGTGCACGGGAATATGCACAGATCACATCGTAGTCTTGTGTGCCGGCAGCACGTGCACGATCCACACGAGTAACGAAGACATCCATATAATTGGCGTCACCGGCCTCAGCAGCAAAGATCAGCTCCACACCAAGGCGGTCCATCACAGCCTTATTGCGCTTATAAATACCGGAAAGGCGCGCGTCGTCCACGTCCTCCGTCTGCACAAATTCGGCCTTTACCGTAGAGCTTCCCGTCCAATACAGCACGGAGATAGGCTCGTCACCATAGTCAAGCTCCGGCAGATCGTCGTATTCACGCCAGGTGCCCCATTCGTCCTTTGCCCATCTGACGCCGTTTTGGTCTACGATCACGCCGTCGGGCATCTCGGTCTTACCGCACACCGTGCAAAGACCGTTTTGATAGCTGTGAGTATCTGAAACGGGCAGATCCTGCAGCTCGGATGCGCCGCAAGCGCAGGTGCGCGCCGCCTTGCCGAGATCCTTGCAGGTAGCAGGCGTCACCGTGCTCCACGCACCGAAGCTATGCGCGTGCGAGCAAACGCGGCACACACCGCTCGCGTCGAAATCATGCATGCCCGTGGGGGAGAGCTCCTCCGTCTCGGTCTTGCCGCAAGCGCAGACACGCACCCGCGCGCCCTTGGAGGCACAGGTTGCCGCAAGCACCGTTTCCCATTCACCAAAGCTGTGCGTATGCTCGGGCGTAGGCTCGGTGGAGGGCGGCGTGCTCTCGGTATCACACGCCACAAAGGTCACCGCCATCGGCAGCAGCATCAGCAATGCAAGCAATATACATAAATAGCGTTTCATTTCAAGTCTCCTTTGCAGATCGTTTTTGCGCAACGCATATTACATTAATTATTATATCATGGCGGCAATCAAAAAGCAAGTATTTTCCGTATTGCGCCGCCCTTTTGGGCAAAACGGTAATTTTTTTTGCTTTTTTTCAAAAAAACACTTGACAAACAATCGCACTTGTGCTATAATGCCACCGTTATCCAAAGACAGCAGGTTCCCGTAAAGGTAGCATTCGTGTTACTCTCCTGCCGAGGACGATTCACTTTTGATATGTTAGTGTGTCTTTCTTCGTGCCGGGGTGTCTTTGCGCCTTTGGGGAAGAAAGATTTTTTTATATTTAGTCACAATCGGGAGGTGAAAAAAGAATGCCCAGCAAAATTATTCTCGAGAAAAAGCAGCAGGCTGTTGCCGAACTGGCAGAAAAGATCAAGAACTCGGTTTCCGGTGTACTTGTAAACTACCAGGGCATCACCGTTGAGGATGATACCGCCATGCGTAAGGCTCTGCGTGAAGCAGGTGTTAAGTACATGGTTGTAAAGAACTCTCTCACCGGTCGCGCTTGTGAAGAGGTTGGCTACGGCGAGATGAAGCAGTACCTCAACGGTATGACCGCTATCGCCATCAGCGAGACCGACGCTGTTGCTCCCGCTAAGGTTCTGAAGAAGTACGCCGAAAAGGTTGAGAGCTTCAAGATCCTGGCAGGTTACCTTGACGGCGCCGTCATCGATGAGAAGACCGTTACCGAGCTTGCAGAGATCCCCAACAAGGAAACTCTCGTTGCCAAGTTCCTCGGCAGCATCCAGTCCCCTCTTTACGGTCTTGCATACGCCCTGCAGGCTATCGCAGACAAGCAGCAGGAAGCTCCTGCCGCAGAATAATGCACGCAAAAACGTCCGTTGCCGCGTAGTAAAGGCAACAAACGCCGCGTGACGCTTCACGCAAATAAAATTAAATTTCCATTTCAGGAGGTTATGTAAAATGGCTAGCGAAAAGATTACTGCTATTGTTGAAGAGATCAAGGGTCTTACCCTTCTTGAGCTCAATGAGCTCGTAAAGGCTGTTGAGGAGGAGTTCGGCGTATCCGCTGCTCCCGTAGCCGCTGTTGCTGTTGGTGGCGCTGCTCCCGCAGCTGCTGCTGAGGAGAAGACCGAGTTCGACGTTGTTCTCGCTTCCTTCGGCGCTAACAAACTCGCCGTTATCAAGGCTGTTAAGGAGATCACCGGTCTTGGCCTTAAGGACGCTAAGGACCTCGTTGAGGCTGCTCCCAAGGCTATCAAGGAAGGCGCTTCCAAGGAAGAGGCTGACAACATCAAGAAGGCTCTCGAAGAGGCCGGCGCTACGGTTGAAGTTAAATAATTTTCACCGTTCCGGGGCAAGCTTGCCCAAAACTGCTGTACACAAAAAGCGGATGCTTTACGCATCCGCTTTTTTGTTTTCCTTTCACGATTTCGATTTTCCATCATTTGAAATTGATTTTCCAATTTTAAGCGATGGATTTTTTAATTTTTATCATACATATGGCAAATACTTTTCAAAAACGCAGAAAAAGGCGGCAAATTTGCGCTTCCGTGCGTAAGCCGAGACACAATGGGGCAAACTGAAGAAAAAGCGGCACGTCCGCATTTCACAAGCACGGAGAACTTATCATGGCAAACATCAAATTGCTCGATTGCACTCTGCGTGACGGTGGCTATGTCAACAATTGGCGCTTTGGCCACGCGCACGCGGTCAGTATATTCCGCCGTTTGGTCAAGGCCGAGGTCGATATCGTCGAGGTCGGCTTTCTCGATGAGCGCCATCGCTTTGACATAGACCGCAGTATCATGCCCGACACCCAAAGCACCAACAAGATATTCGGCGCACTTGACAAGGGCAACGCACTCGCCGTCGCCATGATCGATTACGGCACCTGTCCCCTATCGCACGTCGCACCGGCCGAAGGGGGCTTCCTTGACGGCATTCGCGTCATTTTTAAAAAACACCTGTGTGTGCCCGCACTCGCGTTTTGCGCCGAGCTGAAAAAGCTCGGCTATCGCGTGTTTGCACAAGCGGTCTCCACCACCGACTACACCGACGGGGAGCTCATCGAGCTTGCAAGGCTGAGCAATGATTGCGCCCCGCACGCGCTCTCAATTGTGGACACCTACGGCTTGATGCAACCCTCGGATGTGCTGCACCGTTTTGATCTTTTGGATGAATATCTGAACAAAGAGATCGCCATCGGCTTTCACGCCCACAACAATTTGCAGCTGGCATATGCCAACTGTGCAGCGCTGCTCGCTCACACGCGTGACAGCATGCGCACGCTGATTCTTGACGGCAGCCTGCACGGCATGGGGAAAAGCGCGGGCAACGCCCCTCTTGAGCTGCTCGCGCTGCACCTCAACCGATACGCCGAGAAGGCCTACCGCCTGCCCGAGATGCTAAGCGCCATTGATGCCGATATCCTGCCCTTTTACGAAGCTCCCACATGGGGGTACAAGCTCTTTTATTTTTTGGCGGCTGCGGGTGAATGCCACCCCGCTTACGTCGCCTACCTCATGGAGCACGAAACGCTGTTCACCGCGCAGATCTACGAGCTGCTCACACAAATTCCGCCCGAGCACCGTCTGACCTTTGATAAAAATGCAATTGAGCCCCTTTACCGCGAGCATGTGCGGGGTGCCGCGCGCAGCACCGAAAAGCGCGACACGCTGCTGATATGATCACGCCCTCATACAGCCTTGCCGTGTTCGATCTGGACGGTACCCTGCTCGACACCTCGCGCGGCATCACCGCCGCCATTTGCCACACCCTGCGCGAGCTTGGCCTGCCTCCTTTAAGCAAGGCGTGCTTAAATCGCTTCATCGGCCCGCCCATCGAGCAAGGGTTTTCCGAGTTCTGCGGCCTTGAGGGGGAGCAGCTTTTGCGGGCAGCAACCGTCTTTCGCCGCCGATACAGTGAGCAGTTTCTCCTGCAAGCAGACCCCTACGGCGGCATTTTTGAGGCTCTTGATCACCTGCGACAAGCGGGCGTCAAGATTGCCGTCGCTACCTATAAGCGAGAGACCTACGCGCGCCCCCTGCTTGCCCACTTCGGATTCGACCGCTACACCGACACCATATACGGCAGCGACCCCGAGGGCAAGCTCCGAAAGCACGATATACTGACGCGCTGCCTCAGCGCTTGTCATATCACGGACGCCACGTACGCGGTCATGGTGGGCGATACCTTGCAGGATGCCCGCGCCGCCGCCACGGCAGGCACGGATTTTATCGGCGCCTGCTACGGCTTCGGTCTGCACACGGAAAAGGAACGCAATGTGTGCCGCGCACGCGCCTTTGTGCACACACCGTCCGAGCTTGTGTCCGTCATTCTCCCATCCCAACCTATCACAAGGGGGTAAAAACATGAAACAACGCGTAGCCGACTACGTGGCCGATTTTTTGCTTTCGCACGGCATTTGTCATTGCTTCACCGTCACGGGCGGCGGTGCTATGTATTTAAACGATGCCCTCGGCCACAAGGAGGGGCTTGACTGCGTATATCAGCACCACGAGCAGGCTTGTGCCATCGCCGCCGAGGGCTACACGCGCTTAACGGGCAGGCTGGCAGCCGTCTGCGTCACCAGCGGTCCCGGCGGCACCAATGCGCTCACGGGTGTGCTCGGCGGCTGGCTTGATTCGATACCGATGCTGATCCTGTCGGGGCAGGTCAAGCGCGCACATCTTGCCAAAAACTGCCCCGTGTCGGGCCTAAGACAGCTGGGAGATCAGGAATTTGACATCGTGGGGAGTGCTTTGGGTATGACAAAGTACGCCGTGACCGTCCTTGACCCCAAGGACATTGCCTATCACCTTGAAAAAGCATACCGTCTTGCCACTTTCGGCCGCGGCGGCCCCGTTTGGCTCGATCTGCCGCTTGACGTGCAGGGCGCCACGGTCGAAACCGACGCGCTGCGTCATTACACCCCCGAGGCAGAATTACTCCCCCAAGCGCCGCCGTTCCACCGCGAAACGGCACGGGATATTCTGCAAAAAATCAAAGCTGCCAAAGCGCCCTTGCTGCTGGTTGGTACGGGCGTGCGCCTCGGCGGCGCCGTCTCGCAGCTACGCGCGCTGATTAACAAGCTTCAAATCCCCGTAGTCACGGCGTGGAACGCGGGCGATACCGTAGCCTTTGAAAATCCTCATTTTGCGGGAATGCCCGGCACCGTAGGCACACGCGCAGGCAACTTTGCCGTGCAAAACTGCGATCTGCTGCTCTCACTCGGCTGTCGGCTGAATATCCGCACAGTCGGGCACAACCGGGGAGAGTTTGCCAAAAATGCCTATCGGATCATCGTGGATATTGACGAAAAAGAGCTGAAAAAGCCCACCATCATGCCCGATCTTCCCATTTGCGCCGACGTCAGGGAGGTCATTGACCGCTTGCTGCAAGAAGATTACGTGCCGTCCGCCGCGCACGCCGCATGGGTCAATTTTTGCCGTGCACTCGTCACGCGTTATCCCGCAGCACCCGTCTCCGACCGTGAAAGCGCCGACGCCCCCCTCAATCCCTACACCTTCCTTGACTGCTTGTTTGATCATCTTCTTCCAACCGATCACATTATCTGCGGTAACGGCAGCGCCTGCGTGATGACCTTTCAAGCAGCAAAAGTCAAGGAAGGCCAACGGATGTTCACCAATTCGGGATGCGCCGCCATGGGCTACGGTCTGCCCGCCGCCATCGGTGCAGCCTTTGGCGATCCTCGGTGCCGCACCGTGTGCATCGACGGCGATGGCAGCATCATGATGAATTTGCAGGAGCTGGCCACCGTTGCTTATCATCGGCTGAATATCAAGATCGTGCTGCTGAACAACGGCGGTTATCATTCGATCCGCCAAACGCAGCGCAATCTGTTTTCTGCACCGTTTGTGGGTATCAATGCCGAAAGCGGGCTTGGCTTCCCCGATTTTGAGATTGTTGCCCGCGCGTTTGGCATCGGCTACGCGCGCGTCCGAAGTGCGTGCGATCTGCAAAAGCAGCTTGATACCGTACTGAAAGCAGAGGGCCCTGTGCTCTTTGAGGTGATCGTTGACCCCACTAAGGACTTTGCACCCAAATCAAGTACCAAAAAATTACCCGATGGCAGGCTCGTATCCCCCGCGCTTGAGGATATGGCGCCCTTTCTTTCGGGAGAAGAATTAGATGCCGCACGGTATCTGAAATGAGGCAAATATGATCAAAAGAGCAATTGTTAGCGGTGCCACGGGTGCGGTTGGCATGGCGCTGCTCGAAGAACTGACCGCACGGCATATCGAAGTGCTGGTTCTCTGCCGAGCCGAGGGGCGTTTCGCGCGCATCCCGCAGCATCCGCTCATTACCTGCAAGACCTGTGCGCTGACCGACCTCGGCACGTTGCCAAACGACACGGGAAAGTCATACGATGCATTTTTCCATCTTGCCTGGAACGGCACCGCAGGAGCGGCACGCCATGATACCGCGCTGCAGCTTGAAAACGTGCATACCACACTCGGCGCCGTTGATGCAGCGCACCGCTTTGGCTGCCGCGTCTTTGTGGGCGCAGGCTCGCAGGCCGAATACGGACGGCACAGCCATGCCCTGACCACCACCACGCCCGCCTATCCCGAAAGCGCCTACGGCATGGCAAAGCTGGCAGCGGGACACTTTTCCCGTCTGTTGGCCGAGCTGCACCAAATGCGGCACGTTTGGGTGCGTATTTTGAGTGTTTACGGCCCGTATGATAGCGACGGCAGCCTCATCACAAACACGACGCGTCTGCTGCTGAACGGCAGCACGCCGACGCTGACGGCAGGAGAGCAGATCTGGGATTATCTCTATAGCCGCGACGCCGCCAAAGCGCTTTACCTGCTCGGCGAATGTGGCAAGCACGGCATAGCCTATCCCCTCGGCAGCGGTCACGCGCGCCCCTTGCGCCATTACGTTGAAGCGCTGCGAGATGCCATAGAGCCGAGCGCCGCGCTTGAATTTGGTCAGCTTCCGTATTCCCCCGCACAGGTCATGCACCTGCGCGCCGATATCAGCGCCTTGCGCGCCGACACGGGTTGGCAGCCCGAAACCGATTTTGCGGAGGGGGTGAGAAAAACCGTGCAATTTGTGCGCGAGAGCGACCGAGCACACGCGCTTTGCCTTGCTACGACAAATTAAAACTGCGAAATTTTGTCGTAGGTCACACGACATTTCAAACATTTTGTGCTATTTTTTAAAAAAATTACTATATCTTGTGTTTTTTTCAATAATTTTATTAATAAACCATCTTGACAAGTCGTATGACATTTGATATAATAATACACGGAAGTAAGTTGTAACCCATATGTATAATATCAGTTTCTTCTTTTTTCTCCTTTTGGGGCGGATCGTTGCCACGGCAGAAAGCGCGATCCGCCTGTTTTTTATTTTTTAAAAAATTTTCAAAAAAGGGGTTGACAAACCGTTTTTGTTGTGCTATAATACTGCCTGTTGCCAACCAAACAAGGAAGCATAGCTCAGTTGGGAGAGCATCTGCCTTACAAGCAGAGGGTCATAGGTTCGAGCCCTATTGTTTCCACCAAGTGATATGTACCGCCCCCACGTTGTGAGGGCGGTATACACATCATTCGGCCCGGTAGTTCAGTCGGTTAGAACGCTAGCCTGTCACGCTAGAGGTCGTGGGTTCGAGTCCCATCCGGGTCGCCACCACTTCTAACACCCACCTCGCGGATTTAGCTCATTTGGTAGAGCGCGACCTTGCCAAGGTCGAGGTGGCGGGTTCGAGCCCCGTAATCCGCTCCAAAACGCAAGGACACCCAATCGGGTGTCCTTTTTTGGCGTTTTGGAGCGGATTACGGGGCGAGAACCTGCCGTTTTGCTTGCAAAACGGCGGGAAGAATGCCGATTTTGCGAAGCAAACGACGGCTTTCAGCCGCCGAGGCATTCTGTTTTATTCGCCGCGGCGAATGGTTCGCCGTTGGCGAATTACACGAGCCCCGAAATATGTTTGCACTATGTCTCAATTAAGCGGCAAACTCTCACGCATTGTAGGGACAGGCGTCCTCGACTGTCCGCGATCTTCAAAAAATTTGCACAAACAACACGGAAACGCACTCGCATTTGTAGGAAGCAGCAGACTCCCCTTGCCCGATCAGCACCGATTTTGTCGCAAAATTCTTTTTGCAAAAATCAAAAAAGGGGTTGACAAATTCATTTTAGCTTGCTATAATGTTACAGTACGTCAAATGGCGCCATGGCCAAGCGGTAAGGCAAAGGTCTGCAACACCTCTATCCCCAGTTCGATTCTGGGTGGCGCCTCCAGAGAACGAATCACCCCAATCGGGGTGCTTTTTTCGTTCTCTGGAGGCGCCACCCTTTGCGAACCGGCTCGGCGTTCTCCCTCGGGAGGAAGCGGATTGCATCCCTTTATTTCATTTGCCCCGCCCTGTACGCCGAATCCAGTTCGCATTCGCCGCGCAGCCGTCGGAAAGCGACTCGCGCAGCGAGGCATTTTCCAGCGGCAAGCGTGCAAATATTCGCCGCAGGCGAAATTCTGGGGCAGTAACGCAAACGGATTGACACTCCGCCGCTTTTTATGCTATACTAAACCCGAAAAGGCGGTGAACATTGTGTCTCAACTTCGAAAACTAAAACAACACGCGCAGAAGCAACACAATATAAAAAACAAAGGCAAAAAACAGTGTTCTCAACGTGCTTCATTCTTACACTGATCATTTCTTTCATAATGTTGGTTATTTGCGTTATCAATAATGCCACTACACTTATAACCACCGTAATATCCGGATGTGCCTGGCTGATCTTTGACCTTTTGTTTGCATACGCCATAAAAAACAAATGGACTCTTTTGTTTGCCGAATGTTCAACGGGCAGAGTGTCCTCTGATTATCGTAAAACCGATACGCAACGCAAAAAGGATAATTGGCAAGGAAATTGTTTCAAGTTTGCCATTGGTATAGCGATATTGGCAATTCATATGATTTTGCTTTGTTATCTGTTGAAATAACCGACATCTTTTTTGCCAACTCACTCCAAACGCAAAAAACCAAATTGCCGAAAGGTGAACTATCATGCTTCACAAATTCACTCAAAAGAAAAATATCATTTTGATGATCTGCGCTGCCGTTTCGCTGATACTCTGGATTTTAACGTTGATTTTCGGCAACGGGGACGACAAAGTAAGAGTTCTTGTTCTGTCCATCCTCCTGCCCTTTGTCATGTATGGTGCGCTAAGACTGGGGTTCAAGGTGGTTAGAATCAACGCTTCCCTGAAATATATAAAATTCTGCATTTGTTTCTTTTTGTTTTTTGGTGTGCTTGGTGTAGTGATGGAAGCCATATGTTTCATAACGGGATTTCCAAACGGTTTTTCCCCCACACTTACTATTTGTTTCGGCATCATCATCGCAGTTCTTGACGAAGCAAAGAAAAACATTGACATTGAAAGCGAAACATAAGCAGCAGCTCTTATCAACTCGCGAGCCAAGCCCCCGACCCGGGTGCTTGGCTCGTTTTTCGTGACCGCGCACGTCAATTGGGGGAACGGTGCAAGATTGACACCTCTGCCGCTATGTGTTATACTTCTCTTAGAAAGGCGGTAAAAATATGTATTCTTTTTTACACAATCTTTTGTCGGATAAAAAGGGCGGAGAGATTTTCACCTTGTTTGGCGGGTGGCATTTTTTCTACGTGGTTTTGACCCTATTTGCCGTTGCCGGCCTTTGCTATCTTCTAAAAAATAAGGGAAACTGCGCAAAGCAAAAAGCTACCAAATCCGTGATAAGCATGGCCTTTGGTCTATACATAGCGGATTTCTTTTTGATGCCGTTGGCCTACGGCGAGATCGACATTGAAAAATTGCCGTTTCACGCTTGCACGGCCATGTGCGTGGCGTGCTTTTTGAGTCATTACAACGGCTTTCTTGAAAAATATCGCACGTCGTTTGTATTACTCGGCTTCATTTCAAATCTTGTCTATCTGATCTATCCTGCCGGCGTGATGTGGCACGCGGTGCATCCGCTATCTTACCGCGTCATACAAACCCTGCTGTTTCATAGCCTGATGACGATCTACGGATTTCTTGTATTGATATATGAGCACGGTCAATTCGACCTCAAAAAAAGCTACCGCGATCTGGCTGTCATTGTTTGTATGACGCTATGGGCAATGCTGGGCAATGCCATCTATAACGGAACATCGGAGGGATATTCGCACTTTTTCAATTGGTTTTTTGTTGTCCGAGATCCCTTTTATGCCATTCCCGTGACGGTTGCGCCGTTTATCATGCCGTTTTTGAACGTTGCCGTATTTTTTGCGGCGGAAATCGCGGTGCATCTGATCCTGCGAGAGATACGCCGTAAAAAAGCCCAAAAAGCTTGTTGTCACTTTAAGGAGCAGAAATAATGGGGTGTTTACTTGAAATATTTTTTGAAATCTTCATCACAGGCATTTTGGAAGTTACAACAGCTGTTTACTTCAAATTAGCCACGGTCTTTGTCCCCGACAAGACACACTCCGAAAAAGCCAAGGACACCGTCAAAAACATCGTGATAACCGCATCCGTGCTCCTGCTTCTTGTTTTGGTTTTCGGCATCATTTTCTTGTTGCCACCCTATCCCACGCTTCATTTGATTGGCAAATACATGACGTTCATCCCGTTATCTATCATAGGTATACAGGTTCTGCTCGGGATCATTGTAACCGTCGTGAAAATAGCAAAAAACAAACGGTGATGATCTTCCGTCCCGTCTATCAATCGCCACCAATGGTACTGCACCGTTCGCGCGCATAACGCTTTATCATAAATAATTTCAAAATATCTTGACTTCGGCACGCTTGTTTTTTATAATGACTTTAGCAGGCCTCGCTCTGCCTTCACAAGTCAAGCAAACCCGCATGCGCCGTGCGGCGCACAGAAAAACACAGAGGTTATCATGTTATTTTCAAAACGCGATCTGGCCAAAATCGTAATCCCGCTGATCATTCAGCAGCTCCTTGCCGTCACCATCGGCGCCGCCGACTCGGTGATGGTGGCCTATGCCGGCGAAGCGGCCGTTTCGGGCGTGTCGCTGATCAACACGCTGGATACGCTTTTGGTGATGGTTTTTACCTCGCTGGTGGCGGGAGGTGGCGTAGTGGTAGCACAGTCCCTCGGACGCGGCGATCCTGCGCTTGCCAGATCTTCCTCCAAGCAGCTGCTCTGGACGGCAACCGGCATTGCTATCGCGCTCACCGGCGTTGTTGTTCTGTGCCGCGTACCGCTGCTCAACCTGCTGTACGGCGATGTGGAGCCCGCGGTTATGGATAGTGCGCTCAGCTACTTTTTCTTCATGGCGCTCTCCTTTCCCTTCCTTGCCATTGAAAGCGCGTGTGCCGCGCTCTTTCGTACCATGGGCAACACCGTTATCTCCATGGTGGTTTCCATCTGCATGAACCTCCTGAACGTCGGAGGCAACGCGCTGCTCATTATGCACTTTGAAATGGGCGCTGCAGGTGCCGCCATAGCCTCTTTGTTTGCCCGTATATGCGGCGCTGTGGTATTGCTTGTTTTGCTGCACAGCAAAAAGCGCGTGCTTTATTTTGAAAAGCTGCTGCACTACCGCCCCGATTTCAAGATCATCAAGTCTATTCTGCGCATTGGTGTGCCAAACGGTATTGAAAACGGCATGTTTCAGTTTGGCAAGCTCCTCACGCAAAGCCTCATTTCCTCCATGGGTACAGCGGCCATTGCCGCCAATGCAGTAGCCTCCACCTTAGCCACCTTTCAGTATATGCCGGGCTCCGCCGCGGGCAGCACAATGGTCGCGGTGGTGGGCAGATGCATCGGTGCGGGCGAGCGAGAGCAGGCAAGGCGCTATACCCGTATGCTCACAAGCTTGACGTATTTCTGCGTTTGGTTCATTTGTGGGCTGACGTTCCTTTTGGCTTCTCCCCTCATCAGCCTATACAAGCTCTCGCCCGAGTCGGGTGAGCTTTCCTACCAAATGATCATGCTGCACGCCATCTGTGCCTGCGTGATCTGGCCCATGGCCTTCACCCTGCCCCACGCCTTCCGTGCCGCCAGCGACGTGAAATACCCGCTGGTGATCTCCATGCTCTCGATGTGGCTGTTCCGCGTGGCACTCAGCTATGTCTTTTCGCTGCAAACCGTCAACGTGTTCGGCCTTGAATTGCAGGGGCTCGCCCTCGGCGCCATCGGCGTGTGGCTGGCGATGTCGGTCGATTGGCTCTTCCGCGCGCTGCTGTTTTTCCTGCGCTATCTGCGCGGAAAATGGTTGCAGGTTTACGACAGGCTAAACCCCGTCGCCTGAGCAAGGCCACCGCACCCTTGCACACACTTGAAGAATTTTATTATATAATTGGCACATATCGTACAAGAAAATCTTTGAAAAATGTACTATAATACAATCAAATCACAACAAAGGAGATTGGGATATGTCTGTTCCACAGCCTTTACCCTATATTGAAAGATTTGAAAAGCTTGGCCTTGGTATGTTTGTGCACTGGGGTCTTTACTCTCAGCTCGGCATGGGTGAGTGGACCTACCACCTGCACCACCGCGACATGGCGGAATACAAGCAGCTGATGCACACCTTTACCGCCGAGGATTTCAACGCCGAGGAGCTGGTGCTGACCGCCAAGGAGGCGGGCTGCAACTACATTACGCTGACCACGCGCCACCACGAGGGCTTTTCGCTGTACGACACCTGCGGCCTTTGCGATTTCGATGCCCCGCACAGTGCTGCGGGACGAGATCTGATCCGCGAATTTGTGGACGCCTGCAACAAGCACGGCATCCTGCCCTTTTTCTACCACACCACGCTTGATTGGTATCAAACGGATTTTAAAGAGGATTTTGACGCCTATCTTGAATATCTGCGCAAAAGCGTAGAGGTGCTTTGCAAGAACTACGGCAAGATCGGCGGTCTGTGGTTTGACGGCAACTGGAGCAAACCGAATGCGGATTGGAAGGAGAGCGAGCTCTATGCCACCATCCGCAAATACCAGCCGGAAGCCATCATCGTCAACAACACGGGGCTCTCCAATCGCGGCGAGCTCGGTCACCCCGAGATCGATTCCGTGACCTTTGAGCAGGGCCGTCCCACGCCGATGAAGCGTGACGGTATGCAAAAATACGTAGCCGCCGAAATGTGCCACACCTTAAACGACCATTGGGGCATTGGCGAGCTGGACTTTAACTACCAATCCCCCGCTTCGATCATCGAGCATCTGTGTGCCTGCCGCAAGGTAGGTGCAAACTACCTCCTCAACATCGGCCCCACGGCGCAGGGCGGCATTGATCCCATGCAGCGTGAGCTGATGCGCATCCTCGGCAAATGGATGAAGCTGTACGGCGAGGCCATTTACAAGGGCAAGCCACACGCGGCCACCTCGCAAAGCACCAAAAACTTCATTTTGCAGGGCGAGGATAGCCTCTACATTTTCATACACGACCTTGGCAAGGTTGGCAGCGTCAACGTCACGGTCGGTGGCAAATACGCGGGCGCACACACCTTTAACCGTGTGCCTGAAGAGATTGAGGAGATCGCATGGATGGATAACGGCGAGGTGCTCCCCTTTTCGCAGCAGAACGGCATTTTGACCTTTAATGCCACCGGCTACCCCTACGGTATGTCCACCTGCGTGCGCGTGGCCAAGGCCAAGCTGAAAAAGCAATGATGAAGCCCCATTTTCAAACCGAGCAAGGCAAACGCCTTTACCGCATTTGCAAGATCATGGCAGTCACGCTCGGCGCGCTTTATCTCCTGACGTGGCTGATCGTAACGCTGATCGCTGCGCTGGACGATGCGCCGCTCGCGTCACCCGTTTGGGGGCTTTTCTTCCTATGCGGCTCGCTCCCCCTGGTGTTACCGCTTGCAGCCGCCGTGCTGCTCGCAAGAAGGATCTTGATCGTCAAAACAAACAACCTCTCCCCGCAGCGCCAAAAAGCCGAAATCATCCTTGCCATCGCGACATATGCTTTGGTTTTTGCGGCGGCTTTTTGCGGTGTGCTGTGGCTGGCTGGACTTTACGTGCTGATGTATGTCGCCATTGCCCTGTTGGTGCTGGCGCTCCTGATCCGTATTCCCTATCTCATCCTGCAAAAAAAGAAAGCTCGCCCCGGGTAGGCGAGCTTTCTTTTTTTGGCATCATATCATCTCTTTTTTCTCAAAATCTTACTGTTTTACCTTTTTTTCACCCACAAAGCAAAAAATCTGCTATAATGGATACAATAGCCGAAGAGAGCCGGACACACAAGCCCCTCGGCGCAACATTTTTGCATCTTTTGCCGCGTCGCGGCTTGTAAGGTATTACATGACCGCGCCGCGCCACAGCAAAATCTGCGAAAAATCTTTCAGCCGAGAGGTGCTTCGCAGTTTCGGCAGAGCAAAAAGGTGGCATGACAAGGGAAAGGGGCGCAGTCATATGCGGATATGACAAGGCGCTTTCCCACAGTTAGGGCGCGTTTTTGCCTGCCCAAACCTTGCGGGTTCGGCTCTCTTCGGCTATAGCCTTATCAAGAGAGGAGCCTGTTTTATGCGTATACCGAAATTGGAAGAAATGACACTGCGAGAAAAGATCAATCAAACCATCGTTGTACTGATGGAAAAGGGCAAAACAAGCGATATTGCCCCAGGCGCGGCCTTTTTCTTCGGCCAGATCATTACCGAGGCCGATGAAGCGGGGCTTGAAGAGCTGCGCGATTACGTGCGTGATCTCGCCGAAAAATGTGACATCCCGCCCCTCATTACCTCGGATTTTGAGAACGGCTGCGGCAGCATGGTTAGAGCCCTCACCCCCCTGCCCTTTATGATGGGACTGGGTGCTACGAACGATGCCGAAACCGCTTATAACTACGGCAAGGTCACGGCAATAGAGGCGCGCTCGATTGGTGCCAACTGGACCTTTTCTCCCGTTTCCGACCTCAACCGCAACCGGCGCAACCCGCTTGTCAACAACCGTGGCATGACCGACAATACCGACCTCGCCGTCAAAATGCTGCCCGAGATCGTGCGCGGTATGCAGGATCACGGCCTTTCTGCCTGCGCCAAGCATTTCCCCGGTGACGGTATGGATTACCGCGACCAGCACATCACCACCACCTATAACACCTGCACGCTTGAGGACTGGAAAAACACCTACGGGAAGGTCTTTTCCGAAATGATCGCCGCAGGCGTTGATTCGATCATGGCAGGGCACATCGGCCTGCCTGCTTACCAAAAGGAGCGCGCGCCGCGCTTTGATATGCCCCTGCCCGCCACCCTCTCGCGTGAGCTGATCACCGATCTGTTAAAGGGTGAGATGGGCTTTGACGGCATCGTCGTGACCGACGCCATCAACATGGGCGGCTTTTCGGGCTGGTATGACACCATGGAGCAAACCGAGATCGAATCCTTCAAGGCGGGCTGCGATATGATGCTGTGGCCGAGCAAAAATTATGCTGACAACCTCGAAAAAGCCATCCTCTCGGGCGAGGTGCCCATGTCGCGCCTCGACGACGCCGTTTCGCGCATCCTGCGCGTCAAGGAAAAGCGCGGCTTGTTTTCGGAAAACCGTCAGCTCTTCCGCGACGTGACCGACGAGGAAAAGGACTTTATCAAGGCATTTCAGCAGCACTGCGCCGAACAGAGCATCACGCTTTTGCGCGACAAAGCGGGACGCTTCCCCCTTTCCCCTGAAAAAACGCCCAAGATCGGCATTTCCGTCATTGCCGAGCATGAGCCTGCCAAGGCCGAAGCACTCGCGCTCAAGACCGAGTTTGAAAAACGCGGCTTCACCGTCAGCTACAACGACGCCGACAAGGTGTCGCTCGACGAAACAAAGGCCTTTTACGCCGAAAACGATCTGATCCTTTACGCCGCCTTTTCCCGCCCGTTCCGTCCCATCGGCTTCCTTGACTATACCCTCGGACGCGCCAAAAAGGTGCAAAATATGTTTATCCCCGACCACGCCGTCGATAAGGTAATGGTGGTCTCCTTCGGCTCGCCTTATTTTGTCGATCAGTATTTTGAAAAAGCACAGACCTATGTGAATGCCTATTCGATGCTCTCCTGTGCGGCCAAGGCCTTTGTGCGCGCTGCGTGCGGTGAGATCCCGTTCATGGGCACCTCTCCCGTGGAGCTGATGAACAGCAAGGGATTTGTCAAGGCGTAAAGCGCGGGGCAAAATTTCATCTTTTCATATAATTCCAAAAAAAGTAAAAATTCCCCTTGACAAAGTTCGGTTTCACATGCATAATATTAGGTGAGCATACATGATTTTTTATAATCATGCACGCTTGGCACGCAAGAACGCTTGGTTAGATTGCTGGAGCCCGGCGGCACTTACGGTGCGATGACTTTTACATTTTGAAAGGAGAACAGCAATGAGACTCGCACAAAACGAACACGTCATCGGCGAATGGGAATACGCCGAGGCAAAAGCCAAGAAGGGCTTTAAATCAAACAAAACGACCGGCTCGCTGGTTCTGACCAACAAGCGCATCGTGCACGATCTGGTTGACAAGCGCTCCATTACGCGCAAAGAGGTACACCTCAACCAAGTCGTTTCCATCGATTATTACCACAGCAAGCTCCCGAACTTCTGGGCTATCGTTCAGATCATTCTCGGCATCCCGCTTTGCCTTGTGATCGTTGGTATTTTCATGATCAAGAGCGCCGTTGCCAAGCTGAACGCAGGCGACTTTATCATGGAGATCACCACCGAGGGTGTTAAGGATACCGCTATGAGCATTGGCAGCAGCAAGGATAACGCCGTTGGTGCAGAAGCCGGCGCACACCTTCTCAGCAGCCTGCTCGGTGCCGTCTTCGGCCTTGTTTTGCTTCCCTTCAAGCTTATTTTGGGCATTTTCGGTATTCACTTCGGTCGCACTACCGTAAAGATGCACATCAACCACGAAGTGATCAATGAGATCATCGACAGTCTCGGCGCAGCCGTGCTTGACAGCAAGCAGCTCTAATACATCCGATGCCGCCCCGGCGGTATAAAAAAGATATGCGCTACACATTTTGTGTAGCGCATATCTTTTTTTGTTTAAAAATCAGCGCACCTTTTGCGCCTCGGCGGCAATGTCGTCGTTGATGGCGCGCATCACATCGGTCGGCACCTTCTGCACCGCACGGTCGTAGGTTACAAGGCCGTTGATCTCCTCCTCCACATCGGAGGCCTGCGTATAAATGGCAGCGCAAAGTCCCTTTTTGATCAGCGGCTTCAGCTTGTCAAGATAGAGCGTACGGAGCGCCTCCACGAGCTCAGCCTCGGTTTTGAACTTTTTGTAGCCAAACTCTCGGTCGGGATCAAAGATGTGCCCCTCGGTCTGCATGGAATAGCCGCCAAACTCGCTGAGCACAACGGGGCGCGGATCGCGCGGCACGCGCAAGGGCGTGTAATAAATGTGCAGGCTTTTGAGCGCGGTATTTCTCACCCCTTGATCGTGCCAGCCGCTGACCGAATCTACAATGCGCGTAGGGTCTTTTTTCACCACGTATGCGGTGTATTTAGCAGAATCAAACTGTCCCCACCCCTCGTTAAAGGGCACCCAGACCGAAACTGAGGGCGTGTTGTAGAGCTGCTGGAGAATCTCGTCCACCATACCGTCAAACTCAGCACGTGCAGCGGCATCCTCACGGGCAAAATAGCGATAATCGCTATCCTTGTGGTGAATGCCGAGGAAAGGCAGCGCCGCCACGTGCGAAAACTTGTAGCTGCCGCCGCCGTTGGGGAAATCCTGCCATACGGTCAGTCCCAGGCGATCGCAATGATAGTACCAGCGCATCGGCTCCAGCTTAATATGCTTACGCACAGTGTTAAAGCCCATGTCCTTCAGCATTTGCAGCTCATCGCAGGCGGCCTCGTCCGAAGGGTATGTGAGCATACCGTCCGACCAGTATCCCTGGTCAAGCACGCCGTTAAAGAAATAGGGCTTGCCGTTGAGCGAGAGCCTTACCTTGCCCGCTTCATCGAGCACGCGACCAAAGGAGCGCACGCCAAAATACGAGCGCACGGTATCGCCGCCCGCATTGGTGAGAACGAAATCATAAAGCTTCGGATGCTCGGGCGACCACAGTTCAAAATCATAGCTGAGCTCAACCTCACCGACAAACTTGCGAGAAAGCAGCTCCCTCTCGCCGTCATATACCGTGATCTCACACTTGGGAGCATCGCTTTCCACCGCAATTTTTACGGTTTTTTCCATCGCGTTCGGAGTGATATCGAAGTGCTTGATGCACTTTTTGGGCATGCTTTCAAGCCACACGGTCTGCCAAATACCGCTTTGCGGTGTGTACCAGATACCGCCGCGCGTGTCGCTTTGCTTACCGCGTGCGAAGCCGTTGCGGGTCGCCTCGTCTCGCACGATCACCTCGATGGTGTTTTCACCCTTTTTCAGCACCTCACCAACGTCAAAGCAAAAGGCGGTAAAGCCACCGCGATGCGTACCGACGAGAGTGCCGTTTACAAAAACCTCGCATTCGCTGTCCACCGCACCGAAATGCAGCAGCGTCCTACCCTGTAAAAGGGATTTATCCACGGTAACGGTGCGAGAATAGCGCAGCTTTGCCCCGCGCTCCAACAAAAAATCCTCCGCCACACCGCTCAGAAGCGTTTCGGGCGAAAAGGGCACGAGAATCTCACCCTCGTGCGACACGTTGCCCGCCGCATCGATCTTACAAAACGACCATTTCCCGTTCAGGCAAAGCCAATGTTCGCGCATGCATTGCGGTGTCGGATGCTCCGCGTGCGGCACTTCACCCACGGCATATTTACTTCTCAATCTTATCATATTCTTCTCCTTTTTTCTTGCTGTACTTATAAAGAAAAGGCAAAAGTGCAAATATCAGTAACGCCACCAAGGCAGCGGCCAAAAAGATGCCGGGTGCGGGGATATACTGTGTAGTCATGGTATCTGCACTGTCAAGATCGGGGAGCGTGACACCCGCGCTCTTGTTGATGGCATTGCCGATCATAGGGCCGAGGAGCATGGGAATAAGCACGCCAAAGATCATGCGTACTCCCTGCAGCTTACCCGCATCCGCACGCGGCGTGTTGTCACGCGCAAGCGCCCCGCAAAGGGCAGAAACGAAGATATAGCCCGTGATCATCACAAAGCCCGCCGCGCCGAAGGTGAGCAGCACCGCAACCTTCCCACCAAAGCGCGCCAGCCACATAGCGGCAAGACCAAGTGCAAAGATGCCCGCTGCCACAAAAAGCAGCAGCGTTTTGTCCTTTTTGTCCGAGAGCGTGCCGAGCTTGAGGTTGATAACCGCACCCACCACAATGGCAAGACCGAACACTACGCTGTACTCCACCGTAGTAAATTCCAGATAGGTCTTCATATAAATGATCAGATACGGCATGAAGATCTGACAAGCCACACCGTAAACCGCCATCACGGCAAAGACAAGATAAAGCGCAGGGTTGTCCCTGATTACGCGCGGACGAAAGCCATACAAAATATCGGCAAGTGATCCGCTTTTCGTTAAAGCGGCGCTGTCGCGTATCATCCAAACACCGCACACCCCGCACGCCGTAATCACGGCACCAAGACAAAGGAAAAGCACGCGGTATCCGACAAGCGAAACAAGAATACCAAAGCCGCCTGCCACGATCAGCATGGCGATCAAGGGCAGGATCGAAAGCACGCCCTCTACTCTGCCGCGATAGCTTTCCTCGGTGTTGTCGGTTACCCAGGCATTAAAGGCGGCGTCGTTTGCCGTCGAACCAAAGACCGTCATCACGCAGTCCGCTACCACCACCAGCACAAGGGTCGTACCAAGCGCCCCCGCAGCATCGGTATTCAGAATCGACGCCACAAGCTCGGTGCTGATCATGCCGAAAAGCGCCACCGTCACGCCCCATATGATGTACCCCCACGAGATCAGCGTGCGGCGGTTGCCGAGCTTATCCGAAAGTGTACCCGCGATCAGCGTGGTGAGCGTGGCGGCCACACCCGAAAGCTGCACCATCAGGGTTACGGTATCAAGGCTCGGCGCAACGGTCTCGAACACAAACAGGTTGAAATACATATTTTCCACCGCCCATGCGATCTGCCCGATGAGGCCGAACAACAGCAAGGCACGCCAACGCTGCGCACCAAAGGTCTTTTCTTCCATAACGGTTCTCCTTTGCAGGTATCTTTCCTTTATCATACCACATTTTGACGCGGTTGTGTAGCCTTTGGTGCCTCCTTTTCAAACATTTTTTGTCAAAACCTTGCAATCGCCTGTGTTTTATGTTAAAATATAATATCTATATTGATATTCTCATATATTGAGGTGATTTTTTATGGAATATACGTTTTCCGATAAGCTGGCGGCGCTGAAGCCCTCCGCCATCCGCGAGATCTTCAAAAGCCTCTCGGATCCCACCATCATTTCCTTTGCCGCAGGCAATCCCGCGGCAGAGTCCTTCCCTGTGGAGGAGCTCTCCCGTCTCTCGGCTGATATTTTCAAAAACAGCGCTGCCACGGCGCTGCAATACGGCATGACCGAGGGCTATCCCCCCTTGCGCGAGGCCATCGCCAAGCGCCAAAAGGACGTGTTCGGCATCGGCAGATCGGTCGCTGCGGGTGACGCTTATACCGACAGCACCATTGTGGTATCGGGCGGCCAGCAGGGCATTGAGCTCGCTTGCAAGGCACTTTGCAACGAGGGAGACACCGTCATTTGCGAAAACCCCAGCTTTATCGGGGCGCTGAACGCCTTTCGCTCCTGCGGTGCCAAAACCGTGGGTGTGGAGCTGGGAGAGGACGGTATCGATCCCGACGAGCTTGAACGCGTGATCAAGGCAAATCCGCGCGCGAAGCTCCTGTATCTCATTCCCACCTTCCAAAATCCCGCAGGCATCACCACCTCCGAGGAAAAGCGCCGCCGCATTTACGAGATCGCCAAAAAATACAGTCTCCCCATCCTTGAGGATAACCCCTACGGCGAACTGCGCTTCAGAGGCCGCGAGATTCCCACCATCAAGAGCATGGATACCGAGGGGCTCGTCATTTACTGCTCCTCCTTTTCCAAGATCCTCTCGGCCGGTATGCGCGTCGGCTTTGTGATCGCACCCGAGGAGCTTGCAACCAAAATGGTTGTGGCCAAGCAGAGCGAGGATGTGCACACCAACCTCTTTTTCCAAATGCTTTGCTATCGCTTTATGACCGAATGCGACCTCGACGCACATATTGAAAGCATCCGCGCACTTTACCGCCGCAAATGCGACCTCATGCTCGGGGAGCTTAAAAAGCACCTGCCCCGAGAGATCGCCTTTACCAAACCCGAGGGCGGCCTGTTTATCTGGTGCACTCTGCCCGAGGGCGTTGATATGAATGCCTTTGTCAAGAGCGCCCTTGCCAAAAAGGTGGCGGTCGTGCCGGGCAGCACCTTTAACTGCGATACCGAGGCACCCTCGCGCTCCTTCCGTCTCAATTACTCCACCCCCACCGACGAGCAGATCGTCACGGGCGTGCAGCGTCTTGGCGAAGCAGCCAGAGAATTTTTAAAGTAAGGAACGAAAACTATGTTAGGCGAACAAAAGATTTGTTTTTCGGGCGTACAGCCCAGCGGCAATCTGACCATTGGCAACTATCTTGGAGCCATCCGCAATTTCTCCACCTTCAGCGAGGCCTATAAGTGCTTTTACTGCGTAGTAGACCAGCACGCCATCACCGTGCGCCAGGTGCCCGCCGAGCTGCGCCGCCGCACCTATGAAACGCTGGCGCTTTACATGGCCTGCGGCCTTGACCCCGACAAGAACACCCTGTACGTGCAGTCGCACGTGCCCGCACACGCCGAGCTTGGCTGGATCCTCAACTGCTACACCATGTTTGGCGAGCTCTCGCGCATGACACAGTTTAAGGATAAGAGCAGCAAGCACGCCGACAACGTCAACGCCGGTCTTTTCACCTACCCCGTGCTGATGGCCTCGGATATCCTTCTTTACCAAACCGACGTGGTGCCCGTGGGCATTGACCAGAAGCAGCACGTAGAGCTCTGCCGCAACATCGCGGAGCGCTTTAACCAGATCTTCCCCGACACCTTTACCGTGCCGGAGCCCATCATTCCCCAAAACGGCAAAAAGATCATGTCCCTGGCCGACCCGACCAAGAAAATGAGCAAATCCGACGAGAACCAAAACGCCATCGTTTACATTCTCGACGACCGCGATACCATCATCCGCAAATTCCGCCGTGCCGTGACCGACAGCGATACCGTGGTGCGCTTTGCCGAGGGCAAGGACGGCATCAACAACCTCATGACCATTTACTCCTGCTTCACCGATAAGACAATGAAGGAGATCGAGCGCGAGTTTGACGGCCGCGGCTACGGCGACTTCAAGCTGGCCGTGGGTGAGGTCTGCGCCGATGCGCTCGCACCCGTGCAAGCGCGCTACCGCGAGCTCTTGGCCGACAAGGCAGGACTTGAAGCACAAATGAAAAAGGGCGCCGAGGAGGCTGCGTATTACGCGCGCAAAACGCTTTCCAAGGTGCAAAAAAAGCTTGGCTTCGTACAAGTGAGATAAGGGAGGCACCATATGAACAAGGAAGCAGCACGCATATTCAGCCGTGTGATCCTGTCAGATAAGCCGATCCGCATCAAGCTCCTCGGTGATTCGATCACCCACGGCGTGGGCGGTACGGGCTGGCGACAAAACGGCGCACATATCGTCACTGAATTTCACCGCAGTCCCGATTCGTATTGCTGGGCAAAGCTCTTTAAGGACCACATGGAAAGCCACTATAACTGCACCGTCGTGAACAACGGCTGCACGGGCACGCGTATCGAATTTATCACCGAGCATTTTGACGAGCTGGTGGATGATGAGGACGATTTGATTCTCTGCACCATCGGCACGAACAACCGCCACCATCGCTATGAGTGGGGAGAGTGTCCCACCAGAGAGGCGCATATGCGTCTTATTTATGACCGTATGGTTGCGCTTTATCAAAAGTTTGCGGCCAAGGGCAAGGCGGTCGTATTTGTGGCCAATATTCCCGCCGCCCCGCAAAACGAGCGCGACGGTGAGGGCTATCGGCGCCTTTTACACATGAGCGATATTCAGGACCTTTGGATGAAGGCCTCGCTCACTTATGACTTTCCCCTCATTTGCATGTATACCAAATTCAAAAATTACTGCAAGCAGACAGGCACCGATATCAACGACCTGCTTGGCGACGGCTTGCACCCGAATGATCGCGGCTATGACGTCATGTTCTCCCTGCTCCTTGAGGAGCTTGGCATCGCCGAGGATGTGGTGAACTCTATTTCACCGTAAAAAAGCAAGTGCCGAGGCTTTGCCTCGGCACTTGCTTTTTTTATTTTACCAGTCGGTCGCGATGGACCCCCATGCGCCCTTGATATAATCAAAGCCCGACCACAGGGTGAACACCAGCATGACAATGATGAGTGCAAAGGAAAGCGGATACACGCCCGCAGCAAACCAATCGCCTGCCAAATGCGTGATCAGCTTGTCGATCAGCGGCTCCACCATCAAAGCACAGATGCAGAAGATCTGCGACACCGTTTTGATCTTGCCAAGCATCTTGGCCGCCACCACGGTGCCCGTGGTATTGACCAGCACAAGGCGCAACGAGGTGATGGCCAACTCGCGGAAGATGATCGCCACCACGGCTACGAAAAAGACAACGGTAAACGCATTGTCATAGCCAAGACCGTAAAGATCGGGGCGGAGCATGCGGAACAGCATGGCCATCAGCGTGCCGATGACCATAAACTTATCGGCTACGGGGTCCATAAACTTACCGAAATTGGTAATCAGGTTGTGCTTGCGCGCAATCTTGCCGTCAAGCATATCGGTGAGCGCCGTCACGGCGAAGATCACCACACCCACACCGTAAGCGATCTCCCAGCGGAGCAGCTTTGCGGGCAGCAGCAGCAACACCATAATGACGGGCACCAAGCACAGACGCAGCATAGTCAGCTTATTGGGCAAATTCATTTTACTCATGTCAATCTCCTTTATTCTTTGGGCATGACGGCGCGACCGTAAAGGTCGTAATCCAGCACCTCGCGCACCTTTACGTCGATCATGCTACCGGGTGCAATGCGATGCGGTGCCTTGAAATACACCTTGCCGTCAATATCGGGGGCATCTGCGGCCGAACGGCCGAAATGCGCTTCACTTACGGGATCAAAATCCTCCACCAGCACACGCACCGTGCTGCCGACCTTCTTTTCATTGAGGGCGGCGCTGATGCTCATCTGCTGCTTCATCAGAATATCCATGCGGTCTTGCTTTACCTGCTCGTCGATCTGGCCGTCCAGCATAGCGGCCGGCGTTCCCTCCTCGGCGGAATAGGTAAACACACCCATGCGGTCAAATTTTGCCTCCTCCACAAAGGCGGAAAGCTCGGCAAAGTCGGCCTCGGTCTCAGCGGGGAAGCCCATAATGAACGTGGTACGGAGCGTGAGCCCCGGGATCTCCTCGCGCAGCCTTTTCACCACGCCGCGCACCGTCTTGCCGTCGCCGTGACGGTTCATACGGCGCAGCACGGTATCGGATACGTGCTGCAGGGGCAGGTCGATGTATTTGACGATCCTGTCGTTGTCACGGATCTCGGCTATGAGGGCATCGGTCATTTTATCGGGATAGCAGTAGAGAAGACGGAACCACGGAATAGCGGTTTCCTCGGTAAGGCGCCGCAAGAGCTCGTGCAGGCGGTACTCGCCGTACAGATCAAGGCCGTAGCGCGTCACATCCTGCGCAATGATATTCAGCTCCTTTACGCCAAGCGCCTCAAGCTGCTTGGCCTCGGCAATCAGCTCCTCCATCGGGCGGGAACGGAAACGGCCGCGGATCGAGGGAATGGCACAATACGTGCAACAATTGTCGCACCCCTCCGAGATCTTCAAATAAGAATAAAATTCGGGGGTGGTAAGCACACGGTCACCGCCGAGACGCACCGCATTTTTGTCCTCGAACGAGGCATACTTTTGCAGCTTTTTGTTTTTGACGCGGGCAAGCACGCTGTCAACCGCCTCCACAATGTGGTGGATGCTGCCCACACCAAGAAGCGCGTCAACCTCGGGCAGCTCGGCAAAGATCTCGTCACGGTAACGCTCGGAAAGGCAGCCCGTGACGACAATACCCTTCAGCCCGCGATGCTTTTTCAGCCACGCAATATCCAAAATGTTATCAATGGCTTCCTTTTTTGCACTTTCAATAAACGCACAGGTGTTGATGATCACCACGTCGGCCTCGGTCTCATCGGGCGTGACTTCATAGCCCGCCGAGAGCAATTCGTGCAGCATGACCTCGGTATCCAGTTGGTTTTTGGAGCAACCGAGGGAAACAAATCCTACTTTCATAGCACCAGCCTTTCTTTTACTCCCTTTATGATAGCACAAAAGACGCACAATGTCAATAAAGGGGAAGGCTCAAATTGTAAATTTGAGCCTTCCCCAAAAACTTATTCCCAAGCTACGCCGTTGGCATCCGCACCGGAGGCTCCGCTGCCACCGGAAGAAACGGAAGCATTGCTGTCACCCAGCACGATCACCAACGCAGACATGCTGCAGGGCATTTTTACCGTGACCTCGGTGCCGTCGATCTTCGCGTTCAGATACTCGCCCTCGCCGAGCGTCATGCTTTTTGTCTTGCCAAGCGAAGCAAAATCGGCACTGTCCGTGACCTCGTTTGTCATGCCACGCGACGGCATGATCGCCACAACTTTACCGCCCGTACAGGCATACCCGTTTTCGGTATCAATGGCCGAGTTACCGCCGGAATTGGAGATCACAACCGTTCGTCCCCCCGAAAAGAGCACGCCCCCCTCGGTGCGGCTGTTGGAATCGATACCGTCACCCGTGCAATAAATATAAACCGTTCCGTCAGCGATCTCAATGGCCGTACCGGAGGTAGCCGTTGCGTTCATACCGTCATCCGAAGCACAGATGGAAAGCCTTCCGCCAAGCACCTTGATATTGCTGCCCTCAGCGCCCTCATAAGAGCTGCTTACCGTAACATCACCGCCCGACACGGTCAAGGTGCCGTCGGCGTGCAAGCCATCGTCATTGCTGTACACCGCGAGCGTACCGCCGCTCACCGTGACATCACCGCGCGGCGTAGCACCGTTTTCCGGCGTGGTATCGTTGTTTGCATGAACGGCATCGTCATAGGACTTGATGCGCACTCTCCCCGCCGTCATCGTGATGGCATTGGCTGCCTTTATACCCTTGGTAGAATAATCACCCTTATCGCTGTTTCCCTCGTTCATGCCGCCGGGGCCACCAAAGCCACCGGGGCCGCCAAAACCGTTGCCGGCACTTGCCGTGGTATAATTGGTCCAGCCTACCGTCAGCGTACCGCTTTGATGGCTGACCGCCAGGGTATCGTAGCTATCGTTTCTCGTTTTATACGAGGAGCATGCAACATAGCTTTCCTCCTGCCCCTTTTCCTGCGTGGCACTATACATATAGACCGCCAGCTTGGCATAATCGGCGCGCTTGGCAAAGCGATAGTAATAATACGTAGTACCACCTCCACCACCGGGGCGCTTGGAGGCAGCTGTGACGGTCTCGTAGCTATCGGGAACCTCGACCCATAGCACATCCTCGTCGCTGTTATAATACTTTACCGCATAGTGGTAGGATGCTGTGATGGCGCGCAAATAATACTCATCCTCGTCCGTGGCGGTCACCTCCTCGGAGGAGGAGCAGTAACGGTCGGTATAAATATTCAATACCGTTTCGTCGCCTTCGATCACCACGTCATAAGCAGCATCAATGCCGTCACACGCTGCACCTACGGTGTGCGTTCCGCCCAACACGCTCACGGTTCCTCGTTGATTTCCCTTTTCGGAAATATCACTGTTTGTGGTCTTGATGCCGTCGCCCTTTGTGGCAATCAATGTCGTGCTGCCACTTTCGAGCGTCACACTGTCATTGCCCTTGAGGGCGTTGTCTGTACAGTTCACAAGTAAGGTAAGATTTTTCACCTGCAAATCGTCCTTGGTGTGGATGCCGTTGTTGTTGGCGGAAACCACAAAAAGCTTTCCCTTACCCGCAATCTCAAGATCGACCTCGGCATGGATCGCACCCGCATACAGCGTTTCGTCATTTTCATCAACCGCGGCACGCATATCGTAAATATAATTCGCATGATCCTTTTTTGCGGTCAAGGTCACCTCGTTCCCGCTTTTGATCAACACGGGATTGCCCTCTCCCGACACAAGTGAAAAGCCCGTAAGCTCCAAGTCGAGCTTATAATCGTCTCCCACATCAATCACAATATTGCCGCGCAGCTTACCGGATATAGCATAGACCGAATCCTCGCTAAGCGCTGTGAAGGTCACCGTGCTCCCTTCGACAGTATAGCAATCGGCCGTCCCCGACACGCAAGTAACGGTCACATCAACCACATTCTCCTCAAAATACCCTTCGTACAGTGCCAAATTCGAGGTATCAAGCGACTCAAAAGTTGGCACCTCAATAGGGGGATCCGCTTCCTCCTTATTGGCTTTCACGATCAATATGATCGCAATCACCGCAAGGATCAGCAAAGCAGCAGCCGCCAAGCTCAAGCACAAGATCCTCTTATCTATTACCGTTTTGACCGTTTTTGCTCCACGCTTCTTTTTTCTTGCGTTATTCATGCATCAGCACCTCCCCTTACAAGCACCGCGCGCCCTTTCACAGCTCCTCCCCGTTTTCCGCGGCCTCACACAGCGAAATTTCCAAATTTCCGTTGCGGCAGCGCAGCTCGTCGATCATGCTCTTGGCAGTATGGCGATCCTTCATTTCAATACGGTAATGCAGCTTATAAAGGCTGCCCATATTGGCGGTTTTCACTGCCAGCAATGCGTGCGTAGCGGTATATTTTTCAAATATGTCCTCAAATGCATCGGAAAACTGCAACGATTCCGGCACGGTAATGCGCAGCTCTTGCGCACGCTCGCGGCGAAATGGCAGCATGGGTAAAAGCACCATGAGGCAGGAAACGGTAATCGCCACAAAAATCGCGACAAAAAGATATCCTGCCGCAAGTGCAAGACCTACGGTCATGGACAAAAATATCGCAGAAATCTCACGTGCGCGCCCTGCCACCGAGCGAAAGCGCACCAAAGAAAATGCGCCCATCACAGCTACACCCGTGCCTACATTGCCGTTCACCATCAAAATCACAGTTTCCACGATCATGGGCAGGAGCACGAGTGATGTCAAAAAGCCCGTCGAAGCGCGTGTGCGGAAGCCGGCGGCAAAGGCCACCAACGCACCGCAAAGCAACGCCGCAGCGGTCAGCAAAAAATAATTTTTCAGCGTTAGGCCGTCAACCAAAACAGAGGTTAGCATATCAGGCATACTGTATTTCTCCTTTTTCTCTTGTATTCTCATTTACACCGAAAACGGTGTGAAAAAACATGGTGTACGCTGTTCCGTATTTGGAAAAGGACGTGGGAAAGATACGACAGCTGTCAAGCGCATGTGACAAAAAAAGCGGCATCGCACCCTCGGTCTTGATCTCCATTAGAACGGCATCCTCACCCGTCACAGCTGTACCGTGATCTCCCCGTGTAAAATCAAGATCGACGGTGCGATAACGGACGTTTCTATCAAATGTAAGGCGCACGGAGGGTGTGTTTTTCACCACATATGCCTCCCTTTCGTAAAAAATCAATGCTGCGGGCATCGGGCACCCCCACGTGCGCCACGCGTAATCGATCTCACGCATGATCTGTGTGTCACAGGGCAAAATTCCGTCGACAAGATACCGCATGATCACAGAAAGCGGCAAAGCCTCGCGACGTTTATAGACCACACCCTCACACTTCTTTTTGATCTCAAGAAAAGCCAAATCCCCCTCCCCCACGCATCCGTAGGTGCGCACACGCAGCTTTTCCTTGTAATTGCTTGCTTCTATCGAGCTGCGTATCATACGGAAATCAGGGGTGTCAAGATACAGGCTCCCCACCGTGCTTTTCGAATAGCGATCGGGGGTCAGTTCTCGCTCAATTAAGGTCATCAAAGCGGCATACTGCGCACGTGTAAGCATATATTTCTTTTCCGTGCGCCGAAAAATGCAAACAGCCAAGCCATCACCTCCCACGCTGCCATTATACATACCAAACTGAAAAAAAGCTGAAATCAAATTTCAGCTTTTTTTCAGTTTTATAGGGTATGATAATTGCGAATATCCAATAAGTATGTTAGAATAATTGAAAAAGGGGGTGAAGCCATGCGAATTTTGGTCGTAGAGGACGAAGCGCGCTTGTCGGATGCACTATGTGAGATCCTTCGCGCACAAAAATATATGGTAGATGCGGTCTTTGACGGGCAAACCGGGCTTTCCTTTGCCGAGGGCGGTGCGTATGATCTGATCATTTTAGATGTTATGCTGCCTACCCTAAACGGCTTTGAGGTTGTATCTGCCCTGCGCCGCCGCAAATGCGAAACACCCGTTTTGATGTTGACCGCCAAGGATCTGGTACCGGACAAGGTCAAGGGACTGGACGCAGGCGCCGACGATTACATGACAAAGCCTTTTTCCCCCGAGGAGCTGCTTGCCCGCATACGCGTCCTCACACGCCGCCGCGGCGAGGTATTGCTCGACACTCTCGCCTTTGATGATATTTCGCTCTCTCTTGCCTCCTGTGAGCTCTCCTGTATTCATACCGCCAAAACGGTGCGTCTCAACTATAAAGAAACCGAATTGCTCAAGCTATTCCTCACCCATCCCAACCGCATTTTTTCCAAGGATGAGCTTATCTTAAAGGTATGGGGATACGATTCGGAGGCAAGCGATAACAACGTGGAGGCTTATATTTCTTTTCTTCGAAAAAAGCTTAGCTTTATTGGCTCTCGTTGTCAACCGGTGGCGCTGAAAAAAATCGGCTATAAATTAGAGGTAACCGTATGCTAAAAAAACTCAAACGTCGCTTTATCTTGATTAATATGTCGCTCGTGCTTGTGATTTTGACAGTCCTCTTTTGTGCGATCCTGATCCTCACCTACCGTACGCAGGTCGCCGAAGTGAACGCCTCGCTTGAGCTCGCGCTTGAGCAAAACGGCAAGCTACTGCGTCCCGGTGGCCCCAACGCTGCCGAACCGCCCGAAAGCGGCGGCAATAACGATCACAAAGCACCCTTGCCCTATGTGTTTGCGGGCACGGTGTTAGTCGATCACGCAGGCAATATTCTCGCACAGCAAAACCTTGACGGCACCATGACTGCGGAACAACTAAGTCAAGCTGTGGCTGCAGTCCTTGCTTCCGACGACCAAACAGCCAAGGTATCGGATATGGCACTTATTTACGCCAAGCGGCAGACCCCTGACGGTATACGCATCGCCTTTGCCTCAAGCGACCATATTACCGTTACCGTACGAAACACGGCGCTGGTCGCAGGATTTGCTTGTCTTGCGGCAGTTGTGGTCTTTTATTTTGTCAGCCGTCTGCTCGCTGCCATTGCCATACGTCCTACTGCCGAGGCATGGGCGAAACAAAAACAGTTCGTAGCGGACGCCTCCCACGATCTGCGCACGCCTTTGACGGTGATCCTCGCCAACACAGAGCTTCTCCGCCAGCATAAGGAGGATAGCGTCGCCGCGCAGTGGAAATGGATCGAAAGCACCGAGGCTGAGGCGTTGCAGATGAAAGAGATGACCGGTGCACTGATCGATCTCGCACAGGCCGAAGCGGCAACCGAGCTATTGACCCTGGCCCCCACCAATGTCGGCGACCTTGCAGCACAGGCCGTGCTGCAGTTTGAGCCCGTCGCCTTTGAAAAAAGCATTACGTTGGAAGCACATATTGACCCACACGTCATACTCAATGCCAACGCCACGGCATTCACAAAGCTCCTCCACATTTTACTCGACAACGCCATCAAATACAGCCCTGCCGCAGCAACGGTTACCGTTTCGCTGAATGTGCACGGCAAAACGGCAACGCTCTCGGTGCAAAACCTCGGCACCACCATCCCTGCCGAGGAGCTACCGCACCTCTTTGAACGCTTTTATCGCGTAGATAAAGCGCGAGGAGCGGGCGGCTTCGGTCTCGGACTTGCCATTGCCCAAAATTTGGCTAAAGCGCAGCACGCCACCATTGGTGTCAGCAGCGACGAACAAAATGGCACGGTGTTTACCGTCAGCTTTCGCCTATAATCAAGTCAAAGGGGCTACGTCATTCGCACAGACCAAAAACACACGAAACAAATAAAAAATGAAGCCGCTTTTGCTATCAAATATCGATAGCATAGGCGGCTTTTTTGTTTTAAGGTAGAAATTCTTGCGAATTTCAATTTTTATGTGTGTTTTTTAGGGGCGCTCTCGGCACTCGACGTATATCTATACGCCTATCATGCCGAGATCACGCCTTCTGCATCAAATGGCGCAGCCCCTTCATGTTTTAAAGCTTCACACCGCAGCATGTCATCAGCGTGCGGTAAAGCTCCAGCTCGTAATCGGGGGTGTAGGGGTTTTCACGCTCACCGCGCACCATAGCCGCAAAAGCGGCCATCATGGCGTCGTAGCGGTCGTAGGGGCCCACCGTTTTAAACGTACCCGGATCGCTCCAGCCATGCTCGCGGTAGGTGCGCACATCGGTGTACATCTCCTGCTGCGTGCCATATTCAAAGGGCTTGAGCTCCACCGTGGCAAGGCTGCCCGTCACCACCAGCTGGCGGCGCAAATAACCGCCGTATTCCATTGCAACGGTCTTGGCAAAGGATATGCCGCGCGGATACTGAAACACCGCCATACCAAAATCCTCCGCACTCACGCCCTCAACGCCCGTCGCGCGGTTCATCGGCAAAATGGCATCGGGCTTGCCCTGTATCTGCAAAATCAGATCGATCAAATGACAGCCAAGATAAAACATCATTCCACCCGGATGCAGGCCCAGCCACTCACGCAGCTCGGCAGGATGGTGGCAGTCCATTTGCGCCTCCACGCTGATGATCTCGCCAAGCTCCCCCGCCTTGATGCGCTCAAGAAGCTCCATTACCACGGGATTGTAGCGATACATATAGCCAAGATGCAGCGTCTTACCGTTCTTCTTCACGGTCTTGATCAGCTTTTCAAAGGCCACCGGATCAATGCCCCCCGGCTTTTCCATGTGGATATGCTTGCCGTGCTCCGCCGCCATTTGTGCATACTTGGTCAGGCGCAGCTCCTCTGTCTCCACCGTCACGGCCTCGATGGTGGGATCGTTTAAGATCTCCTCAAGCGTCATTTCGCGATACCCCTCAAAAACAGATACGCGATTTCCTGCGGTCTCGCGCTCGTTCTCGGGCAGCGTATAGCCCACGACCTCAAACAGCTCGGGCTGCACCGTCAGCGAACGAAAGATCTGTTTGGCGTGGCTGTTTTTATTGCAACCAATATGTGCAATTCTGACTTTTCTCATACCGTTTCTCCTTTATTGCAGCCGTAACCAGTCAAACTGCACCACGCTGGGGAAATTCTTATCATGGATCAATCTGTCGTACACCGCAGCGCAGTCTGCGGGAGAATGGCTCTCGCCCGACAGGTGCGAGAAGGAAACGCGCCCAAAGGAAAGCAGCTTCAAAATGGCCTCAATATCATCGCGGTGCGTAAAATATCCGGGGTGGGATTCCTCCTCGGGGCGCGCATTGGTATGTGCGCCGATCATAGTGATGCCGGGGCAATGCACCTTGCGATAATAATCGATGCTGAAATTTTTGTCGCGCGTGCAGCCGAGCAGCGCCACGCGTCCGAATCTCCTCATGCAATCCAGCGCGCCGTCGAGCCCTGCGCCCACACCCGTGACCTCGATGGCTGCCGCAGCGCCGCCGCCCGTCACGGCCTTGACACGGTCGGCAAAGCCCTCCTCAAAGGGGTCAAAGGCATAGTCTGCACCGCCCGCAAGCGCCTGCTCTCTCCTCGATGCCACGGGGTCAACCGCCACGATCGGCACGGCACCCGCTGCACGCAGCAATGCAACCGCATATTGTCCGAGGAGCCCAAGCCCCATAACCAGCACGGGCTCACCTGCCTCGACGCGGCATTTGCGAATGGCTGCCATCGGGAAGGTTGCCACGAACACCTGCGCGGCAAGGGAAAAGGAAATGCCGTCGGGAATCTTGACCACGCGCGCCGCGGGAATCACGTTGTAGCGCTTGTGCTTGGTCCAAAAGCCGATCACGCGGTCACCCGGGACAAGGTCGGTTACCGCCTCGCCTACCTCCTCGACAATGCCCGAGGCGCTATAGCCCGCGCTGCGCGGGAAGGTCACGTTTGCGGCCTTTCGACCCTGCACGCTGTCAGAGCCGATGATATTGGCACGCTCGGTACCGGGGGAAACGGTCGTAAACGCGGTTCTGATCTTAACAAGGTCGCCCGTCACCGCGGGCAGCTCGGCATCTACAAGCTCTGCCGTATTGATTTTTGGAAATATAATACTTGGATTTATCATATCAGCACCTCCGTATATGTTAAAAAAAGTATAACATATTGACGAAACCAAAAAAATATGCTATGCTCTAAAAAAAGGGTATTATTCTCCAAATGAAAGGCGGTGCGATATGCAAATCGAGCATTTTGGTCTGTCCAGACTGACGCTTTCCCTGCTGCAAAACGCGAACGGACGCACGAATCACCTCAAGCTCGGCTCCCCCTGCAATTTTTTTGCCATGATCGAGCACGGCCACGCGCGCTTTTCCTTTGCGGGCGGCACGGTTGAGCTTGCGCCGCGCGAGCTGCTTTATATCCCCCGGGGACTTGTTTATACCTCCGAATGGTTCGGCTCTCCCGATTGCCGCTTTTATTCGCTGGCCTTCTCCTTTCGTCACGCCTCGGAAAACGCGCGCTTTGCGCTGCAAAAGCTGCAGGCAGACACCCTCGCACCGGAGCAAATTGACCTTGCGGACTTTGCCGTCGCTACGGCGGGCGAGTGGCAGCTCCTATCCTTTTTCTACCGCGTGTACGGCATTGTCGCGCCCCGACTGACACCGCACCCGACCGATACACGTCTCGGCGCGCTTTACCCCGCCCTGCGCCAAATGGAGCAAAGCCCCGCCACCGAGGTCACGGTGCCCGAGCTCGCACGCCTTTGCGGCATGAGCACCTCTAAATTTTACGATCAGTTTCAAAAGGCACTTGACTGCACGCCCATGACCTACAAAAACCTGCTGCGCGCGCAACACGCCGTCGATCTGCTCACCAACACCGATCTCACAGTAGAGGAAATTGCCGCACGCCTCGGCTGCAGCTCGCCCTCTTATCTGCGTCGCATCCTGGCCGCAACTGTCGGCAAAACGCCGAAGGAGATCCGCCGCGACAAGCCTACACTATAAAAAAGGAGATATTCTATGTCTGATATGCTTGATACCTTACTTGAAAACCAGCGCGCCTATTTTGCCGCAGGCAAAACGCTGCCTCTCTCCGCACGCACAGCCGCCCTCAGAAGGCTTTACCAAGCGATAAAAGAGCGCGAAACCGAAATCTGCGAGGCACTTGCCGCGGATCTTGGGAAGGGCCGCTTTGAAAGCTATATGTGCGAGATCGGCATGGTGCTCTCCGAGATCACCCATGCACTCCGCCACATCAAAAAATGGGCCGGGCCCCGACGGGTAAAAACCCCGCTGGCACAGTTTCCCTCAAAAAGCTACGTAAAGCCCTCGCCGCTTGGCAACACACTCATTATGAGCCCGTGGAATTACCCGTTTTTGCTCACCGTCGGCCCACTTGTTGACGCCATCGCCGCAGGCAATACCGCCATCGTGAAGCCGAGCGCCTATTCCCCTGCCACAAGCGCACTTGTGCAAAGTCTGCTGACCGATGTCTTTGCGCGCGGGCACGTGGATGTGGTCACAGGCGGCAGACAGGAGAACGCGGGGCTTCTGCAACGGAAATTTGACCTTGTCTTTTTCACAGGAAGCACGGGTGTTGGCCGCGAGGTGCTGCGCCACACCGCAGAGCACCTCACCCCCGCCATTCTTGAGCTCGGCGGAAAAAGCCCCTGCATTGTCGATGAAACCGCCAAGATCGAGCTTGCCGCCAAACGCATCGTGTTCGGCAAATTTCTCAATTGCGGCCAGACCTGTGTGGCTCCCGATTACGTCCTGTGCCACGCCGCCGTCAAGGACAGGCTGCTCGCTGCCATCAAGGCCGAGATCCTGCACCAGTACGGCACCGACCCGCTGCTGAACCCCGATTACGGCAAAATCATCAACGAAAAGCATTTTGAGCGCGTGCTCTCCCTCATTGATCGCAAAAAGGTGGTACACGGTGGCGAATTTTCATCAGAAACGCTGCAAATTGCCCCCACCGTGATGGATGGCGTTACCACGGACGACGCCGTGATGGGCGAGGAGATCTTCGGCCCCGTTTTGCCGATCCTTACCTTCACGAACATCACCGAGGTGCTTGATACCGTCCGTGCAGGTGCCAAACCCCTCGCGCTTTATATGTTCAGCGAAAGCAAGCAAAACATTCATACCGTGACCACCGTGCTTGCCTTTGGCGGCGGCTGCATCAACGACGTCATCATTCACCTGGCCACCTCGGAAATGGGCTTTGGCGGCGTCGGGGAAAGCGGCATGGGTGCCTACCACGGCAAACGCGGCTTTGAGGCCTTCTCGCACCTCAAAAGTATTGTGAAAAAGAGTACAAAAATCGATCTTCCCATGCGCTATCGCCCCTACCGCCGTCTTTACGAGGGGCTATTGCGCAAATTCCTCAAATAAACAAACCCCGTTTGGCGCAAGTGAACAAGTCCGTTAAAAACGGACAATAGACAAAAGCCCCCTGGTGTAGTAAGATATAATTACTACACCAGGGGGTACTTGTATATGGCAAGGAAATATCAACACACGCATGAGCTGCTGCCGCAGATCCAAGAGATGCTGGCATGCGGAATGAGCCACCGGCAAATAGAGGACAAACTTGGATTGACAGGATATCGTCCAGTGCATGAATTGCTAAAGCGTGAGCGAAGAAAGGCAGCGGAGGGTGTTCCA
>JAFTKK010000035.1 GCA_017453325.1 Clostridia bacterium
GGGGTGCTTTTTTGTTGGCCTACCTGCGTAACACGAGAACTGCGGTTGCGTTCGCGCAACCGCGGGAAAGATTGCTTGCAATCTTTCATAGCAAACCTCCGGTTTGCGTGACGAATAGCGCGCTTCGCGCGCGTCCGCGTGGGTAGCTTCTCCGCACCGACACCCCATCCGGGGTGCTTTTTTGTTGGCCTACCTGCGTAACACGAGAACTGCGGTTGCGTTCGCGCAACCGCGGGAAAGATTGCTTGCAATCTTTCATAGCAAACCATAGGTTTGCGTGACGAATAGCGCGCTTCGCGCGCGTCCGCGTGGGTATCCTTGGCGCACCGCCCTTTTACATTTTTTCTCCTTTTGTGTATATCGTGCCCGAAACAGGCAAAAATAGAAACAACACCAAAAAAGGAGATACACTATGCAAAAAAACAAATTTATGTTAAAATTGCGTGAGGACAAGGGCGCACGCGCCATTGCCATCACCATTGTTGTCATGCTGCTTGTTCTCACCGCCATCATCGTGACCACGGTGATCGCGAACCGTCCGCCCGACGACACCACCATTCCGCCCGTTGATACCCCTGCCGGCGTGGAGGATCCCGACGACGAGACACCCGACGACCAAAATCCCGACACGCCCGGTGACGAGACCCCCGGCGACACCACCACGGGCACGCTCCCCGAGGAGTTTTTGCTCCCCGTTTCGGGGGTTTTGCTCTCGGTGCACGATTCTGAGCTGCAGGTATTCTCGCCCACCATGGAGGATTACCGCGTTCACCTCGGCATTGATATCGGCACGGTAGCGGGCGCCTCTGTCTCTGCCATGGCAGATGGCACCGTTTCGCAGATCTGGGATGACGTGCGCATGGGCAGATGCGTTGCCATCAAGCACGACGGCGACGCCTACACGATCTACAAAAACCTCAAGGCCGAGCATCCCGACGGCATTGTGGTGGGTGCTGCCGTCAAAACCGGTGACGTGATCGGCACCGTGGGTGACAGCGCCATGGTGGAGATCGCCACCGACCCTCACCTGCACCTTGAAATGACGGTAGGCGGCATTCAGGTCGATCCCACCGAGTATCTGAGCGAGGATGCCATGGCAACCCTTAAGGAAGACACCAACTACGAGGACGCATCCTAAATCAAACGGGGCTGCGTCATTCGCGCAGACCAAAAACACACGAAACAAATAAAAAATGAAGCCGCTTTTGCTATCAAATATCGATAGCATAGGCGGCTTTTTGTTTTAAGGTAGAAATTCTTACGAATTTCAATTTTTATGTGTGTTTTTAGGCGCGCTCTCGGCATTCAACGTATGTGTATACGCCTATCATGCCGAGATCACGCCTTCTGCATCAAATGACGCCGCCCCCCTTTTCATTTTTTTTTGCAAAAGGGCTTGCAAACAAAGGCGGTTTGCGTTACAATGAACCTAAACGACCCCCAACGGGGCGATTTTCAAAGAACAAAGGAGACCTGATATGTTGGATATGACAAAAGGCGTCGCCCTTTACGACATCTACCCCAAGATCGTGCCCGTCGGACGAGAGGTTGAATTTACCCTGCTCTCGCGCGACCCCCATATGCTGCTTGATACCAAGTGCACGCTTTCGCTGTACGCCATGAACGGCGGCAGAAACAAGCCCCTTTCTTCGAGCATCGAGTACCAAGCGCTTGCCGCCCCGCAAAACGGCTTTCGCTTTTCCCTCACGCTCCCCTCGGAGCAGGAATACCGCATATACATTGATTTTGAAGAGAAAAAGCATCCGCGCGGCGGCGTTGCCCTCTACGCGCTTGAGGAGGATCTGCTCTCCCGTCGCCCCTTAGTGGGTGATTTCCACGCACATACCTACTATTCCGACGGCAAGGAGGGGCCTGCCTTTGTGGCAGCCGAATACCGCAAAAACGGCTTTGACTTCGCCACCATCACCGACCACCGCCGTATGGCCTCCTCTTACCTTGCCGTAGATGCCTTGAAGGATCTCGATATCCCCTTTAAGATCTATCACGGAGAGGAAGTACACCCCCACAACATTCAGCAGCACGTGGTGAATTTCGCCTCCGAAAACAGCGCCAACGCTTTTGCCCTGCTTGAAAAGACGCTTGAGACCTGGCGCGATACCGCCCCCTCGCCCGAATGGGATGCCGAAATGGAGCGCGTACTCGCCACGCTGACCGACCTGCCCGAGGGCGTTGATGCCCACGAGGTGGCCAGCGCCATGATCGTGACGCGCATCGTCAGAGAAGGCGGCGGCTTGGTCATTCTGGCGCACCCCCATTGGGTCACCACCGTACACAACGTCCCCGATCAGACTACACGCTATATGCTGCAACTGGGTCTGTTTGATGCGCTTGAGCTGATTGGCGGCCAACAATGGTTTGAAAACCAGACCCAGATCGCATTTTACGAGCAGCTGAAGCGCGAGGGTATTGACATCCCCGTGGTTGGCTCCAGCGATATGCACAGTTGTCTCTCCTATGCGCACCCCACCGACCACGTGACCTACTTCACCGAGGAGCGCACCATCGTCTTTGCCAATGCGAACACCAAAGAGGATATCATCAAGGCCGTAAAGGATCATTATTCCACCACGGTCTATAAGCCCGTCGGCAATTATCCGCAGGTGGCAGGCGGCTCTTACCGTCTCCAAAAATACGCCAACTTCCTGTTGCAGTATTATTTCCCCTTGCGCGATGAGCTTTACTTCACCGAGGGCTGCCTCCTGCACGATTACGTAGCAGGCGTAGAGGGCGCAAAGGAGCAGCTGCTGGCAACCACCGCCTACAACCAAAAGCTGCATGACAGATATTTCTGCCAATAACAACGAAAGGGGCACCGCACGGTTGTGCGGTGCCCCTCTTTTGGTTCGTATGGACTGTTACCGAGCGCATGATCAATTAGTCAAGCAATGTGTCAAGATATTGCGTAAGCTCCCCGTATACGGCATGGTCATAGCCCCACTCATGAGAGAGCATTTCTTGCCACCGGTATTCCCCATTGCAATACACAATTTTTGTCAGATTTTTCATTCCGTCATCGGGCAGCGAAAACAATAGTGCATCGTACTCTATTCCGCTATAACGCGAACCGATTGCATAGGGCCCCTCCTCGCGTGCGGCAGAGGAGGCAGCATATTTTTGACGCTTTAAATAGCGAAACTCGATACAGGTCGTTTCGAGCAGCCGTTCTTGCACATGCGCAAAGTCGTCGGGCGCTTGTACAACTGTGCAGCTTTGGTGATCGACCATATCAAAAAATTGGGCATACAAGCTCTCCAAAGCTTCGCCCGTCACCTCTACCGTTTTTCCATCCCGACAGATCACTGCAGAATCGGGCATGGCGGGAAAAGCGTTGCTTTTATCAGTCAGCACACCGAGCTTTTGCTTTGGCACCATTTGCAACAACTGCTCCGTATATGCACTCAGGGCATACTGAAGCACAAGTTCCCAATCATATTCTCGGTAGGGTGCAAAGTCAAGGCAGGTGCTTTTTCCTTCAATGCTGTACTCAATGCCGTATAGCTGCGGATTGATCTGAAGCATCCCGTCATAACACGCCATGGTAATGGCATCAAACGAAAACGGCTTCTCAAAAGCGGCACGCTCGCTATACAGTGTGCCCGTATACTTGTAACGGCAGTGATAGCGAAATTCCCAACGCAGCTCTTGCTTGTTTATCTTTTTTTCGGCCGTGCCGCGCTCGTATCGATTGATATGGACGGCGACATCGGCAAACAACCGATAAAGCGTTTTACGCTGCACATCGTTCAACACAAACTCCTTGTCACCATAGGCAACCACAATTTCATCGGGCTTCGGCAAAAAGGTTTCGGTCTCGATCGGTATCCGTAACACCCTGTAGCGTAAGTAGGGCACAAACCAACATATCGAAAACAGCATCGCACAAATACATAAAATATATGCCAAAACGATCAGCGTTTTTTTCATAACGGTTCCTCCTTCCCGGATACTGCAAGAGTGACACACGTTGCCTCCTGCAATAGCGTTAACCCGATGTTTCCTCAAAAAGCGTCAGTAAATACGGCACAAGCGTATCGGGGATATGCCAGCTATAGGGGTCGAATTGGGTACTGTATTTACCGTTCACATAACACATGATATCCATGAGTGAAATGCTCGGATTACGCCCCGTCACAAACAAGAGGGCATCGTATGTTATGCCGCCAAACACATCTTCTCGGGAACGCAAACTATCCTTCTTTTCGGGAATTTCTGTCGGGAGATACTGTTGACGCTTGTGGTAGCGCAATTCAACGCATAACCTATTCGTCAGCATATCCGCCTCCTCAGAATAGCAGAAAAGGCCATATGACCGATCAAACCGTTCATTCGGCTGAGATGTAAGCTGTGCATACACCGTATCCAACTGCTCCGCCGATAGCTCGATCAGCCGATCTCCGTAACGTACAACGACAGAGTCGGGTCGGGCGGGGAAAGCCTCGCCGACGGCCAAATCTCCACTCGGATTGGCGACGGGAGTATCCATCATCGCCCGCGCGATCAGGCCGTAATTATACACATCTCTATCAATCGTTAACACGGCAACCCGTCCCTCAAGCGCACCGTACTCACCATCCAAGGCAAAATCGAGATAGATCTTTCCGTACTCATCACCAAAGAAAACCGCTATATTGGAAAACATAAACGCCTTCTCCGAGATTGGTTTCTCCGTACCGAGCGAGCCCACGTATTTGCAGGCTCGGCTGTACCGCAATACAAATCGCGGTGCGCTTCGTTGCTTAAAATCTTCAACATTGATGTGCTCGCACTCCTGTACGTTGTCAAGCCACTCCAACAAGGTTTTATGTAGCGTAGCCTGCGCCGCCTCGGTCAGTGCAAATACTTGCCCGTTGCGGCAAAACGCAACCGTTTCGGGCTCGGGCAACAGCACCTCGGTATTAATTGGCCGATACTTTAGCGTGGGCCATGCAAACAAAATAAATCCATACGTGCCCCACGCTAAGCAAAGAATCAGGACCATGACGAGCAAAATGCGAACAGATCTACTTTTTATGATTCTTGACATGATATCACCTCATTTGTACGTAAGTGCCTTCATCAAACAAAAATGCACGATCGGTCTATTTAAGCAATGTGGCAAGATATTGCGTGAGCTCCTCATATACGGCACGGTCATAGCCCCAACAATCTGTTGGCATACTGCTGCCATCATAGGTACCCGCAACATATGGAGACAGCAATAAGTCGCCACTTGACGAAAAAGCAAACTCATAAAAGCTTCTCCGTTCATTCGTGTCGATTTGCTTACCTCAAAATCGCGCGTGATGCGCATCGAGTCTCTCGTTAGTTAACAATGTAATACCCATTGCCCCACTCCTCCTGAACGCCTTTATCCTTATAAACGCGAAAATGAGGCAAAAGGTTCAATTTTTTCGTTTTGTTACAAATTGTTAACTTTTTCTGGCGCATTTTCTGTTTGCCCGCATGAATGTCACAGGAAAGCAACGATGCCTGTAATTTAATTTTACTATATACATCCTTCATTGTCAAGAAAGCGCTTTCCTTCCACCACCTCGGGCGATGGTTTATATACGCCAAAGACCACAAAAAAGGCAGCCCGTATGGAAACCGCATACGGACTGCCACTTTTCAATGATTAAACACTTGTGCTCATGAACCAAAGCGAAAGCTTGCGGCATAGAGCGCTTCGTTACCGTCGCCCACGATCACACCGTGCCACGCGGCCGTGGTACCCTGAAACACAATCGTTTTGAGCGCCGTGCACTCGCCAAACGCTGCGGCAGCAATGCGCCTGAGTGAAGTGTGGAGCTTCAGCTCGGCGGCGCTGCGTCCTGCGGGACAGTAGACGAGCGTACTGCCATCGGCAGAATAGAGCACGCCGTCATATTCACTGTACCACTCGTTGCCCGTTGCCACGCGCAGATAGGAAAGACGCGGGCAGCCCGCAAAGGATGCGGCGGACAGCGTCTTGACCGTGGTGGGAATTTCAATGGCTCCGATGATGCTGCCCTGCAGGGCATACGGCAAAATTTCGGTCACGGTGTCACCCGCGGGGCTGGTGGGGGGGATCAGAATGCAGGACGAGGTGCAGCTCCCGACGCCGGCAAGAGCGCAGGTGCCGTCTCCGTTACTGCGGAAGGCCAACCCCTCGCTATATGTAGGCGCAACCACCACGCTGCCGCCCGTCTCCTCCTCGTTTGGCGCTGCGTTAAGCTCGTTTTCTCCCTCAAGCTGCTCCTCTTGCTCGGAGGGAGCTCCGCTTGGATCGTTTACCTCCGTATCCTGCGCCTCGGTGCCGATCACCACGCACCCGCCAATGATCACGCAAAGCAGCACAAGACATCCTACCGTTTTCCATATTTTCATCATTTTTCCTCCTTTTTTCTCGTCTGCGACACGGGGCGCCGCCCGTGTGCTGTTGCCCCATGTTAGCACAGAAAAAAGGCAGGGTCAAGCCCCAACCGTTCGCGCAAAACGACGGCAAACGGGAGAAAAAACGCGAGTTTTTTGCGCCCACGTCATACCTTGTCGGGGAAAGCGGATTTTGCCGCAGAAATTGCGATGAAAAGTTGTCATACGCCACGTGGGCGGCAGAAAAAGTGCACTTGCACAAAGATTTCCCTTCGCGCGTTTTACTTGACAGAAGACGCTGTTTTGTGATATGATAAAGAGTAATAAAACTATCGACGAGGTACTGCATGAAGCTCCTTTTCATTGGCAATAGCCACACCTACTATAACGATCTGGTCGCCACCGTCCTTGCGTTACTGGAGGCCACAGGCGAACGCTCGCACGGCACCATGCTCACGCGCGGCGGTAAGACGCTGACCTACCACATGGCCGACCCCGCCACCGCCTTTAACATCAAATACGGCGGCTACGATCTTGTCATCGCGCAGGATCGCGCTTCGGTCTTTGATACCGCGCTCTTTGAAGAGGGGGCTGCGGCGCTGAAGGCCATGGCAGATGCTGCGGGCGCGCGCTTTATGCTCTATATGCCCTGGGCACTTCGCGACAACCGCGAGGCACAGCATGATATGACCGAGAGCTATCTTGCCTTCTGCCGCGCCAACGATTGCCGCTTTGCCCCTGCGGGAGAAACCTTTACCAGACTTCTTGCCACCGAGGCACCCGACACGATTTACCGCGAGGACGGCAACCACGCCACCCCGCTTGGCAGCTATGCCGCCGCCGTGACGCTGTTTTATACCATCACGGGGCGCAAACGCACCGTTGACCCCACCAAGATCAACGACCCCGGCATAGCAGCGGGTTACTCTCCCGAGCTCTGCCGACGCATACACGCCGACGCGTGCCACGTCACGCGCCTGTTTAACGGCTGATGGCACCGCTTCATATTGGTACAGTTACGCTCACACACGGCCTGATGCTCGCCCCCATGGCGGGCGTGACCGACGCGGCCTTTCGTGCCGTTTGTCACCGTGCGGGCGCGGAATATACCGTGAGTGAGATGATCTCGGCAAAAGCCCTTTGCTATGAGCAAAAGGGGCGCGCCGGCGCCCCCGTGCGCACGGCGGCGCTTGCCGCCATCACGCAAGCCGACGGCCCGATGGCCCTCCAGCTCTTTGGCAGCGAGCCCTGCTTTATGGCCGAGGCCGCCGCATTACTGGAAAGCGGCCGCTACCGTGGGGCGACCGACGGCCCCGCCCCCGCAGCCATTGATATCAATATGGGCTGCCCCGTGCCCAAGGTCGTTTCAAACGGCGAGGGCAGCGCGCTGATGCGCACACCCGAGCTTGCCGCCAAGATCGTCACCGCCGTCAAGCAAGCCGTCACATTGCCCGTTACCGTGAAAATTCGCGCAGGCTGGGACGATCAGTCCCGCAACGCGGTGGAATTCGCCAAACGGATGGAGGCGGCGGGTGCCGATCTGATCTGCGTGCACGGGCGCACCCGTCAGCAGTTTTACGCCCCCTCCAGCGACAACGGCATCATTGCCGCCGTGAAGGCCGCCGTACGTGTGCCCGTCATCGGCAACGGAGATCTGTTCACCGCTGAGGATGTTTTGCATATGCTGAAAGAGACGGGGTGCGACGGAGTGATGGTTGCACGCGGCGCACTCGGCAACCCCTTCTTGTTTACCGAGATCAACGCCGCCCTCGCGGGCACCCCCTACACGCCGCCAACCGCCGCAGAACGCCTTTCCACCGCCCTTGCGCACGCCACCGATATGGTGAGGCAAAAGGGAGAGCGTATCGGTATTGCCGAGGCGCGCAAGCACATGGCCTGGTACTGTAAGGGCATGCGCGGTGCCGCCGCCGCACGTGACCGTTTGATGCACGCAGAAAGCCTTGCGGATTTTTCCGGCGTCTTTGAAACGATTTTAAGGCAGGAGGAACAGCTCCCTTGATCGCCATTCTGACAACAGACCCTATTCTTGCCCGCATGCTGGATTTAGAGCTGCAACGGGGTGGATTTTCTGCCACCGCGCCCGAGGACGCCAGTCTGTGGCTCCTCGACCTCGATCACCCGCCGCGCCCCTTTCCCCCCACCACCGACGCTTACGTGGTCGGCTTCAGACACGAGGGATCGGGCAGCGCACGCGCAGATCTGGTGCTCCCCCTCCCCTATCCCTCTGCCGAGCTGCAGCGCATTTTAAAATGCTATGCCGTCAAAACCGCAGATACAGTTGAGCTGCGCCACTTACCCGGTGCTGCGCTGGTAAGCGGCAAAAAGGTACACCTCAGCCCCACCGAGGAGCGTATTTTTGAGGCACTGCTCGCAAAACGCGGGCAAACGGTATCCGAAAATGAGCTTGCTGCCACCCTCGGTGAGAGCGCGGCGGCCTCCAACGTCCTGCAGGTACATATCTACCGCTTGCGCCGCAAGCTTTTTGCAAACGGTGCCTCGCTCATTCGCGCCGAGCGCGGCGTTGGCTACCGCATGATCTGAGTGTAATCAAATGAGGGTAATGATGATTTCTGTTTTCTGTTTTTGCGGGCAGCAGCCTGCCCGAGAGGCGCAACGTTGAGTATGCGCCGCACCGCCCCCGTCGCCGTGCTCGATTCCGGTGTCGGGGGCGTTGGTGTTTTGCGAGAAATAAAAAATATCCTCCCCCACGAGGATCTGCTCTATTTCGGAGACAGCGCAAACGCCCCTTACGGGGAAAAAAGCACCGAGGAGGTGCGTGCCTTAGTGCACGCACACGCCGCGCGTCTCTTTGCGCGCGCCAAGGCCTTAGTGCTCGCCTGCAACACCGCCACCGCAGCGGCAGCCGCCACGCTGCGCGCGCAATACCCCAACCTGCCTATCATCGGCATGGAGCCTGCCGTACGTCCCGCCCTTCGCGTAAAGCCTCACCCGCGCATCCTCATTTTGGCCACCGCAGCCACGCTGCGCGAGCAAAAGCTGCGCGAGCTGCTCTCGCACCATGCGAGCGAGGCGCACTTTTACAAGTGCCCCGCACCGGGACTGGTGCGCTTGGTGGAGACGGGCATGGCCGATTCCCCCGAAGCAGACCGCTATCTTGCCGCATTGCTGCGCCCACACGTTGCGCGCTTCACCCCCGACGCCGTGGTGCTGGGCTGCACGCATTTTCCGTTCGCCAGCAAGGCGCTCACACGCTTTTTCGGTACCAATGTGCCACTTTTTGACGGTGCCAAGGGCACCGCTGCCGAGCTGTGCCGCCGCCTTGCGGCAAGCGACCTGCTGCACCCAAGGAGGACGCACGGCACGGTCACACTAACCTCAAGTGACCCGCAACAACTCTCGCTCTACCGCCGTTTGCTTGCACCGTAACGTGCCCGAAGTTCTGGCATCGAGCGACAAGCAAAAATTTTGCAAAGCTCCCGAAACCTAAGATTTGGATGCAGAAGGCGTCATCGCGCCCCGTGAGACGTACGTGGTACGTCGAGGGGCGTGAGGGCGCAACAAAAACCATTTTCGCAAAACTTCCGAGATCTAAGATTTGGATGCAGATGGCGTGATCGCGAGGCGTCAGGCGTAGTAACCTACGCCGAGCTTCCTCGTGAGCGCGGCAAAAAAGGGGCTGTCTCAAATGCCACGGCATTTGGTCGACAAGCCCCTATGGTTTTTGTTTGGCGGCTAAACACCGCCATGTTTAGCCGTAGCGGAATCGAACACACAAGGTTTTGAGTGGCAAATTTTTCCCTATACTTCAC
>JAFTKK010000036.1 GCA_017453325.1 Clostridia bacterium
ATAAGGCTCTTGTGGCTCTTGGTAGGGAAACGAGAACGGTCCTTCACGCCTTTTTTCACTTTTTTTCCGAAAATACTTGATTTTTGCTGCAATTTTCGGTACAATAAGGGGTGGAAAATATTTCTAATTCAAAGGAGATAAAAAACATGGCACTTGTTACCACCAAAGAGATGTTCAAAAAGGCCTACGAGGGCAAATATGCCGTCGGCGCTTTCAACATCAACAACATGGAGATCATTCAGGCGATCACCGAGGCTGCTGCAGAGGAAAAATCCCCCGTTATTCTGCAGGTTTCCGCAGGCGCACGCAAGTATGCAAAGCACGCTTACCTGCTCGCTCTTGCAAAGGCAGCAATCGAGGATAGCGGCGTTGATCTTGCCCTTCACCTTGACCACGGCGCAGATTTCGAGATCTGCAAGTCCTGCATCGACGGCGGCTTTACTTCCGTAATGATCGATGGCTCTCACCATTCCTTCGAGGATAACATCGCCCTGACCAAGAAGGTCGTTGAGTACGCACACGCACACGGCGTTGTGGTAGAGGGTGAGCTCGGTGTGCTCGCGGGCGTTGAGGATGACGTTGTTGCCGAGCATTCCTCCTACACCCGTCCCGAGGAGGTTGAGGAGTTCGTGACCCGCACGGGCGTTGACTCTCTTGCGATCTCCATCGGCACCTCTCACGGCGCATACAAGTTTACTGCAAAGCAGTGCACCCGTAACGAGAAGGGCATTCTGGTTCCCCCGCCTCTGCGCTTCGACATTCTTGCTGAGATCGAGCAGCGTCTGCCCGGCTTCCCGATCGTACTCCACGGCGCTTCCTCCGTGCCTCAGGATTACGTCAAGGAGATCAACGATCTCGGCGGCAAGCTTCCCGATGCAGTCGGCATTCCCGAAGAGCAGCTTCGCCAGGCCGCTTCCATGGCAGTTTGTAAGATCAACATCGACTCCGATATCCGTCTTGCTATGACCGCAGGCATTCGCCGTGTCTTTGCAAACGAGCCCGGTGTATTTGACCCCCGCGGTTACCTCACCGTTGCCCGTTCCGAGGTCAAGAAGATGGTGCAGCATAAGATCAAGAACGTGCTGGGCTCCTCCGGAACGCTTTAATTCGACCGTCAAAAAATCACGATCTGCTGCGTTGCTCCACGCGCACAAACTTGACGTACGGAAGTACGCCGTCGTCTGTGCGCTTCCGGTGCGCCTTGCATCTCGCGTTTTTTGAAGGTCGTGCAAAAATCTTTGCCCTGCGGCGTTGCTCCAAGGTGGAAGAAGCCTTTGGCTTCTTCCTATCTCGCGTCAGCGAGATGGGGTGCCATTGCAGGGCTTTGATTTTTTGCCGATTGGAAAGCAAGGCTAAAAATAAAGAACCTGCGGCGTTGTTCCTCGCAGGGCTTTGATTTTTTGTCGATTTTGCAGATCCGATTTAAAATAAAGACCGCTAAAGTCGTCTTTTGAAATGGTGAAAAATGAAACATATTGAACATTACACCGTGCGCTGGCACGATACCAATGCTGCGCTTGAGCTGCGCCCCACCGCGCTGCTTGCGCTGATGCAGGAGACCAGCAATATGCAATTTGTGACATCGGGCAGGTCGCTGGATGTCATCAGGGAGGAGCGGGGCGTCGGCTTTATTCTCAGCCGCATCGCCTTTGATATTCTGCGTCCGCTGACTGCCTTTGACAAGATCCGTGTGGAAACCTTTACCTGCGAGGGGCGTGGCTTTACCTATCCCCGTGGCTTTGAGGTCTTTTGCGGCGAGGAGCTTGTGGCGCGCTGTCACTCGCTTTGGGCGCTGGTGAATATCACCGACCGCACCTTTGTCAAATGCGCGGATTTTCCGCTGACCTTCGGGCATGAGCCCGAACTCTTGTGCGAGATGCCGATCCGCTTCCGCATACCGCGCGACGCCACCTTTCTGCCCGTCGGCGAGCGCGCGATCGCCTATAGCGATCTTGACTACAACATGCACATGAATAATACAAAATACCCCGATATGGTGTGTGATTTTCTGCCAAATCCCACCTCCGTGCGCATCACGGGCATGGCGCTTTCCTATTGCCATGAGGCCGCGTTTGGCGACCGACTTACGGTGGAGCGAGCCGAGGGCGGTGAGGGTGTGTATTATTTCCGCACCAAAAAAGGTGATACCGTTTGCCTTGAGGCAATGGTAACAACCGAGGAGAGGTGAGGGCATGGTAATCAGAAGAGCAACGCCGACCGACACGCCGGATCTGAACCGACTACTCTATCAGGTGCTTGCGGTGCACCACGAGGGGCGCCCCGATATTTTCAAGGGCGGCGTTAAAAAATATACCGACGAGGAGCTTTTCGCCCTTATTGCAGACGATAACACCCCCATTTTTGTGGCCGTCAATGAAAAAGGGGCGGTAATGGGGTATGCTTTTTGCCAATTTCAGCAGCACGTCGACAACCATATACTCACCGATATCAAAACGCTTTACATTGATGACCTTTGCGTAGACGAGACCTGCCGCGGGCAGCACATCGGCCGCGCCCTTTATGAGTTTTGCGTTGATTTTGCACGCCGTTCTGGATGCTATAACCTCACCCTGAATGTCTGGTCCTGCAACCAAAGCGCCCTGCGCTTTTATGAAAAATGCGGCCTTCTGCCGCAAAAGATCGGTATGGAAAAAATTTTGTAAAAAAAGAACGCCCCACGGGGCGTTCTTTTTTTTACTCGATTTATTTACCCATCATGATCTCGGAGATCGTGTCAAGCACCTTTTGGTGGCAGCCGCCGCAGCCCGTGGAGCAGTGCGTCTGCTTCTGGATGTCCTCAAAAACCTCCAGCACATTCTCAAATTTGTTGTGCGATTCAAGGGCGTGGGCAATGTCAATGTAGCTTACCTGCTTGCAGTTGCAGATCATATAATTTGCTTCCATGATATATTCCCCCTGTTTGAATTATTTGAAGTATCTGTCAAGAAGCCCCTGGAAGGCCTTGCCGTGGCGAGCCTCGTCGCGAGCCATTTCGTGCACGGTGTCGTGAATGGCGTCGAGGTTATGCTGCTTTGCCATCTTAGCCAGCTCAAACTTGCCTGCGGTTGCGCCGTTCTCGGCAGCCACGCGCACGGTCAGGTTCTCCTTGGTGGAGGTGGAAACGCACTCACCAAGCAGCTCTGCAAATTTTGCGGCGTGCTCAGCCTCTTCCCATGCAGCCTTTTCCCAGTAAAGACCGATCTCGGGATAGCCCTCGCGGTGCGCGACGCGTGCCATGGCAAGATACATACCAACCTCGGTGCACTCACCCTGGAAGTTTGCGCGCAGACCCTCGATGATCTCCATCGGAACGCCCTCGGCCTTGCCAACACCAACCTCGTGCTCGGCAGCCCAGGTCATGCCTTCCTCTACCACCTCAACAAATTTTTCGCCGGGTGCCTTGCAAAGGGGGCATTTATCGGGACGGTCACCTTCAACGATCTCGCCGCAAATTGTGCATCTCCATTTTTTCATGTTAAAATTCTCCTTATATGTGATATTTTATTTGATTCGGCCTATGGCCGAGAAGTTCTTTTTTAGAACAATTCTATTTTAGCACGATTTTTTCCGCTTGTCAATAGTTTTTAGAAAAATTCTAAAAAATATTTTTGGCGTATGATTATCCCAGCAGGCGGCGATAAAGCTTCATAAAATATTCTTCCGTGGTATAGCCGCAGGTAAGGGGCAGGTCGTGTTGGGGAATGGTCTTGGTGTAGCCGCCCAAAAGCGAGGAATGGTCAGAGCCGCCCATTTTATATAAATGATGCTCACCGCAGAACCGATCGAAAAATGCCATGTCTTCGGCATCAAGATCGGGGTGCACCGTTTCAAAGCCCAGCACGCCGAGCGAGAGCCACACCTCGGCATATTTTGCAAAGCCGTGCGGATGGGCTACTACGGGCACACCGCCCGCATGCCGAATGATCTCAATCACCTCGGTCATATTTGGCTCGGGCATATGCAGCTTTTCTTTTAGCATGGCACGTGCCTCGGGGTTGCGACCGACGGCAAAGCTGGCATAGAAAAAGTCGCCGTATTCCTCGGGGGCATAAATGCCGCGTTTTACCATGGTAGCAAAGACCTGGTTGTTGCAAAAGTAATCGTTATAGGGGTGATCGTCAAGCACATCCTGCCAGGTAAGCCCCTCGCGCAGAGTGCCGCGCGCAAGCCCAAAGTCAAAGAGCAGGTGCGAGCGTGTGGTCTGCCGTGATGAGGTATAGGCAAGCAGCTCCTTCATGCGCTTGTTGTCGGGATTGAAATCAAAGCCGAGCAAATGCACGTTCTCGCCCTCGGGGCTGCGCGTGCTGAATTCGCAGCCAAGCAGGGAGAGCAGTCCTGCCCGCCTTGCGGCTTTTTGTAAAAAATATGTACCGCGCACGGTGTCGTGGTCGGTGAGAATGATGCCGCCGTATCCCGCCTCGGCAGCCAGTTCAACCAAGCGTTCGGGCGTGTAGAGGGCATCGGAAAAGGTCGAGTGATTGTGACAGCTTGCAAAGGGCATAGCAGAGCCTCCCCTGTAAAAATTTGGGCGTGTGCAACCTTAGTATAACGCGCGTGCGCAAAATCTGTCAAGGGTTTTTGGCGGAATTTTTGCTCAGATACGGTCTACCGTGATCACGGTGAAATATGTTTCGTCAATGGCACAGATGCGTGCGCCGATCTCGCTTTTCAGCTCCTGCTCGGGGGTTTTGTTTTCAAAGGGCACGGCAATATCAAATATGAGATTGGTGTGTGTAAATCCGGGCACCATGCGAAAATCGTGCAGCCCGATCGCGGGGTCAATTTCGGCAAGCACCTGCTTGGTGATCTCGTACCAGCGCGTCACCTCGGCATCGTCGCGCACAATGGGGTCCATGTGAATGGTGCAGGAGATCTGCTCCTCCTCATAGAGTCTGCGCTCAATGAGGTCAATGATGTCGTGCGCGAGAAAGATGTCCTTCTTGCCGTCTACCTCAATGTGTAATGAGGCCAGCGTGCGTCCCGGGCCGTAATTGTGCACGATAAGGTCGTGAATACCGAGTGCCTCGGGATATTCGTTTACAATGCGGTGGATCGCCGCTACCGTGTCGTTTGAGGGGGCGGTGCCTAGGATCATGTTTTTCGTGTCGTTGAGGATGCGAAGTCCCGCCACAAAAATGAGGATCGCCACCAAAATACCCATCACAGGGTCCACGTAAAGCGCAACGGCCTCGGGCAGCACGAGCGTGAGAATGTTGGCCAGCAGTACAACCGCCGTGGCGCAGGCATCCGAGAGACTGTCTGCGGCGGTGGCGCGAATGACCTCGGAATTGATCTTTTTGCCAACGGCGCGGTTAAAGAGTGCCATCATCAGCTTGCAAAGCACCGAAAGGGAAAGCACGATCACGGCAAGCAGGTCAAAAAACAGGGGCATGGGCTCAAAAAGCTTGCCAAAGGCCTCACGCACCAGCTCAACGCCGATAAACAGAATAAAGAAGGAGACCACCAACGATGCGATGTACTCAATGCGCGCGTGGCCGAAGGGGTGCTCACGGTCAGCGGGCTTTGCCGAGATCTTGAAGCTGATCAGCGACACGGCCGAGGCGCCCGCATCCGAGAGGTTGTTGATCGCGTCGGCGCGGATGGCTACCGTGCCAAGCAGCGTGCCTACCGTAAATTTGGCGGCAAACAGTAGAAGATTCATCACGATGCCAAACACCGAGGCAAGCGTGCCCCACGCGCGGCGCACCCGAGGGTTGGTCACGTCGTGGCTGTTTTTGATAAATAAGCGACCGATCAAAGAGAGCATAGAAAACACCTCACAAAAAATTAAAAGCGAAAGTATAAAAACGGGTTATAGGTGGCGTCAGCCAGATAGGCAAGAGAAAGGAAAAGTGCCAAAACGGGTAGCAAAACAGCCAAAACGGCACGCTTTTGTACCAGCGCGCGGTAGGCCGTGCGCGGCACGGGTGTGGCGCCGAGTGCGGCAATTGCCAAAAGGGGCAGGTGGCGCACCAGCTCGTAAAGCTCATTGCCGCCAAGGAGGCCGTTTCGCCCGAACAGGGTGCCAAAAAAACTGCCCAATGCCGAGAGGGTCAGATAATTGCTGCTGCCGTCAAACACAAAAAGCAGCCAGCCAAACAAAATGCCGAGCAGCGTGAGCGTGTGGCGTAAAGGGCGGGGAACGTGCGGCAAAAATCGGGCAAGCAGGAATTTTTCCGCGAGAAGCAGCACGAGGTAATAAAGCCCCCATAAAATAAAGTTCCACGCGGCACCGTGCCACAGGCCCGTGAGAAACCAAACGACAAAAAGGTTGATAACGGTGCGAAAAACACCCCGTCTGTTGCCGCCAAGCGGAATATACACGTATTCCTTGAAAAAGCCCGAGAGCGTGATGTGCCAGCGCCGCCAGAAGTCGGTAAAGCTCACGGCGGTATAGGGGTAATTGAAGTTTTCGGGAAAGGAAAAGCCGAAAATGCGCCCCAGTCCCACCGCCATATCGGAATAGCCCGAAAAATCAAAATAGATCTGTATGGCAAAGGCCACGAGCGCCAGCCACGCGCCCGTGGCAAAAAGCTCGCCTGCGGGCTTTGCCGCAAGCACCGCAAACAGGGCGCCCGCAGGGTTCGCGATCAGCATTTTTTTGGTAAGTCCCGCAATAAAGCGGCGTGCGCCCGAAGCGGCGTCGCGCACGCTGTGTCGGCGGCTTTCAAGCTCGGTCGCCACGTCGCTGTAACGCACGATCGGTCCTGCGATCAGCTGCGGAAAAAGTGCCACGTAGGCACCAAAGGCAATCGGGTCACGGGCGGCACGCACGCGGCCGTAATAGACGTCCACCACGTAGGAAAGTGCTTGAAAGGTGTAAAAGGAGATGCCAAGCGGCATACGCGGCGCCGAAAGGCTTATTCCGAGAAGCCCCCCGAAGAAGGCGGCGTATTTGAAGTAAAAAAGCAGCCCGAGATTGAAAAGGACGGCAAGCCACAGCACGGCTTGCGGACGGCGGCTGCGTGCGAGCCATAAGCCAAAGAAAAAATCAGCCGCCACGGTGCCGAGCATCAAAAGCACGTAAAGTGGCTCTCCCCATCCGTAAAAAAGCAGACTGGCCACAAGCAGGATCACGTTGCGCAAAAAAAGCTGTGCGCCCCTGCCCATGCGCCCACCGCATACGCGCGAAAGGCAGGCGGGGAGAAGAAAATACAGAAGCAGCGTGAGGGGTAAAAACCAAAATAAAAACAAAAAGGACGAAAAAAGCATGCCAACCTCCGCCGTTTTTGTTATCTTGCCACGGAAGTCGGCACGGTATGCAACGCTTTCTTTACAGTATAGCAGATATCGCGCGCCTTGACAAGGGGTGAAGGCGTTTTTGCACTGCGAGCTTATGAAAAAACGGAAAATAAGGTATATTTATAATAAAAATATATGAAAACGTGCGTTTTTGTGCAATTTGTCTATTGCCAAACCCCAAAAAGTGAGGTATAATTTTGGCATATCTTCGATTTTTCGGGATATAAACAACTTTAATCCATTAAAGGAGAAATTTCATCATGAAAAAGCTTTTGGCGATTTTCCTCGCGGTATTGATGGTTGCTACCTGTGCCGCAACGCTTTCTGCGTGCAACAAGAATTCCGACACCATCAAGATCGGTCTTTCCGGCCCTCTGACCGGTAACGCTGCCGTTTACGGCAACGGTGTTGCCAATGCAGCACAAATGGCAGTTGATGAGATCAATGCAAACGGCGGTCTCAACGGCATTAAGCTTGAGCTTAAGGTCATGGACGACGTAAACGATCCCACCAAGATCCAGGCAAACTACTCCGCACTTGTTGACTGGGGTATGCAGCTCTCTCTCGGTTGTGTTACCACGCAGCCCGCACTTGAGTTTAAGACCCTCTCGGAGGCAGACAATGTCTTCTTTATGACTCCCTCTGCCTCTGCCGATGCAGTGCGCTCCGAGTCCAACGGCTACCAGATGTGCTTTGCAGATGCGAAGCAGGGTAAGGCTGCCGCTGAGTACGTAAACTCTCTTGAGTACACCACTATCGGTATCTTCTACCAGTCCGATATCGACTACTCCAAGGGTATTTACGACGAGTTCAAGGCAAACCTCAGCAGCAGCATCACCACCGTTGAGGCCTCCTTCACCACCAACACCTCCAGCGATTTCACCCAGCAGGTAGCTGAGCTTAAGAACTGCGAGTTCATCTTCATGCCCATCTACTACACCGAGGCCGCACTTTTCATGACCCAGGCTAAGGATGAGGCAGGCATCAAGATCTACTACGGCTGCGACGGCTTTGACGGCATCGAGTCCGCTGAGGGCTTCACCATTTCCGCCATTCCCCAGAAGATCACCATGCTCACTCACTTCAACTCCAAGGCTACCGAGGGTGCTGCAAAGACCTTCATCGACAACTACACCGCTAAGTACGGTGCCGCTACCCTCAACCAGTTCGGCGCTTCCGCTTATGACTGCGTTTACGCGATCGTTGGCGCGCTGAAGAAGGCTATTGAGGAGGGCAAGACTGTTGATGCAGATACCTCCGCTTCCGATATGTGCGAGATCCTTAAGGAGCAGCTCAACGGTGGCTACACCTACACCGGTGCCGTTACCGGTACGGGCACCGTGAAGTGGACCTCCGACGGCTTCGTAAACAAAGAGGCTCTTGCTCAAACGATCAAGGAGGCTAACGGCTGATCCGGCCTGTTTGCGCTTACATAATTTTGGTTTGCTGGCGTGGTTTTCTGCGCCAGCAAACTTGTCATAATAGGAAGATTGAACTATGAATTTTTTAACAGCTCTTTTTAACGGCCTCAGCTCGGGCGGCACGTATGCGATCATCGCCATCGGCTACACGATGGTGTACGGTATCGCAAAGATGCTGAACTTTGCGCACGGCGATATCATCATGGCGGGCGGTTACGCAATGTTCACCACTCTGCTTTTGGTGGGCCATCCTATCCCCGCACTTTGCGTAGCGGTGGCTTTCTGTGTTGCGCTCGGCGTGTTCGTGGAGCGCTTTGCCTACCGCCCCTTGCGCGGCGCGTCGCCCCTTGCGGTGCTGATCACCGCCATCGGCGTCAGCTCTCTGTTGCAGAGCCTTGCGCAGATCATTTTTGGCGCAGGCTCCAAAATGCCCCTGCAATTGCAGGTCAGCGGTGCACTCAAACTGGGCGCGTTCAGCATCCACTATAATACGCTGATCACGCTGGCTGTCACGGTGGTGCTGATGGTTGCGCTGACGCTTTTTGTCAAATACTCCAAGGTTGGCCGCGCCATGGTTGCCGTTTCCGAGGACAGAGGTGCGGCACAGCTGATGGGCGTCAATACCAACGCCATCATTGCCGTAACCTTCGGTATCGGCTCCGCACTTGCGGCGGTGGCAGCCTACCTTATGCTGATGAAAGCACCGAGCCTGACCAACACGCTCGGCGCCATGCCCGGTATTAAGGCCTTCACGGCCGCCGTTATCGGCGGTATCGGCTCGGTGCCCGGCGCCATGCTCGGCGGTATTTTGCTCGGCGTGATCGAATGCGTTTCTCTTAGCATTCCCGCCATCGCGCCCTTTACCGATGCCATCGAGTTTGCCGTTTTGATCGTCATTCTGCTCGTGAAGCCTGCGGGTCTTTTGGGCAAAGCAAGGAGGGAAAAGGTATGAGTACTGTTCTTGCATTTTTCAAAAAGCCCTTTATTCGCAAGTACGCCAACTATTTCATTCTCGCGCTGATCACGCTGGTGTTCGGTGCGCTCTCGCTTTCGGGCTCGCTCAAGATGGGCAATCAGTTTCTCCTTGAGCAGATCGCCATTGCCATGCTGCTTGCAGTTTCGCTTGGCATGGTGGTTGGGTTCCTCGGTGAGCTGTCGCTCGGTCACGCCGGCTTTATGTGCGTGGGCGCCTTCCTTGGCGGTAAGGTCTCGGCCATTCTCGTGCCTGCACTCGGTACCAATGCCAACAGCATTCTGGTGCTCGTGATCTCCTTGCTGGTGGGCGGCCTTTCGGCAGCCGTATTCGGCATGATCATCGGTCTGCCGGCGCTGCGCTTGCGCGGTGACTATCTGGCTATCGTGACGCTTGCCTTCGGTGAGATCGTGCGCAACGTGGTGATGAACCTGCCCGAGCAGCTCTTCGGTGCTACCCTCGGTCTTGAGACCCCCCGCTTTGACCGCAAGTATCTCTTCATCATTGCCTTAATCGCGGTGCTGGCCTGCCTTGCCGTGACGCAGAACCTGATGCGCTCCAAGCACGGCCGTGCCATCATTTCGATCAAGGATAATGAGATCGCGGCCCGCGCGATGGGTGTGGATATTACCAAGTATAAGCTGTTCGTGTTTACCATTTCCTCGTTCTTTGCAGGTGTGGCGGGCGTGCTTTACAGCTATACGCAGTCCCGTCTGCAGACCCCCACCTTTGACTATAACTACTCAATCGAAATTTTAGTTATGGTCGTGCTTGGCGGCATGGGCTCCATCAACGGTGCCGCGCTTGCCGCAGCACTCATCACGTTTATCAACTTCAAGCTGCAGACCGTGCTGACGGGCAATTTGTCGGTGCTGCAAAACGTGATCTATTCGCTTATTCTGATCGTGATCGTGATCTATCGCAACGCCCCCGGCCTCAAGGCATTCCGCGAGAAATACAATCTCGCCGTGCTGCTGCAAAAGCTGAAGGGCAAGCGCGCCGAAACCGAGGAAAAGGAGGATGCTTAAATGAGTACACAAGAGCTGGTATTAAAAACAGAGCACCTCTCGATTCAGTTCGGCGGTCTGCGTGCCGTAGATGATGTCAATCTTGAAATCAAAAAGGGTGAGCTTTACGGTCTCATCGGCCCCAACGGTGCGGGAAAAACCACGTTTTTCAACCTCCTCACGGGCGTATATAAGCCCACCTCGGGCCGTATTTTCCACAACGGCAAAAACATCACGGGCAAATCTCCCATCGAGATCAACCGCGGTGGCATTGCCCGTACCTTCCAGAATATTCGTTTGTTCAAGAATTTGACCGCCATTGAAAACGTGATGGTCGGCCTTGCCAATCAAATTCCCTGTAACGTGGCTGAGTCTATCTTCCGCTTGCCCCGTCACAAAAAGAGCGAAAAGGAATTTTATGACAGAGCCCTCGCGCTTTTAAAGGTGTTTCAGCTGGAGGAATACAAGGATTACCTTGCCGCCAACCTGCCCTACGGTAAACAAAGAAAGCTGGAGATCGCGCGTGCCATGGCCACCAATCCCACGCTCTTGCTCCTCGACGAGCCTGCTGCAGGCATGAACCCGAGCGAGACGCAGGAGCTGATGGACGATATTGCGTTTGTGCGCCGCGAATTTGACATGACCATTCTGCTCATCGAGCACGATATGCGCCTTGTTAGCGGTATTTGCGAAAAGCTGACCGTCCTCAACTTCGGCACCGAGCTTGCAAAGGGTGAGACGGCTGAGGTGCTCGCAAACCCCGCGGTCATCAAGGCCTATCTTGGCGATTAAGGAGGGGAACCGCTATGTCTGAACAAATTTTAAAAGTAGAAGAACTTAACGTTTACTACGGTATGATCCAAGCGCTGCGCGGCATCTCCTTTGAGGTCAATCGCGGCGAGATCGTTTCTCTCATTGGTGCAAACGGCGCGGGTAAAACCACCACGCTGCACACCATTACGGGACTTATTCATCCCAAAAGCGGTCATGTTTCATATAAGGGACAGGATATCACGCATATCCCCGCCCATAAGATCGTTGGCATGGGTATGGTGCACGTGCCCGAGGGCAGACGCATTTTCCAAGGGCTTTCGGTGTATGATAATTTGTTGCTCGGCTCCTATTCCCGCAAGGATAAGGAGGAGATCAAGCGCAATATGGAGCTCGTGCTCACGCAGTTCCCGCGTCTCGCCGAGCGCAAAAATCAGCTGGCAGGCACGCTTTCGGGCGGCGAGCAGCAGATGCTTGCTATGGGCAGAGCCCTGCTCTCGAACCCCGAATTGATCGTTCTGGACGAGCCCTCCATGGGTCTGTCGCCGTTGCTTGTCGGTGAGGTGTTTGAGATCATCAAATCCTTCCGCGAGGCAGGCAAGACCGTTCTGCTCGTTGAGCAGAACGCCAAAAAGGCGCTTGCCATCTCCGACCGCGCTTACGTTCTTGAAAACGGTGTCATTACCATGTCGGGCAAGGCTGCAGAGCTCGCCGACGACGAGCGCGTGAGAAAAGCCTATCTCGGCGCATGAGCCTCGGCTCACCGAAATAAAAAAAGAGCCCCATGGGGCTCTTTTTTTATGATATTTTCGGTGTTGCCTCATTTGTTCTTGATTTTTGTCTTAAAAAAAGCTATAATGGTAAATGACAATCATAGCTTGGAGGTTTTTATGGAATTTCATGTCAATCACCCGATCATATTTTTGTTTTCGGGTATTTTGGTTGCTGCCGTGCTGGTGCAGTCGGTCTGGTTTTTGGTCAGAGCCCTGCGCCGCGCAAAGGAGCTTGGGATGGCAGGGGATCGCATCAAAAAGCTGATCATTTCCGCCGCCACCTTTACCGTGGCTCCTGCTGTTGCCATCGTTATCAGCGTTATGACCCTTTCAAAGGATCTTGGCGTCGCGCTTCCTTGGTTGCGTCTGTCGGTGGTCGGTTCTCTTTCCTATGAAACGATTGCCGCCACCAATGCCGTGCGCGAAACGGGCGGCAGCTTCGGCAGCGGCATACCGCTGACGGCCTCGCAGTTCGTCACCGTCGCACTCGTGATGACCCTTTCCATCATGGTGGGCATTTGGCTGGTTCCTTCGGTGGCCAAAAAAATGCAAAAGGGCATGATCAACATGGAAAAGCGCGATAAAAAATGGAGCGAGCTCTTTACCGCTGCCATGTTTATCGGCATGATCTCCGCCTTTGTGGGCTTTGTGTTCTGCAACGTCTCCACCGTTGCCACAGGCGATTTCAGCGGTATTATTCCCGTGCTCGTCATGGCGGTCTCTGCCGTGGTGATGGTGCTTTCGGGTGTGTTGGTCAAGGCTACGGGCTGGCGCTGGGTCTCGGAGTATGCGCTCCCCGTGAGTCTCATTGCGGGTATGGCCTCTGCCATTCCGTTTACCATGTGGCTCGGATAAGGAGGTGGACGGTATGAAAAAACAACTTTCTTATATGGATAGTGTACACCGCGACGGGCGCATTTGGTCGCTGTCGCTCATGGTCATGATGCTGCTGTATCCCGTTGCCATCGCGCTGGTGTTTCAGGCAGCACCCGACGGGCGCGGCCTGCTGATGGGTCTGCTTGCCACCGCCCCGATGTATTGGGCGGTCGGTATCGTGGAAACCTTTACGTATATCCCCATGCTGGGTGCGGGCGGCTCCTATCTTTCCTTTGTTACGGGTAATATTTCCAATCTCAAGCTCCCCTGCGCCATCGGTGCCATGGAGCAAATGGGTGTGAAGGCAAATAGCGAGGAGGGTGAGATCGTCTCCACCATTGCCATCGCGGTATCCAGCATCGTCACCACCGTCATTATCATTCTCGGTGTGATTTTGATCGTGCCCCTCACGCCCGTTCTCAACGCTCCCGTGCTGGCACCTGCTTTCGCGCAGATCCTGCCCGCGCTCTTCGGCGGCCTTGGCGTGGTGTTTGTTTCCCGCAATTGGAAGATCGCCATCGCGCCCGTTGCGCTGATGATGATCCTGTTTATCTTTGTCCCCGCCCTCAATGAGGGAACCGTGGGCATCATGGTACCCGTCGGTGTTATTTTGACGCTGATTGAGGCTCGCGTGATGTACAAAAAGAATTTGCTTTGAGGTGTGTGATGGCCGTTTGGGAATTTTTAACGGAACATATTGATCTGATCTTAAAGGTCTTTGATATCGTGTTGGCGGCTGCCGCGCTGCTTTTCGTTGCGGTCGTAACCGTTCGCACCATTCGCTTTCAGCCGCCCAAGGCGGCGCCCCGCCGTTTTGAGGCGGTGGAGCTTGACCGTGACCGCGCGGTCAGCAGTCTTGCCGCACTCGTGCGCTGCAAAACCGTCTCCAATCGCGACCCCGAAAGAGAGGATGAGGCCGAATTTGAAAAGCTCATCGCCCTGCTGCCAACGCTCTATCCCAATGTGGCGGCGCGCTGCGAGTTTATGCGCTTCCCCGACCGTGCGATCCTGTACCGTTGGCAGGGTAAAAGCGCTACTGACCCCGCCGTGCTGATGGCGCATTACGATGTGGTTCCCGTAGATGAGGAAAGCTGGGAAAAGCCCCCCTTTGACGGCGTGCTTGAGGATGGCGTGCTGTGGGGGCGCGGTACGCTCGATACCAAGGTCACCATGAACGCGGCGCTTTTTGCTGCCGATCATCTGATCGCAAAGGGATTTGTGCCCGAGCATGACGTCTATTTTGCCTTTTCGGGTGGTGAGGAGGTCAACGGCGAGGGTGCGCTTCGCATTGTTGAGTATTTTGAGAAAAACGGCATGGTGCCCGGCATCGTGCTTGACGAGGGCGGCGCCGTGGTCGAAAACGTCTTCCCCGGTGTCAAGACCCCCTGCGCCATGATCGGCATTGCCGAAAAGGGAATGCTGAATATCGAATATCGCATCACCTCGGGCGGCGGCCACGCCTCGGCACCCAAGCCCCACACACCCGTGGGCGAGCTTTCTGCCGCTTGCTGCCGTGTGGAGGCCAAGCCCTTTCAAGCAAAGCTTACCAAGCCCGTGGCTGCCATGTTCGATACCTTAGGTCGCCATTCCACCCTCGTCTATCGCATCATTTTTGCAAACCTGTGGTGCTTTGGCTGGATCCTTGATCTGATGGGACGCAAAAAGGGCGGCGAGCTCAATGCGCTGCTGCGCACCACCGTAGCCTTTACCCAGATGCAGGGCAGCAAGGCCTCGAACGTGATTCCGCCAAGCGCTACCATGGTTTCGAATATGCGCCTCAACCCTTTGGATAGCGTGGAGAGCGCCCAGGCGTATATCAAGAAGATTGTAAAAAACGAGCGTGTTGAGATCACCGCACTTGACGGTATGGAGCCAAGCAGCATTTCCCGCATTGATTGCGAGGCTTGGCAAAAGGTCGTCTCGGCTGTTGAGGGCACCTGGCAGGAGGCACTCGTCAGCCCCTATCTCATGGTGCAATGCTCCGATTGCCGCCATTGGGGCAGAATCTCCGATAAGGTCTACCGTTTTTCGGCCATGGACCTCACGGGCGAGGAACGCGCCAGCATCCACGGCAACAACGAGCGCATTCGCGTTGAGACGGTCGCACGCGCGGCAGAGTTTTATATCCGACTCATTTCGCAGCTCTAAGCGCAAAACGGCGAGGGGCTTTTGGGGTCCCTCGCCAATAATTTGAATTTGCGAAAATAAAATTTCAAAAAGCCCTTGCAATCACCGAAAAAATGTGATATAATAGGCGCGTTGCTGGTGTAGCACAGGGGCAGTGCAGCTGATTCGTAATCAGCAGGTCGTGAGTTCAAATCTCACCACCAGCTCCAATGAAAAACCGCGCGCTTGTCTTTTGACAAGCGCGCGGTTTTTTTATATCAGATACGGTCGCATGGCGCCAAAAAGCGCATCGGCATAAAATTTGAAGCCGAAATCGTTGGGGTGCAGGTGCCCGTCGCCAAAGCAGGCCGGTAAATGCGGCACAAAGCCGTCGCCGTCGAGGACGGTGGCACCCACCGCTTCGGCGGCGGCCCGCACAATCTCCTTTGCCTCCTCAAAGCTGCCCACGGGGCGGGGCTTTGCATTGGCATCTGCGCGCCAGATGGGAAGAAGGCCAAAGAGCGCGGCGTCGGGAAAGGCCTCGCGCACGCGACGGTAAAAGGCATTGGCATTTTTTATCATTGTCTCGCGGTCTGGTGATTTGGTATAGTCGTTTGTGCCATAGGCCACCGTGACAATGTCGGGGGAAAAGCCGATCTCGCTGTCAATGGCGGCAGGATCAAACGGCGCGCCCGCTACGCCCTGATTGACTGCCGAGGCATCCAGCATGTCGGCAATCAGATTGGCGTAGGTCTGCGAGGTGTAACGGCAGTCAATGCCCTGCGTGATGCTGTCGCCCAGCAATAGCATGCGGCGGCTTTTCGTTACGGGCGCTATCATGGTAGCATCGGTCAGCGTAAAATGGGCCAGCTCGGTGCCAAAGAGCGAGGGGAGATAAAGCGTTACGCGGTGTGTGCCTTCGGGTAGGGGAAAGAAAACGTGCCCCTCTTCAGCCGACACGCCCTCCATCGCGTAGTGATCTGTCATGACGCCGTCCACAAAGAGGTCAAAGGAATAACGGTCACGTGCACTTGCCTGCTTCACGCGGAAGTCAAAGGAAAGCGCCGTAGCATCGGTTCTGCACTCAATGCGGATCCCCGCAGAGGCCAGTGCCCGCGTGTAGAAAAAGTCGCTTGTCTTGCGGTAATACGCAAGCTGCTTCTCGGTAAAGCGGTGCCATGTCACAAACCTGCCGCATACGGCAGTATGTACGGCGCCCTGTGCCAGGGTACAGAGCTCTGCTGTTGTCAGTTGCATGGCACGCCTCACTTCTTTTCCACCACCACGAAAAAGGGCGAGGTGGGAGAGTTGAGAATGCGGATGAGCGTGCAGCAAATGAGGTGACGGTCAAGCGTGGCAAAATAGTCAAGCACCATTTTTCCCTCGGCCTCCCCCTCGGCGTGGCCGGGATAGACCGCCACGAGCAACACGCCGCCGTGGTCAAGGAGGTCGATGGCCGCTTCAATGGCGGGCATGGTGGTTTCTCGCATGGTGGTCACACTCTTGTCGCTGCCGGGCAGATAGCCGAGATTAAACATGCCTGCGCGAATGGGGCCCTCTACGTATTTTTTTACGTTGTGGTGCGAATCGAGGATCAGCGTGTAGTTCTTGGTGCAGCCTGCCTTTTCAAGATTTGCGGCAGTCGAATCAAGCGCCTGCTGCTGCACGTCAAAGGCATATACGTGTCCGCTTTCGCCCACCGTTTTGGAGAGAAATGCGGTGTCGTGTCCGTTGCCCATGGTAAAGTCAACGGCGGTGTCACCCGCGCCGAGGTGATTTAAAATAAAGGTCTTTTGCAGCTCCAAAAGGTCGATCATGTTACCGTATTTTGATGCCATGTCAATCCTCGTTTACGTAGGGTGCGAGTGCCGCAAAGAGTGCATCGGCGTAAAATTTAAAGCCCATGTCATTGGGGTGCAGGTGTTTGTCCGAGAAAAATTCGGGCAGGTGCGGCACAAAGGTGTTGCCGTCGATCACCACGGTGTTCGGCTGGCGCTCCGCTGCGTCGCGCACAATGGCCTTTGCCTCCTCAAAGGTGCCAACGGCGCTGACCTTGTTTTTGGTGTCGCCGCGCCAGATGGGTAAAAGGGCAAAGATCGGTGTTTCGGGAAAGGCCTCTCGCAGGCGGGCGTAAAAGCCGTTTGCGGCGGCGATCATGTCCTCGCGCGTGCATTTGCTGTAATCGTTGGTGCCGTAGGCAACGGTAATGAGATCGGGGGTAAAGCCAAGCTCACCGTCAATCAGCGCGGGGTTGAAGATCTCGCCGCCAATGCCTTGGTTGACCGAGGTGGCATCCAACATATCGGCAATCAGATTGGCGTAGGACTGCGAGGGGTAAACGGCATCGTAGCCCTGCGTGATGCTGTCACCGAAAATCAGCATTTTGCGCTTTTTTGTGACGGGTGTTGCGAAGGTGGCACCGTCAAGGGTGAAGTTTTTCAGCGCCGCACCGAACAAGGGCGGCAGATATACCGTGATCTCGTTGGTGCCCGCAGGCAGCGCAAGGGTCACGGTGCCCGTGGTCTCGGTGCAGTCGTTCTCGCCCTCGTGGGCAAGCATCACGTCGTTGACGTATATATCAAAATAGCAGAATTTGCGGCTGGAGCGCTTGTGCGCCAAATAGTCAAACGAGAGGGCTGCGGCATCGGTGGTCAGCGATACGCGCACGTTGGAGGTAGCCATGGTTTTATAATAAAAATCCATGTTGGTCTCGCGGTAAAAGTCGACTTGCTTTTCGGTAAAGCGGTAAAGGTGCAAATACCCTTGCTCGTCCTCGTCAAACCAAAGGGCGCCGTGGCAAAGGGCTTTTAATTCGGTGTTTGTCAGTTTCATTGCAATCTCCTTATTTTTTGTCGGGCGCACCGTGCAGGTCGGCACGCAGGAATTTGATGGCACGTTCCACACTATCCTTGGAGTTTTTCCAGGGCTCGGCATCGTAGCGGTAGTCAAACTTTTTGCAAAACCAGCTGATGTCCTCGGTTAAGGTCTCAAGATAGGCACTTTGCACGCCGCCTATCACCTCGGTAAACTCCGCCATGCGTTTCTTGCCAAGACGCGCATCGGCGCGCTCCAAAAGCAGGCGGTAATGCGGCAGGCAAAAATAGGGCTGCGCGGGCAGCTTTTTGCGGAAGGTCTCCTCGGTGTCGTAAAGATAGATCACGGTCTGCGCCATGTGTTGAAAATGAAAATCAATACGGCGGCAAACGTAGCAGGAGCTTTCCAGCGCCTTAATGCGCTTCACGGGCTTCGCATCCGCGCCCTTGATCAGGGAGCCGATCAGGCCGCTTTTCAAATCGTCCTGCAGCTCCTTTAAGTGGCTTTCGAGAGTCAGCGCCATACCAAGTCGGTTTTTGCGCACAAACATCATGTCATAGTGCGTGCGGCAAAAGCCCTCTTTGTTTGTTTGAATGCGCACGTCGGGCTCCATCATCGAGGCACCGAGTATGAGGTCAAGCTCGTTTTCCTCCAGCTTGCGGTACAGGGCACACATCGGACAGCCGCAGCTGTGGTCAGCGGCCGAGGCATCAAATGCTTCATTTACGGGTATGGTATAAATTTGCTCCATCGCAATCTCCTTTGGCAAATCATTCGACAATTCTATCATCCTTTATTATAATGCTTTTCGGTGCGGTTTGCAATAAGCAGCAACTCCTTTTTGAAAATTTTTCCTCATACGGCATCAGCTTTTCGTATAAAAGCCGTCGCGCGGCGCAAACTAATGATGCAAAACAAAAACGGGGGAGAAAATGATATGAACAAAGCAACGATGACGGCGGCAGGCCTCATTGCAGGCATGGTCGTCGGCGGCACGGTCGGTATGGTGGTAGGCGGCAAGCGCGAAACGCGCCGCATGATCAAAAAAACGGCAAAAGCGGCACGCGCCATGGGCGATATGATGCCCGCGAAAATGCGCATGAAGGCTTGACAACCAAAAAAACGGGCGGCTACCGTTAAGGAAACCGTCCGTTTTTTGCTTTAGCGTCTTTAGGCCGCCCCGCGCGAAGCGCGAAACAGACAACCACCCGCTATGCGGGTGGGCAATAAAGGTTATACCCTTGCTTTGGAGCAGATGTAACATAAGCCTTCTCCTGTGGGAGAAGGGGGACCACCGTAGGTGGTGGAT
>JAFTKK010000037.1 GCA_017453325.1 Clostridia bacterium
GCCGTGGCGCCGACAGCGGGTGCGGCAGCAACGGCAGCGGCGACGGCGGGGGCGGCGACGCCGGGGTGAGGTGCTGCTGACGGCAAGCGTGTGCCGTGCGGCAGGAGCCCGAGGCTGACGGCGATGGCGTTGTCGATCTCGGCCATGATCTGCTCATCAAGGTGCCCCATTTTTTCCTTTAATCTGCGCTTATCCAGCGTACGTACCTGCTCGAGCAACACCACCGAGTCACGTGCGAGCCCTGCGCGCTCGGCATACACGTCAATATGTGTGGGCAGCTTGGTTTTGCCCATGCGGGACGTGATAGCTGCGGCGATCACGGTGGGGCTGTATTTATTGCCAACGTCGTTTTGAATGATCAGCACGGGGCGCACGCCCCCCTGCTCCGAGCCCACCACGGGGCTGAGATCCGCATAATATATATCTCCGCGTTTGACACTGATAATCATACCTTCCTCCAAATTTAAGATGTGTTGCTATTATGTTGCCCCAAAGTGCGGCTTTAATCACGAAACGGCACTTTTTGGGCGCCGCCTTGCTAACAGATTATGCCACATTTGTCGAAAAAGAGAGGGAATGTAAAGAATATTGTTTTTTACTGCACTTCTTGTATTTTTATTTTAACTATGATATAATAACAAAGATAATGATAAGTGTTTGACACGGAGGATAGATGGAAACCATTTCCAAAGAGAAGAAGGCCGCCGACCTGCCCCTCGTGACCGAGGCTGAGGCGGGACGCCGCCACCTGCTTGACGAGCAGACCATGATGCGCATGGGGCTGATGCCCTGCAAGCCACCCGTGGCACGCGCGCTTGTCAAGGAGGGCGAAGAGATCTTATATTTCGACCCCGATAAGGTGAGGGAAGCACCGCAGGGCTACCGCTACCCAAGGCAAAAGCCACAGCCCCCGAAAAGAGAGGCGCCGACCGAGCCCTACCGCCTCAGCCCCCGCCGCGCGGCGACCCTCGGCTATTTCCCCCGAGACGTGCTGCTGCACATGTACTACGAGCCGACCGAGGGGCCTGTTGCCTTTTACATCAAAAAAAGCGGAGAGCGTGTAGAGCTTTTTGACCGTGCGACCTGCCGCCGTTTACCTCTCCCCTGCACCCGATGCGGCGAGAATACCCGCTACCGCGCCAAGCTCTGCCACGCGTGCTACACCAAGGAGCTGGCGGCACGGCGTGCCGCAGGCGACAGACGGCGTGCTGCAGCAAGGGGTATGGCGCGCGAGCGCGTGCTCTTTTTCGACCTTGAAATGACGGGCGTTTACGACCATGACGAGGTGCTTTCGGTCACGGTGGTCAACGGGCACGGTGAGACCTTACTTGACACCCTTACACGCCCGCAGCGCAAAAAGCGCTGGCGCGCCACCGAAAAAATCCACGGTATCACACCCGACATGGTGAAGGACGCACCCACGATGGCCGAGATCGCGCCGCAGCTGACCGCGCTTTTCGGAGAGGCTGACTGCATTGTCTCCTTTGGCTCCTCTACCGACTTTTTCCATCTCGCGCGTCTTTACCGCAGCCGTGCCGAGCGCGCAGCGCTCAAAAGCAAGCTGGTGGATTGCGGCACCGAATTTGCACACTACATACACGAACATGAAATAGAGCTGCAGCACCTTTCGCTCAGCGATGCCATGGCGCACTTTTCACTGCCGTGGGATGGCACCGCGCACACCTCGGCGGCCGATACCAACGCCTGCCGCCTGGTTTTTGAAGCTCTGTTCCCACACTACTACGAAGGAGAACCGTTGTAATGGACCGTTTTTTTGGACTTGATTATCCTGCACTCAAGGAAGAGGGACTCTCCCTGCTTGCCACGCTTTACGATGACCTTTTGGTGCAGATGTACGAGGCACTGCTGAAGGAAGAGCAGATCCCCTACCTCAAAAAGGATCGCAGCGGCGGCAGCGCCATTCGCATCCTCATGGGTAACAACCCGCACGGCACCGATATTTACGTGCCCGAGAGCTTCCTTGACCGCGCAAGAGATCTGCTTGCCGTGGACGAGAATGCCGTGGATGACGACGACACGGACGCCACCACCGACGAAAACACCGACTAACGGAGTGAGATATGAAGGAAATTTTACTTTGCAAATACGGCGAGATCGTACTCAAGGGTGCCAACCGCCGCTATTTTGAGGACACGCTGGCCAAGGAGCTGCGCCACCGCGCGGCATCCTTCGGCAGCTTTACGGTGCGCTATGCACAAAGCACGGTCTATATTGAGCCGCAGGACGAATACGCCGATCTTGACGGTATGTTTGAGGCTGCACGCCGCCTGTTTGGCGTGGCGGGCGTGGTACGCGCCGCCGTGGCCGAAAAAAACATGGAGAGCATCCTTGACACCGCGCGGAGCTATTTGCCGCAGTTTTTGGCGGACAAAAAGACCTTCAAGGTAGAGGCGAAGCGCTCGGACAAGGCCTTTCCTCTCGCCTCCCCCGAGATCTCGCGCGAAACGGGCGGCGTTATCCTCTCTGCTCTGCCCCATTTGCGCGTTGACGTGCACAACCCCGACGTCACCGTGCGCGTAGAGGTGCGCGAGACGGCGGCCTACGTGCACGCCGGGCAGTTTAAGGGCGCGGGCGGTCTGCCCGTGGGCGCCAGCGGCAAGGGGCTGCTGCTCCTGTCGGGCGGCATTGATTCGCCCGTGGCGGGCTGGATGATGGCCAAGCGCGGCGTGAAGCTTGAAGCGCTTTATTTCGAATCCATCCCCTACACCAGCGAGCAGGCACGCCAAAAGGTGCTTGATCTTGCCGCCCTGGTGGCGCGCTGGTCGGGCAGCATGCAGGTAAACGTCATATCCCTCACGCACCTCCAAGAGGAGCTTGTGAAGCATTGTGACGAGGAATACTTCACCCTGCTTTTGCGCCGCTGCATGATGCGTCTGGCGAGCCGTGTGGCAGCTATGCGCGGCTGCGAATCCCTCATTACGGGTGAAAGCCTCGGCCAAGTGGCCTCGCAGACCATGCAGGCGCTGAACGTGACCGACGCGGCGGCAGATTACGTGGTATTCCGCCCCTGCATCGGCATGGACAAGGAGGAGATCGTGCAGATCGCACGCATGATCGACACCTTTGAAACCTCGATTTTGCCTTATGAGGATTGCTGCACCGTATTTACCCCCAAGCACCCCAAAACGCGTCCCGTGCTTGAAAAGGTGATGGAGCAGGAGCAAAAGCTGCCCGTTGACGCGCTGCTTGACGAGGCCTTTGCCACCCTTGAAACCTTTTACATTCGCGCAAAATTTTAAAAAAAGGAAGATATACCATGACGAAAATTGATATTTTTTCGGGCTTTCTCGGCGCGGGAAAAACCACGCTGATCAAAAAGCTCATCAAAGAGGCCTATGTGGGCGAAAAGCTGGTGCTGATTGAAAACGAATTCGGCGAGATCGGCATTGACGGCGGCTTTCTCGCCGACGCCGGCATTAATGTGACCGAAATGAACTCGGGCTGCATTTGCTGCAGCCTGGTGGGTGACTTCGGCGAGGCGCTGAAAAAGGTGCTGGCAGAATATGCACCCGACCGCATCCTCATCGAGCCCTCCGGCGTCGGCAAGCTTTCCGACGTAGTACGCGCCGTGCAAAACGTCGGCTCCGACGAGCTTGAGCTCTCGGGACTTGTCACGGTGGCCGATGCCAAAAAATGCCGCATGCATATGCGCAATTTCGGCGAATTCTTCAACGACCAGATCGAGCACGCGGGCACTATCGTGCTCAGCCACACCAAGGGGCTTGCCGAGGACAAGCTCCACGCGGCCGTAGAGGCGTTGCGCGAGCACAACGAGGAGGCCGTGATCGTAACCACAGACTGGGACGACCTGACGGGCGCGCAGCTGCTGGCCGCCATTGCACGCACCGACACGCTGGCTGCCGACCTTGCACAGCTGACGGCTGAGGAAGCCTGCCCCGTTTGCGGACACCATCACCATCATCACGATCACGATGATGAGGAGGGCGATTGCCACGAGCACCACCATCATCACGACGAAGAATGCGACTGCCACGAGCACCATCACGAGCACGAGCACCACCATCACCATGACGAGGAGTGCGATTGCCACGAGCATCATCACGAACATGAGCACCACCATCACCATGGTGAGGAGTGCGATTGCCACGAGCATCATCACGAGCATGAGCATCACCATCACCATGACGGCGAATGCTGCTGCCACGACCACGACCATCACCATCACCACGCCGACGAGGTATTCATCAGCTGCGGTGCCGAAACGGCCAAGCGCTTCTCCCGTGAGGAACTGCAAAAGGCACTTGAGGCGCTCGTCGATGCGCACAAATACGGCACGGTGCTGCGTGCCAAGGGCATTGTGGCAGGCGAGGGAGCACATTGGCTCCACTTTGACTACGTGCCCGGCGAGCCCGACGTGCGCGAGGGTGGCGCTGCCATCATCGGGCGTCTTTGCGTGATCGGCGCGGGCCTTGACCTGCACGCACTTTCCGACCTGTTTGGCGTTACGCTGAAATAAGGAGAAGCTATGGCAAATAACATTCCCGTATATTTGTTTACCGGCTTTCTTGAGGCGGGCAAGACCAAGATGATACAAGAAACGCTGGAGGATGAAAACTTCAACGACGGCTGCAAGATCCTGCTGCTCGTTTGCGAGGAGGGCATAGAGGAATATGACCCCTCCCGCTTCTGGGGACAGAACGTGCGTCAGGTCGTGGTGGAGAAGGAAAGCGACCTCACACCCGCCTTCCTTGACAAGCTCACAAAGGAGCACAAGATCGACCGCGTCATGATCGAATACAACGGCATGTGGCAGCTTGACACGCTTTACGAAAGCCTGCCCCGCAGCTGGTATATTTTTCAGCAGCTGCTGTTTGCCGATGCCACCACCGCGCTTTCCTATAACGCCAATATGCGCTCGCTGATGGTGGACAAGCTGCAAAACGCAGAGCTGGTGATCTTTAACCGCGCCGATGGTGCAGACCGCATGGAGCTGCACCGTCTGGTACGCGGCATCAGCCGCCGCACGCGCATTGCGTTCGAAACCGCCGCAGAGGAGCTGGAATACGACGATATTGAGGATCCGCTGCCCTTTGATCTCGATGCCCCCGTGGTGACAATTGCGGACGAGGACTATGCCATTTTCTACCGCGATCTGGCAGAGGAAATGCAAAACTATGACGGCAAGACCGTGAAATTCAAGGGACTTGTCGCGCGCGACCGCGCGCTTGGCAAGCGCGCCATCGTCATCGGACGCCACGTCATGACCTGCTGCGAGGATGATATCGCCTATCAGGGCGTGGTCTGCAACTTTGACCGCGAGGTCAGCCTGAAAACAGGCGAGTGGGCCATCGTGACCGCCAAAATTAAAATCGAGGCGCACAAGCTTTACGGCGGTAAAGGCCCCGTGCTGTATGCCACCGACCTTGCACTCACCTCCGAGCCCAAGCAACCCGTCGCCACGTTTTATTAAGTATTGAGCGCAGAAAAGACAAAAAGAGGGAGAGGGACTTTTTCAAAAGTCCCTCTCCCTCTTTGCTTGCCTGCGGCAAGCATTCACTCCCTCTCCCCAAAACTTTTGGGAAGAGGGGTATTGATGCGAACAAAGCAATACGGCTCAAGAGGCCCGCGCACCGTCATACACGTTCAATCACGATTTGTGTACCGTTAAAAACAATGCGTACCACATCATTGGCCGAAAGCTGCAGCTTTTGCCTCATATCGGCGGGCAAAACAATTCTGCCGAGCAAATCAATTTTTCTTTCCGCAATCAACATAGTAACCCCCCTCGCAGTTACACTAACTCTTACGCAGTTATTATACTATGGGAAGCATGTCGAAATTACGCAAATCCTGCGCCATTTTTCATTTTTGTTTTGCGGTAGCAATCAAGGTATCCAGCACAGTTAAAATCCGTGCGCGTTCGGCAGGATCCAACTCCTTTAATTTTTCATTCAACTCACAAGATTGCACCACAAGGCCGCGCGTGACCACATCTCTGAATATATCATCTGCAGAGCAGTCAAGCAAATTCATGGCATGAACCAAAGCCTCATAATTCAGTTGGTTCACGCCGCGCTCTACGGCAGACAGATAATTGGGCGAAACACCGATCATCTCGGAAAATCTCTCCTGCGTATATCCCTTCTTCTTTCGTTGCTCCTGCAATCTTTTACCGATTTTCTTTACAACGTCCATATTGTAACTCCTTTAGCGTTATTCTAACGGTGCTACAAATAGTATAGATTGAAAAACGCTTCGTATAAAGAATGCGTAGCAGTTATATAGCTGCTACGCATTTAATTTTATATTGAAATTTATATGCATATGCTGTTCGCGCAAAGTTTTGCGCGGATCACCTTAGGTCATGGTGACAGGTGCCAGCTTTCCGTCCACGATCGGCAGCTCGTCGATGCAGAGCTCGCGGTTGTGCTTGTAGGCGTCGCCAACGCGGCGGCGATGATAGGCCACGTAATGCTTGCCCTTGAAATAAAAAGCGCTGTTATGTCCGGGGCCGTCGGCAATTTCGGCAGCCTTCAGAATATCGGCATAATAGGTAAAGCCCGAGGTGGGGGTATCGGCCACACCTGCCTTGACACAGTAAGTACCGTTGTGCCACTTACCCGTGGAATACATGAGGTGATACTTGCCGTCGATGACCATCACGTAGGGGGCTTCCACATAATCCTCAGGGGTGATCTCCTTGGCAATACCGTCATACTCCACGCCCTCAAACGGCAAAAAGCCGTCCATGGTATCGTTCATTTTGCAGACCATCATGTGCTTCCAGCCGCCGTAATAGAGATAAATATCCCCGTTTACATCCTTGAAAAGATGCGCGTCGATGGGCTGGGCATTGTTATAAATCTTGTTAATGAGAGGTCTGCCGTCGGCAAAAACATTCTTGAAGGGGCCGATGGGGGTATCACACACGCCGATGTAAAGGCCGCCGATCTCCTCCTCACTATGGATATCGTTGGCAGCAAAAATAAGATAATATTTGCCGTCTTTATCGATCACGGTGGGGGCCCAAACAGCAGATGTAGCACCGCGATAGGTGCTCATATCAAGGATATCATGATAGATCTTGAAATTTTCGAGATCATCGGTGGTGACAAGGTCAAGATTGAGCTGCTCGTCAAAGGGCAGCGAGTTGGTGACATACATATAGACGGTATCGCCGTACACGCGGGATTCGGGGTCGGCATACCAGCCTTTCACAACAGGATTTTTCATGGGTCAAGCCTCCTTGTTAAGATAAAACTATTATATCAGATTTATGAAAAAAAAGCAAGCAGAATTTCCATTTGGGGTATCGTCTTTGACAAATGAAGGCAGGGCCCTTTCTCAATCATGCGAAAAGACCCTGCCCTAAGCTTATATGAATTATACCTGACCGGCCTTCGCCATCTCAAACTCAGCTTCAATTTCCGGATCGCTCTGTTTGGTAAGCAAGGAAACCGCCACGATGACCAACGAGGACAGAATGAAGGAGGGGAGCAGCTCGTAAATGCCGAACACAGGCATCGTTGCGGAGAGGAAGCGGTTGAGCACGAGCTTCCAGATAAACACGCTTGCCGCACCCGTGATCATGCCCGCAATGGCACCTGTGCGCGTTGTGCGCTTCCAGAACAGCGAGAAGAGCATGATGGGGCCAAACGTTGCACCAAAGCCCGCCCAAGCAAAGGACACAAGGCTGAAAATAACAATATCCTCTTTCCAGGCAATGACGACACCGATGATTGCAATGACCACCAAGACGATTCTCGACAGCCACATGACCTGCTTATCCGACGCCTTTTCCTTCTTGATGATGCCGTTAAAGATATTCACGGAAACAGAGGAAGAAGCGATAAGAAGATAGGAATCGGAGGAGGAAATGGTTGCGGCCAGAATGCCGGCCATAATGAAGCCTGCCAAAATGAGGGGCAGATATTCGGTGGACATCACGATCAAAATGCTTTCCGCATTGCTGGCGGTGTTGAGTGCCGCATCAACGGGAAGCAGGGTTCTGCCGATAATACCGATCATGACTGCGGCGGCAAGGGAGATCACGCACCACACGGTTGCAATAATTCTGGAGCGCTTGATCTCATCGGCTCTGCGGATCGCCATAAAGCGAAGGAGCACCTGCGGCACGCCAAAGTAACCAAGACCCCAGGCGAGCATCGAAAGGATCTTCAAAAATCCGTAATCAGAGGCTTCGCCAAACAAGGGGACGCCGGCAATAGCCTGCTGCACACCGTTTGCATCGGTTACGGGCGATGCCATCTTGAACAAAGACAAAAAGCCGTCGATATTCTTGGAATTTTCCACCACGGCGCCAAAGCCGCCTGCATGGACAACGCCAACCACGATCATGCAAACGAGCGCGAGGATCATGACGATTGCCTGCATAAAGTCGGAAACGCTTTCCGCCAAAAATCCACCGATGATGGTGTAGGCAACCACGAAAACGGCACCGATGATGAGCGTGACGTGATAATTAAAGCCAAAGAGGGTGCTGAAAAGCTTACCCACCGTCACAAAGCAGCTGGATGCATAAACGGTGAAGAATACGAGGATAAAGATTGCACAAATGCCGAGTACGATCTTTTTCTTTTCCTTAAAGCGGTTGCTGAAAAAGTCGGGGATCGTGATGGCATTTCCCGCAACCTGCGAATAGTTGCGCAATCTTTTTGCCACGATCAGCCAGTTGACATACGTACCGATGGCAAGACCGACAGCCGTCCAGAATGCATCGGCAAGGCCGAACCAGTAGGCGACACCCGGCAAGCCCATCAAGAGCCACCCCGACATATCCGAGGCCTCGGCGCTCATTGCCGCAACCCAGGGGCCAAGCGTGCGACCGCCAAGGAAATAGTTTTCAGAATTCTTTTGTGCTCTCTTATAAAAATAGAGGCCAATACCGATGACGACGCACATATAGAGCAGCATCACCACAAAAATTTCAGGATTTTTCATGTCTAAACCTTCCTATTGAATGATACCTCGCCATTATAGCATAAACTTTTTTAAAATGCAATAGAGAACGCCGTATAGACTAAATTCTATACGGCGTTCTCTTGATTTTGGTGTAAATGCTGACATTCAAGGGTTTTTGATGTAGACGATTACAAAAACAAAAAATGGGACATAAATAAAACTTTTATTTTTTTAAGGAATTTAAGAAAAGCGGCAGGATTTTGGCGCTGTACTCGGCAAGAGCATAATCGCCGCCGCGCAGGCACCAGTCGTACAAAAGAGCGCGCTCGGTCATGGCGTAAAGGCGTACGGTCTCACTCACCGTCACGCTGTCTGACAGCTCGCCCCTCGCTTGCCCCTCGCCGATAATACGGCGCAGCAGCTTGAAATACACACGGTTATGATCGAGCAGCTGACGCTCTCCATGGACCGTAAGCTGGGTTGAGAGCAGGCGCGACAACAGTGAAATATCAATGCGGTTTTCAATCATCAAAAAGAGCTCTCTGTTCAGAAAAAGCAACGCCGAAACGGCATCGCCCGACAACGCAGGGGCATCCGACAGCTCATCATATTTTTCATCAAACAAATACGCAAGCGAGCCAAGCAGATCGTCTTTACTGCCAAAATAGTGGTAAAACGAGCCCTTTGAGGTGCCCGACGCCGCGATGATATCCTCCACGGTCGTATCCTCGTATCCCTGCTCGTAAAACAGCTTCCACGCAGCGTCAACGATGCGGCTTTTGGTATTGCGGGTATTCTTTTTTGCCATCAGCTCTCACCTCAGCGATGGTAAAGCTTTTTGGTTTGGTATGCGGGCTCGCAGGACATCTGGATGCCGAGCTTTTTGAGCACGTCCTCGTCGATCTGCGGCAAAATAACGGTGGAATGCGCATCGCACCACTTGAGCTGCTTCAGGCAATCCAGCGCGCGGCGCGCCGTTTCCTCATGCACGGCGCAGATCGAAAGCGCGATCAGCACCTCGTCAAGATACAGACGCGGATTTTGGTCGCCGAGCTGCTTTACCTTGAGCGCCGATACGGGCGCGAGGATCTCAGGAGAGATGAGATCAACCTCCTTGGGGATGCCCGCAAGCGCCTTCAGGGCGTTGAGGAGCATAGCCGAGGTGGCACCGAGGATCTTAGAGGTCTTACCCGTGACGATACGCCCGTCACGCAGCTGAAGTGCGACGGCGGGGCCGCCCGTTTCCTCTGCGCGGGCAAGTGCCGTGCCGATCACGGGCCGATGTGCCTCATCAAGGCCGATCGAACGCATGATCATTTTGATCTTGGCGGCGTCGTTGCCATCGCCCTCGCCCTTGCGCTGTGCGCAGAGCGCGCGGTAATAGCGGCGCAGGATCTCATCGCGTGCCGCCTCATACACGGCGTCGTTATCAATGATGCAGTAGCCCGCCATATTGACGCCCATATCGGTGGGGGACTTGTAGGGGCAGCTGCCGTAAATATGCTCAAACATCGCCTTGACGACGGGGAAAATATCCACATCTCGATTGTAATTGACTGCGGTTTCGCCATAGGCCTCAAGATGGAACGGGTCGATCATGTTCACGTCATTGAGATCGGCAGTAGCGGCCTCATACGCGAGGTTGACGGGGTGCTTTAAGCCGAGATTCCACACGGGGAAGGTCTCGAATTTTGCGTAACCCGAGCGAATGCCGCGCTTGTTGTCGTGATAAAGCTGAGAAAGGCAGGTTGCCATTTTACCGGAGCCGGGGCCCGGGGCGGTAACCACCACGAGGGAGCGCGAGGTCTCGATATACTGGTTGATGCCGTAGCCCTCGTCACTCACGATCTTTTCGACGTCGGAGGGATAGCCGGGAATGGAATAATGGTGGTAGACCTTGAGGCCAAGCGACTCAAGACGCTTGCCAAAGGCCATGGCGGCGGGCTGACCCGTGTAGCGCGTGAGCACCACGCTGCCGACATAAAGCCCGAAATCGCGGAAGGCATCAATGAGACGAAGGGTATCCTGGTCATAAGTGATGCCGAGGTCGCCGCGCACCTTGTTTTTCTCAATATCCGCAGCGCTCAGCACGATGACGATCTCGGCCTCAGCCGCGAGCTCCACCAGCATACGGATCTTACTGTCGGGCTCAAAGCCGGGCAGCACGCGAGAGGCGTGGTGGTCGTCAAAGAGCTTGCCGCCAAACTCAAGATAGAGCTTGCCGCCAAACTGCGCAATGCGCTCGCGAATATGCGCCGACTGACGGCGAATGTATTCTTCATTGTCAAAACCGATGCGAAACATGGATATCCTCCTCGTTCCGAGCGCGTGCCCAGAATTACTTTAACAACATAATATCAGTATAACACATTTAAAAGAAGCAGACAAGTGCTTTTTTATTTTTTCGTGATATTTTCAAGCGGGCGGGCGGCACGGCGACGCACGGACGGGCAGAAGCGCGTGCGGTGCGGATAGCCGCTGATGCCGAAAAGCCCGCGCGGGCCGATGCACGCGCCGTTTTCGACGTCGCCCGCAGCGGCAAACACGGCGGTAAGGGCCGCCTTTTCGGGGGAATGGGTGAATATGTAGAGAAAGGCGTGCCCAAGACGCGAGAAAAGCGGCTTGTGGGTGGTTTTTTCGGGCGCGAGCAGATCGGTTGCGGTAATGCCCGGGTGGGTGGCCACAAAAATCGGCTCATTTTTACCCCGTTTGGCGGCTTTTTGCATCACGTAGGCCGACAAAAGGTGCTTACTGCGCGCATAGGCAGCGTATCCCTCACCCTCGCCTGCGCGACGCGCATCCTTGCCGAAACGATCCACCAAGCTGGTGGTAAAGACCATGCGCGCGGTGCGGTCGAGCTGCGGTAGCACGGCTTCGGCTAAGCGCACCGTGCCGTAAAAATTAACGCCCTCGGTCATGGGGTATCCGTCGGCGGTGTGCGTTTCGCGCGGATAGTAGACCCCCGCGCAATGCAGGAAAATATCAATTTTTTCATGCCGTTGACCGAGCTCTGCGGCAAAGGCGTCGATTAGAGCAAAGGAGGAAAGATCCACCGGCATATAGGAAACGACCGCGTGCGGAAACTCTGCCAGCAGGCGCTCGCAGGCGGCCTCTGCCTTTGTTTTATTGCGACAAGCCAGCACGACCTCGGCGCCGAGCGACAAAAAGCCGCGTGCCGCGTGGAAGCCAATGCCGCTATTGCCGCCCGTGACCACGGCGACCTTTCCCTCAAGCGGGGAGGTATGCTTCTGATACCATTTTTGATAGCGCATAAAAAACTCCTTTATTCTTCGGTATTTGTTGGAATGCGGCGTGCGACGCCACGGCAAGCAAGGCAAAGAGCTTGTCCCAGCGACAGCGTGATGAGCAGAGCGAGCAGGACGATCAAGCCGTTATCCTGCCACGCCTTTGGCACAAAGAGAAAAAACGGCAGGCTCATCAGCAAAAAGTAGACCCAATTGATGCCGCGAAGCGGCTCGGTGCGCACAAAGGCGAGCAGCGCGGGCAGCAGCAACAGCCAATTATAGGCCGAAAAGATGGAGGAAAAGGTGAGAAGCACGGCACCCGTGAGCAAAAAATGCTGCCAGGACGGGCGGGGCAAAAAGGAGGCAAGCACCGTGACGGCGAGTGCCGTGCCGTAAAGCAAGCAGAGCACCAGCGTGCCCGTTTGCCGAGAAAACCCGAAAAAGGCCATAAAATGCGCCGCGTTTTGCCCGCCCGAGGAAAAACGAAAGGCATTGACGGCCATTTGCCACAGCAAGGCGGGGCCGCCGAACGCAAACGAGGGGAGCAAAAAAAGCAACGCAGCATAAAGCGCCGCACGGCACGCCGCACGATACCGTTTTTTTGCGAGCAGCACAAGGCCGAAAAGGGCGGGATAGAGCTTGAGAGCCGCGGCAACGGCAAGGCAAAGCAGCGCGCATTCGCGCGCGACGGGGGCTTCGGCGTCATGCCACCATGTAAATACCAGCAAAAACGGGAGCGCCAACAGGAGCAGGTTGCCGCGCTCGGCAAGAAAAAGCATGGGAAAGGAAAGCGAAAGCGCAAAGGCCAAAAGCCCTCCGCCCCGCGAGGTACGCAGGATGCGTTGGAGCAAAAAAGCCAGGCAAAGGTATGAAAAAACCGTAAAAAACAGCAAAAGCAACATGGCTGCGTGTGAAGCGCGCCACGCAAGCGGATCGCCACCCGCAAGATAGCTTTCGGGGAGAAAGCGGGCAAGCAGCAGGCAAATCAAATTGGCGAGTGGCGGGTAGATCACGCCCTGCTCCGTGTAGGCCGCCTCGCCCCGCGCGGCATCGTAGAGCGAGTGAAAAAAATCACCGAAAAGATCTGCCGTGCCGAGGTGAAAAACCTCCAAAAACGCGGTGCTGCCAACAAAAAGGCAGCAAAGAAAAAACAACAGGGCACCGAGCAGGATCAAAAACGAAAGGCAGGTGACGGGGTTGCGCACAAGCGCGACACACCAATCGGCAGCCCCCCGGCGCCATGTCCCCTCCTTTAGCGAACATCTGTTTAAGGCTCTCAACGTTTTATCCTCTTTTTTGCAGCCGATAAGACAAGGTTGATTATAGCACAGTTTGAACGGCAAAGTCAAGTTTCATGCAGCACGGCACGGAACTTCTCGCTTTCACCGCCCGGCGGAGTAGGCTTGTTGTCGACCTTGACACGAAAAGAAAAATATTTTATAATAGAGAAGAATATATATTTCAAGAGAGGAACGACATGACCGAACTGCTTTCCCCTGCGGGGAATATGGAAAAAATGCGTGCTGCGCTCCGCTTTGGTGCAGATGCCGTATATCTGGCCGGCAAGGGCTTTGGTATGCGCTCGGCGGCAGACAATTTTACCGACGAGGAGCTGGCACTGGCAGCGGAATACGTGCACGCGCGCGGCAAAAAGATATATCTGACCGTCAATACCATGCCGCACGGGGCGGAATACCCGCGTCTGCGCGAGTATTTGGCGAGCCTTGCGGGTGTGGGGATCGACGCCATGATCGTGACTGACCTCGGTGTGCTTGCCACCATTCGCGAGCTGCTGCCCGATATGGAGATCCACATTTCCACGCAATCAAGCATCGTCAGCCCCGCCGCCGCCAAGGCATGGGCGGCGCTTGGCGCAAAGCGCCTGGTGCTTGCGCGCGAGCTGACGCTGCGCGAGGTTGCGGCCATCCGTGAAGCGCTTGACCCCGCCATAGAGCTTGAGGCCTTCGTACACGGCTCAATGTGCGTTTCCTACAGCGGACGCTGCATGCTTTCCAATCATTTTACGGGGCGCGACGCCAACCGCGGCGCTTGCACGCAGCCCTGCCGTTGGAATTATACCATTGTGGAGGAAAAGCGCCCCGACGAGCGCTTACCCGTGCTGGAAAACGAGAACGGCACCTTTGTGATGTCCTCGAAGGATATGTGCATGCTGCGCCATATAGGCGAGCTGATCAAGGCGGGCGTTTCCTCCTTTAAGATTGAGGGGCGCATGAAGAGCGCCTACTACACCGCCGTGATCACCAACGCCTACCGCATGGCCATTGATGCATATCTGGCAGACCCCACAGGCTACGTGTTTGATGAGGCTCTTTACCGCGAGGTGGAAAGCGTTTCGCACCGCGAATACTGCACGGGCTACTGGTTTGACGATCCGCGCGAAAACCCGCAGCTCTGCCGCGAGACGGGCTACATTCGCGAAAAGGCCTACTTTGCCGCCGCCACCGAGCAAGACACTCTGCCGGATGGCCTGCAACGCATCACGGATGCGGGCGTGCTCTGTCGCTTCCGCCAGCGCAACAAGCTCTCCCTTGGAGACAGCGCCGAGCTGCTGACCCCGGGACGCGTGGGCCTGCCCTGCCGCATCACCGAGCTTTACGACGAGACGGGGGCACCCATTGAAAGTGCGCCGCACCCCTTGATGATCTTTTACACACGCCTGCCCGCAGCAGCGGCAGAGGGTGACATTTTGCGCGCAGGAGACGAAATAACGGAGGAAACGGTATGAGAAACGAGCCACTTGCAGATATTCTCCGCCCCGATTCCTTTGACAATATCGTCGGGCAGAGCCATTTGTTTGGGCCGCGCGGCGTCATCCGCCGCATGGTGGAGGGTGGCAGGATCACCAACATGATCTTTTTCGGTCCTCCCGGTACGGGAAAAACCACGGCTGCCGCGATCATTGCCGCGCAGTCGGGTATGCTTTTCCGCCGCTTCAATTGCACCTCCGCCACGCTCGCCGAGGTCAAGGATGCCCTTAGTGAGACCAACAACGTTTTTGGCGTGGGCGGCATTCTGCTCTACCTTGACGAGATCCAGTATTTCAACCGCAAGCAGCAGCAGGCCCTGCTCGAATATATGGAGGACGGACGCGTGACGCTCATTGCCTCCACCACCGAAAATCCGCACTTTTACATCTATAACGCCATCATTTCGCGCTCCTCGCTCTTTGAGTTCAAGCCCGTGAGTCCCGCCGAAATGGTGCCCGCGCTCTCCCGCGCCCTTTCGCACCTGAACGCCAAGGGGGGCACCGCCGTGACGGCCGAGGAGGAGGCGCTGGCCTATATTTCTCACGCAGTACGGGGTGATGTGCGCCGCGGCATCGGGCTGCTGGAAAACGCCTATTATGCCGCGTGCGGCACGGCAGAGGAGGGCGGCGTGATCACGCAGGACGGCGTGGAGGCCTTTCACGTCAAGGTGGGCAACTTCAACGACGACACGCATTACGACCTGCTCTCCTGCCTGCAAAAATCCATTCGCGGCTCCGACCCCGACGCCACCGCCTTTTACGTGGCAAAGCTGGTTGCCACGGGCGATCTGATCTCGCTTTGCCGTCGCCTGCAAGTCATTGCCTCCGAGGACGTGGGGCTTGCCTACCCGCAGGCTGCCGCCATTGTGCGCGCCTGCTGCGAGAGCGCCATGGAGCTGGGACTGCCCGAGGCGCAGATTCCCCTCGCCAACGCCGCGCTCCTGCTGGCGACCGCACCGAAATCCAACTCCGCTTACATGGCGGTGGCCGCCGCACGAGAGGATATTGACAAGGGGCTTGGCACCACCGTGCCCTCGCATTTGCAATCTCCCCTCTTCAAGGGATACCGCTACCCGCACGATTACACCTACAATTACGTGAAGCAGCAGTATCTGCCCGACGATCTGCGCGGCAAAAAATACTACACCTTTGGTGACAACAAAACCGAGCAGGCGGCCGCCGCCTGGGCTGCCACTATCCGCCGTGAGGGCGGCAAAAAGAAGGATTGACATAGCCGAAGAGAGCCGAGAGGTGCTCGCAGTTTCGGCTCTCTTCGGTTATACCGAAACGGACGTGAAAACCAAACAAAATGAAAGGAGATCGCGTCCGTGTATACCGTATTGCTTGCCCTTCTCTTCGGCATCCTTGAGGGGATCACAGAATGGCTGCCCATCTCCTCGACGGGGCACCTCATTCTCCTCCGCCATTTTCTGCCCGTTACCTACCAAGATGCATTTTTTGAGCTCTTTGAGGTGGTGATACAGCTGGGCGCACTTCTTGCGGTGACGGTTCTGTTTTTTGATACATTATGGCCCTTTTCGCGCAAAAAAAGCCGCGCCAAGCGGCGCGACACGTGGCGGCTGTGGGGAAAGATCGCTCTGGCGGCGCTCCCCGCGGCAGCGATGGGGCTTTTGCTTGACGACCTGATCGACACCCTGCTGTTTCACCCCTTGACGGTGGCACTTGCGCTCATTGGCTACGGCATCCTGTTTTGTCTGCCGAAACGGCGTGAGCAGACACCGCGCTGCAACGAGATCACCGATCTTACCACCCGCGATGCGCTGGTGATCGGTTGCTTTCAGATATTGGCGCTCGTTCCCGGCACCTCGCGCTCGGGCGCCACCATTCTCGGCGGACTTGCAATCGGCATTTCCCGCCCCGTCTCTGCCCTTTTTTCCTTTTTTCTCGGCATTCCCACCATGGTGGGGGCGGGCGCGCTGAAGGCGATCAAATTTTTTGCTTCGGGTGAAGTGCTCTCGGCTGCCGAATGGATGACGCTGGGCGTGGCCACGCTTGCTGCTTTTCTCGTTTCGCTTGCCACGCTCCGCTTCTTGACGGATTTCGTGCGCCGACATACCTTTGCGGTGTTTGGCATTTACCGCATCGTGCTTGGTATTTTGGTGTTGCTTGTTTTTATTTTTACGTAAAGGTTGTGAACCATGGAGAAGTTAAAAATTCCTTACCCCGTGATCGTGGAGGGAAAATATGACCGCTTGCGCCTGCTGGCAGTCATGGAAGGACAAATTCTGACCACAGACGGGTTTGGCATCTTCAAAAAGCAGGAAAAGCTGGCGCTTTTTCGCGCATTGGCCGAAAAGACGCCGATCGTGGTGCTGACCGACCCCGACGGGGCGGGAAAGCTGATCCGCGCGCACATTGGCTCAGCCCTGCCGAAGGAGCGCATCATTCCGCTTTACGTGCCGCAAACAAAGGGCGTGGAAAAGCGCAAACAAGCACCCTCTGCCGAGGGGTTTCTCGGTGTGGAGGGGCAGGAGACGGCGCTGCTTTACGATCTGCTGAAGCCCTTGGCAAGCGACACGACGCGCGCCGAAAATCCCCTCTCGAAGCTGAACTTCTTCGAGGATGGCCTCACGGGCACCGCAAACTGCACGGCGCGGCGCGCCGCGCTGGCGGCACGCTTTTCGCTGCCCACGGATATGACACCGAACGCACTGCTGGCTGCGCTTCGCGTGGTGGCAACCTTTGAAGAATATAAGGCTGCGGTCGCGGCACTTGATGTGAAATAAGCTCGCGCTCGCAGGCCGGCACACCGCACAAACAAAGCCGCCTTTGCTATCATGACCGATGGCAAAGGCGGCTTTTTCGTTTGAAAGCGAAAATTTGCAAACTTCAGTTTTACACGTCGAGCACGTAGCTCTCGTACCCCATTTCGGCAAAGCCGTGACGGCGGTAAAGCGATTTCACGCGCAGGTTATCGGGCTCCACCTCAAGGCGGTAGCGCGCGGCGGGGACGGTGCTTTTGATAAATTCGATAAACGCGCCGCCAATGCCCCGGCTGCGTGCGGCGGGTGAAACATATATTTCCTCAAGCCAGCAAACGGTGCCGCCCGCCTCCTGCGAATAGGTAAAGGCAAGCAGGCCGTAGCCGAGCGCGTGCCCCTCCTCTTCAAATATATAAATATCCGCGAACGGCGAGCCCGCGAGGACCAGAGATGCCGTATTGGCGATATATTCTTTGGGAATACTGTGTAGCACAGCAGGTGAATGATAAAAATCGTTGGCCATGGCAACATACGCGCCAAGATCGCCTTTTTCAAGCTTGCGAAACAGCATGATAGCCCCCTCCTTTCCTTTTTATTCAGTTTAGCATCTGCGGCAAAAAAAGTCAAGCGTCTGCCGTGTTGCAGCAAAAATTTGGAAAAGACTTGACAAAGGCATGCGGGCGTGCTATAATCTCTTTGTATTTCCGTGAGGGAGTAGTTGACGCAAGCAGTTGTGTGATAGGTCAACAACACGAGCCGAAAGGCTTGGCCTATCTTAATCGACAAGACTCACGGGGCCGCCCCATTTGCCTGGTTGCGTTGCCCCGTGAGTCTTTTTTTGCGAAAAGCCCCATGGGAGAAAGGAGCAATATGAAGCATTATCTTGAAGAAACCAAGGTCGTTTTGAACGAGGTGCAGACGAGCGAGCAGGGCCTTTCCGAGGTCGAAGCCGCAGCACGCCTTGAGAAAAACGGCAAAAACAAGCTGGCCGAGGGCAAGAAGGAAAGCCTCCTCAAGCGCTTTTTGAAGCAGCTTGCCGAGCCCATGACCATCATTCTCATCGTTGCCGCCGTCATTTCTGCGGGCGTTGAGATCTACAACGGCATCAGCCAGGGACACTGGGAATTCCCCGCCGACGTTGTCATCATCATGGCGGTGGTGCTCATCAACGCCGTGCTCGGTGTGTTCCAGGAAAGCAAGGCCGAAAAAGCAATAGAAGCGCTGCAGGAAATTGCCGCTGCGACCTGTAAGGTCATTCGTGACGGCAAGCAGCTGACCGTACACAGCGAGGATCTCGTTGTGGGTGATATCGTCGTGCTCGAAGCAGGCGACGCCGTGCCCGCAGACGCGCGCATTATCGAATGTGCCTCGATGAAAATCGAGGAAGCAGCGCTCACGGGTGAGTCGGTGCCTGTCACCAAGCAGGATACTGCCCTTAAGGCAGGCGAGAACGGCGACGTGGCACTCGGTGACCGCAAAAACATGGTATTTATGGGCTCCACCGTGGTTTACGGCCGCGGCAAGGCCGTGGTGGTTGCCACCGGCATGGATACCGAAATGGGAAAGATCGCCGATGCACTTGCAAACGCACAGGAGGGTAAGACCCCCCTGCAGATCAAGCTTGCAGGCCTTTCCAAGGTGCTGACCTACCTCGTAATCGGCATTTGCGTGGTGATCTTCGGCGTGCAGCTGATCCGCCACGGTGTTGGCTTTGACAGCATCCTCAGCTCCTTCATGCTGGCGATCTCTCTTGCCGTTGCCGCCATTCCCGAGGGTCTTGCCACCGTGGTGACCATCGTGCTCTCGATCGGCGTGACCAATATGTCGAAGCGCAGCGCCATTATCCGTAAGCTGACCGCCGTGGAAACGCTGGGCTGCACGCAGATCATCTGCTCCGATAAGACCGGCACTCTGACGCAGAACAAAATGACCGTTGTTGACCACGTGGGCAGCGACGAGGTGCTGCTTGCCACCGCGATGTCCATGTGCTCGGATGCGGAGTTTGACCGCGACGCGGGCACGGCCGTGGGCGAGCCCACCGAATGTGCACTCGTCAACTACGCCGAGAAGCTCGGTTACGACAAGAACGACCAGAAGCTGGACTACGTACGCGTGGGCGAGGTTCCCTTCGACTCGATGCGTAAGATGATGTCCACCGTCCACAAGACCAAGGACGGCAACCTCATTCAGTTCACCAAGGGCGCACCCGACGAGGTGCTGAAGCGCTGCACCACCGCACTTATCGGTGGCAAGCAGGTGCCCATGACCGAGGAGATCCGCGCGGATATCCTTGCCGCAAACAAGAAAATGGCCGACCGTGCACTCCGCGTGCTTTGCGCTGCGGAAAAGGCGCTGGTGGCTGAGCCTGCCGCCTACGAGCCCGAGCTGGTGGAATGCGACCTTTGCTACGTGGGTCTGGTTGGCATGATCGACCCCGTTCGCCCCGAGGTCAAGCCCGCCATTGACGAGTGCCGCAGCGCGGGCATCCGTCCCATTATGATCACGGGTGACCACAAGGATACTGCCGTGGCTATCGCCATGCAGCTTGGCATTATTGAGAGCGCCGATGAGGCCATCACGGGTGCCGACCTTGACAAGATCTCGGACGAGGACTTTGAGACTGCTGTTGAAAAATACTCGGTGTACGCACGCGTGCAGCCCGAGCATAAGACCCGCATCGTCAATGCCTGGCGCAAGAAGGGCAAGGTAACCGCTATGACGGGTGACGGCGTTAACGACGCACCCTCCATCAAAAACGCCGATATCGGCGTAGGCATGGGCATTACGGGCACGGACGTAACGAAAAACGTGGCCGACATGATCCTTGCCGACGACAACTTTGCCACCATCGTGGCTGCTGCAGGCGAGGGACGCCGCATTTACGACAACATCCGTAAGGCCATCCAGTTCCTGCTTGCCTCCAACCTCTCCGAGGTGCTTTCCATCTTCTTTGCAACCCTCATCGGCTTTACCATCTTCCAGCCCGTTCAGCTGCTTTGGATCAACCTCATTACCGACTGCTTCCCCGCACTCGCCCTCGGCATGGAGAAGCCCGAGGCAGACGTGATGAACCGCGAGCCCCGCGATTCAAGAGAAGGCATTTTTGCCGGCGGTCTTGGTGCAGCGGTGGTATATCAGGGTATTCTTGTCACCATCATCACCCTTGCTTCCTACTTCGTGGGCCATTACCTTGAGGCCGGTAATTTCGATATTCACCTTGAGAGCGTACACGGCACCACCATGGCCTTCCTCACGCTCGCTATGTGTGAGGTCTTCCACTCCTTCAACATGCGCTCGCTGCGCGGCTCGATCTTCACCCTCAAGGGCCAGAACAAGTGGCTTTGGGGCGCAGGTCTTCTTTCCCTGCTGCTGACCTCGCTGGTCGTACTGATCGCGCCCGTGGCAGAGATCTTCAGCATGACCGCAATCGATGCAAAGGAATACTTCATTGCCATGGGTCTTGGCTTCCTGATCATCCCCCTTGTGGAGATCGTCAAGCTGGTGCACAGATTCCTTGACAAGAAAAAGGCCGCTTCTTAATGAAATAAGTTGGCAATCTGTCAAAATCACGCGCGGCGGTTGACAAATGTCAGCCGCCGCGCTATACTATTTGTGAATATAATTTTCAAGGAAAGGTGGTTGCTTTTATGTTAACAAAACGCAACGTTGCCGCTGTTGTGATCTTCTCTTTGATCACCTTTGGCATTTACGCCGTGTGGTGGACCTATGTGACCTGCGAGGCACTCCAGCAGCAGGGACGCAAAACCTCCATTCCCCCGATTCTGACCACACTTTTGATGTTCTTTTACAGCAGCGCGGGCGGCGCCTTGCTCGGCTATGATGCCGATGACAACATCAACGCCATCAAGCGTATGCACGGTATGCGTGAGGAGGACAACAAAGTTCTGTGGCTGATCCTCGGTCTGCTGATTCCCGTGGTGACCATCGCGCTTGTGCAGCACGAGATCAACTGTATGATCGATACGGCACAACGCGCCGAGAGCGCCGGCAGCTTCACCCTCAATACGTAATATTTTCGGCGCAGCACGCCGTAGATTTGAATTAATTAAAGCAAAGGAGAACCTTTTATGCAACTTCGTGCACCCGCATTTCCGCTGATTACCGTCGATCCCTTTTTCAGCATTTGGTCCGCTACCGACCGACTGACCGACAGCGAGACCGTTCACTGGACGGGATTTTCCAATGTGATCAATGCCGTGGCCACCATTGACGGCAAGCCCTACCGCTTTATGGGCAACGACGGCACCGTGCCTGCCATGACGCAGGTGGCGCGCGATATGAACGCCGTGACCACTACCTATACCTTTGAGGCTGCGGGCGTGCGCCTGACCTGCCTGTTTACCTCCCCTCTCCTGCCCGACGATTACTATCTGCTCACCCGTCCCGTCAGCTACCTTGAGGTGAAGCGCGAGAATATTGACGGTAAGCATCACACCGTTGCCCTCTCTTTTGCCGTTTCCGAGCAGGTATGCCTTGATATGGCAGGCGACGACGGGATCGTGACCGACACGCTTACGCACGGCGGCATTACCACCGCCAAGATGGGCTCGAAAACGCAGGTCATGCTCGACCGCGACGGCGATAGCCACCGCATCAGCTGGGGCTACTTCTATCTTTCCACCAACGTGGGGAATGCCAAGGCAGGTGCCGAAAAACGCACCGTTACCACCTATAACGGCTTTAAGCGCGACAACGAGGAGATCGAAATGACCTTTGCGACCCTCACCGCCGACCTTGAGGACCGCGCCCTCATCACCTTTGCTTACGACGACCTTTACTCTATCCAATATTTCCACAAGAACCTGCGCTCCTGGTGGAACAGAAACGGCGAGAAGATCGAAACCGAGATTGAAAAGGCCTTTGCCGATTACGACGAGGTGCTTGCCAAGGTAACCGCCTTTGCCGACCGCCTTTTCCTTGACGGCTGCCGCGCGGGCGGTGAAAAATACGCCGAGCTCCTTGAGCTTGCTTACCGCCAGACCCTTGCAGCACACAAGCTGGTGCTTGACGAGGATGGCGAGATCTTGTGGATCTCCAAGGAGTGCTATTCGAACGGCTGCGCTGCAACCGTTGACGTCAGCTACCCCTCCATTCCCCTCTTCCTGCTTTACAACCCCGAGCTGGTCAAGGGCATGATGCGCCCCGTTTACCGCGTGGCAAGAAGCGACGCATGGAACTTCGACTTCGCACCCCACGACGCAGGCCGCTACCCGCTTCTCAACGGCCAGATGTACGGCTACCGCGACGGCGTGCTGCTTTACGAAAAGCAAATGCCCGTGGAGGAGTGCGGCAATATGCTGATCATGGAGGCCACCGTGGCACTTGCCACCAAGGATATCTCCTTTGCACGCGCGAACTGGGATCTGCTTTCTCAATGGGTGAAATATCTCATTGAAAACGGCCGCGACCCCGAAAACCAGCTCTGCACCGACGACTTCGCGGGGCACCTCGCGCACAACTGCAACCTCTCGCTCAAGGCCATTATGGGCCTTGCCTCCTTTGGCATCCTGAGTGGCATGATGGGCAATGCAGCCGAGGAGCAAAAATACCTTGAGCTGGCACGCGATATGGCAAAGGACTGGGCTGAGCGCGCGCAAAACGCCGACGGTAGCTACCGTTTGGCATTTGACTGCGAGGGCACCTTCTCGATGAAATATAACATCGTATGGGATAAGCTGTTCGGTACGGGCGTGATGCCCAAAACCGTGCTGGCCGCCGAGACCGGCTCTTACGTGAAGCGTATGCAGCCCTTCGGCATGCCGCTTGACAATCGCTCGGCCTACACCAAGAGCGACTGGCTGATCTGGACGGGTACCCTTTTTGACACCCGCGCCGAATTTGAGGCCTTTGTTGCCCCCATGTGGCTCGCATTCCACACCACCCCCGGCCGCGTGCCGATGTCCGACTGGTACTGGACGGATACGGGTCTGCACAAGACCTACGAGAGCCGCAGCTATAACAGCGCGCACACCGAGCAGGTGCTCAAGAGCTTCCGCAACCGCACCGTGCAGGGCGGCCTGTTTATGAAGCTGCTTGCCGACAAGGGCATTCTTCAATATAAAAAATAACAAAGAGCGCGGCGAACGCCGCGCTCTTCTTGAACGGGTGACATGATGAAGGAACAGTTTGAAAGAACAGCAGGGATCCTCGGCGAGGCTGCCGTGAAACGGCTGCAAAGCGCACGCGTAGCCGTGTTCGGCATCGGCGGCGTGGGCGGCTACGTGGTCGAGGCACTGGTGCGCGCAGGCGTGGGCGCGCTTGACCTCATTGATGCCGATACGGTGAGCGAAAGCAACCTCAACCGCCAGATCATTGCGCTGCACAGCACGGTGGGACAGTATAAGACCGAGGCGGCAAAGTCTCGCGCGCTTGACATCAATCCCGACGTGAAAATCACCGTGCACAACACCTTTTTTCTGCCCGAAAACGCCGATCTGTTTGATTTTTCAAGCTATGATTACGTGGTAGATGCCGTCGATACCGTCAGCGCCAAAATGGAGCTGGTGCGCCGCGCGGGCGCCGCGGGCGTGCCGATCATCAGCGCCATGGGCACGGGCAACAAGCTTGACCCCACCGCCTTTCGCGTGACCGATATCTATAAGACCGAAAATTGTCCGCTTGCGCGCACCGTGCGCGGCCTTTGTCGTCGCGAGGGCATTAAAAAGCTGAAGGTCGTCTTTTCCCCCGAGGAGCCGAAGGGCACCACCTTTGCCGAAAACGGCCGGCATGCGCCCGCCAGCATCTCCTTTGTGCCCGCCGCCGCAGGCCTTGCCATTGCCGGCGCGGTAATTCGCGATCTGTGCGGGATATCTTAAAAAAGGGGCTGCTTCATTCGCGCAGACCAAAAACACACAAAGTAAATAAGGCCGCCTATGCTATCAAATATCGATAGCATAGGCGGCTTTTTTTAAGGTGGAAATTCTTGCGAATTTCAATTTTTATGTGTGTTTTTTAGGCGCTGGCGCACGGCGCCTCCTCGGTGGGGCTCGGTGCCGCCTTGATTTCGGTGATCACGATGGAAATATCGTCATTGCCCTCCTTGGCAGCGCGATTCAGCGCCATACGGGCAAAGGCCTCGGTGTTGCCGTCATAGCGCGTTTCAAGCATCTCCGAGAGCCACGGGCAATCCTCCTCACCGCCCGTGAAGCCGTCGCTGATCTGCACGATCACATCGCCCACCTCTACCTCGAAGGTCAAGCGCTCGGCGTCAAGCGCTTCCAAGATGCCAATAGGCGCGGTGCGCGAGAAAAAACGTGTGACTGCGCCGCGACGCAAGAGATACGTAGGGGCAGCACCGCACTTAAAGAGCACCGCCTGTCCGCGCACGCGGTCAACCTCCAACAGATCGACCGTGGTGCTGTTTTCTCCCTCCCGCGTGCTGCGTGCAGCCAAAAAGCCGTTGAGCATACGCAGGGCGCTATCCGCACGGCCGCCCGCCTGCAGCAGCCTTGTCAAAAATACCGAGGCAAGCGCAGAGGTGAGCGCCGCCGTCGTGCCGCTGCCCATACCGTCACAGATAAAGGCATAGTCAAGCCCGTGCTCACCCTGCAGGGCAGCGACGCTATCCCCGCAATGCTTGCCCTCGCCGCGCCCCTTGGGGCGTGTGAATTTCACCGAGGAGGTCACAAGGCCGATATGCTGGGTAAACGTGATGTCGAACAACCCCTCATGCTCGCTCACGTCAGAGCTGCCGAGCGTGAAATGACAATGCTTTTCGATCACCTGCCGCAGCTCGCGCATACGGATACTGCGACCCGTGGCACGCACGCCGCGCAGAATGACGCGTCTGTGCTCCTTGCCGCACACGGCTACCGACTCAAGGGAATAGCCGAGGCGTGCAAGCCGCGCAAAAATGCGCTCTCCTAAGGCGGTGTCGCAACAGAAATCCTCGCTGTTGCGGGAAACAGTCTCCTTGATCACGCGCCCAAGCGCGGCGTAATCCATGGCCACCACTGAGGTCTTATCTCCGTGCAGCGCCTCCTCGGTGAGCGAAACGGCGCCGTTGTTGATGACCGCAAGGATCCTTGACAGCTCCGCGCACCGCGACGCAAGCGGCCCCTCGATCTGCTTTTTTTGTACGCTGCCGTGCTGATACAGACGGCGGCTGATGCCCTCAACCGTCTCGGCGGTAGCGGCGTACTCCTTTCCCCAACAGATATCGCGATTGCGGCAGCCGGGGCAAACGCTGTCAAAGGCCTTGTCGCAAAGATGCTTGAGACCCGTGAGATTTGGGCGGCGCATACGGCTGCTGATCTCATAAAACGTACCCGAAAGATCGAGCAGCGCACCCGACATTTCCTTTAGCTGCATGGCACCTGCCGCCTGCTCCTCGGCCTTGGCCGATTGCAGCGCCGCGCGGCGGCGCGCCAGCATCAGATGCCGCACCGGTGCACCCGACACAAGCCCGGCGCTATCAAAGGCAAGGAAAAGGGCGCCCGCCACCAAAAGTGAGGGCAAAAGCATTACGATCCCTGCGGTGCGGTAAAGCAAAAAAGCATACGCCCCCGCCGCAGCACTTCCCGCGATCACACCGCCGCCGCGGCTGCTTTTTTCAAGGAGACCAAAGCAAAGGCCGCAAAGCAAAAAGGCCGGGGCGAGCTTTAAATCAAAGCAAAGACCCGCCAGCGCGCCGCCGAGCGTGCCCCACCAAAGACCACGGTGCGAGACCAGCAAAAACGAGACGCCCGCAGCTGCCGCTGCGGCGGGATAAATGCCGAACAGCGTCACGGTACGCATGGCAAAAACCGAGGTCAGCACCAACGCCGCCACGCCGAGCTCAAAGTGGTGCGGCAGCCATTTTTCCTCCTCCTCAAAGAGCCCCAAATAAAGCACGGCGGCAAGCGGTGCAGCCAGCACCGCTAAAATCACCGCGAACAGATCGTAAAACCGAAATCCCCCCTGCACAACGGCAAACACGCCCGTACCAAACACCGTGACGGCCGCCGCGGCCACACGGTAGAGCGTGCGCTCGCCAAAAAGCGGACGATTGCCGAAGAGCGAAAAGGCCAAGCGCGCCAAAAGCAGCGCACCAAGCGCCACGACCGAAACGTAATCCCCCACAAAAAGAGAATACACAAGCACACCGAGTGAGATCGCATAGCAATACTCTCCTGCCACCGCCACAAGTGCAATACCGAACGGGTGTACGCCGAAAATCAGCTCTGCGCCCGAGAGCAGCGCGCCAAGAGCAGCAAAAATGAGATGCTTACAGATTACCTGTGCCATACCGCTTTCCGTGCCGAGGCCCGACGCGACCCCGTTTTCCTTTTTTTCGTTTTGCATTTCAACCTCCGTTTTTGTTTTCATTGTAAGCCCGTTTGCATAAAAAAAGGGGCGCTTTTGGGCGACGCAAAATATTGCTTTTTGCGGGGAAATGGCGAAAATTGAAAAAACGCCCCCACATGGGGCGAAAAACGGAGAAATGCGCGAGCGAAAAATGCCTTTTGCGAGAATAATTTTTCAAAAAGCACTTCTTTGCGGCGGCATTTTATGCTATACTGATAGGCGAACAGATCAAAAAAAGGGGGGAGAGCGCGATGAAGGTCTGCTGCTTTACGGGACACCGCACCATCAAAAGCGAGCTGCGCGGCAAGCTGATCACACGGCTTGATGGCACGCTTGAGCGTCTGATATCCGAGGGCTATACCGAATTTCGAGCCGGCGGTGCACGCGGCTTTGACACGCTTGCCGCCCTGCGCGTGCTTTATTTGCGCAGCAAGCACCCCGATGTGCGCCTGTGCCTTTATCTGCCCTGCCGCGATCAAACCAAGGGCTGGCCGAAGGGGGAGCAGCTGGTATGGGAGGACATCCTCTCCCGCGCCGACGAGGTACACTACGTTTGCGACACCTATCACGAGGGGTGTATGCACGCGCGCAACCGCGCCCTGGTTGACGGGAGCGACCTTTGCATTGCCTATCTCACGCAAAATCGCGGCGGCACGCTTTACACTTGCGCCTATGCCCTCAAAAACGGCGTGGAGCTGCTGAATTTGGGCGAGAGCTTAGCTTGAAAAAAGCAGCCCGTGGGGAAGTCTCCCCACGGGCTGCTTTTTCACTTGCTCTGCTCGCGGCGCTTTTGGCGTCGGCGGCGGTTGATGTGTCGCTCAAAATCGCCGCTGTCAAGCAGCTCGGCCAGCACCGTTTGCTCAAAGCTCGGCACGGTGAAGGAATAAAAGCCGACACGCTCCTCAAATAACGGCAAAAGCGACGCGGGCAGCACCATATATCCCACGCGCACCGAGGGTGCCACGGTTTTGGTAAAGGTGTTCATATAGATCACGCGCCCCTCGGTATCCAGCGCATAGAGTGTATCCTCCATTTTGGCCGACACGGTAAACTCGGAATCAAAATCGTCCTCGATCAAATATCCCCGCCGCGCGGCGGCAAAGGCAATGTATTCGCGGCGCTTGGAGGCCGTGGCGGTGACGCCGCTCGGGTAGCTGTGATAGGGGGTGACGTGCAACACGTCCGCGCGGCTCTGCTGCAGCGCATCGGTGGTAATGCCCTCCTCGCCCATGGCAAGCATCTCAAAAGTAGCGCCGTGGGCGCGAAATACGGCAGGGATCTTTTCATAACAAGGGTCCTCGAGACCGAACACACGGTCACGCCCCAGCATCTGCACCACAAGTCCGTAAAGATACTCGGCACCCGAGCCGATCACGATCTGCTGCGGCAACACGTTCATACCGCGGCTGCGCGCGAGATACGCGGCAATGGCGCGGCGGAGCTGCATTGAGCCCGAGCCGGGAGATTTGGTTAAGATCTCATCCGCATATTCGCTGATCACACGGCGCATGGTACGCGCAAGAACCGAAAAGGGCAGCGCATCCGCAGCACCCTCTCCGTGCGGCATATGGCGGCGCGCACGTCCCGAGGAAAGGGGTGAGGCCACAAATCCGTCTCCCGCACGGTAGGTCACGTAACAGCCGCTGCGTTCTCTGGTACCAATATACCCTTCGTCACAAAGAATGAGAAGCGCGTGCTCCACTGTCACAAGACTGATACCAAGCTCGCCTGCGAGTAGGCGCTTGGAGGGCAGCTTTGACCCAAAGGGATAAACACCCGACACAATATCCTCGCGCAGCTGCCTGTAAAGCTGCAGATAAACAGGTTCCCTTGCCGCCCCGTCAACGGTATATCTCACACGCACACCCCCTTTCTGTGACTTTGTTTTGCTTGTTACTACGGACGGTTTTTCTCGATCTCGCCGACAAGATACTTGCCGGTCTCGGCCATAAATTTGGCAACGATGGGCAAGTAGCCCTCGTCACAGCTCGAAATGAGCGCGCTTGACACCTCAAAGGTGAAGTCGCCGGTGTAATCGATCTCACCCAGCGCACGGGTGATCTCGCTCCATTTGAGCTTGCCCATAAAGGGAGGCATATGCTGATCGTTACAGTAATCGTTATCGTGGATATGGAGCGCCTGCAGGCGATCGTGCCCAAGGGCGCGGATCACATCCCACGCCTCCTCGGTCGCATTGGTGGGCAAGCCCACGTGCCCCACGTCAAGGCAAGCCACGGCGAAGGGATCGTCGAGCGTGTCGATATAGCGTACGAACTCCTTGGCAAAGGAGCAGGTATCCGCCGTGAGGCATTTGCGACGCGGATCGCGCTGGAACATATTTTCCACACCGATCTTCACGCCAAACTCCTTGGCGTAGGGCAAAAGGCGGCGGTAATAAGCCATGTTCCGCGCAAACAGCTCCTCCTCATTTCCCGCATATGTCATATAGTGCAGCGGGTGCACCACGGAGATCTTTGCGCCGAGAATGGCGGAAATTTCAAGTGCGCGGATACTGCGCGGCATCACGATCTCCTCAAAGGTCACGGGATTTTCATAGATCTGCTTGGAAAAGCTGAAGGGCGCATGGGTCTGATTGATGGGCATGTCCTTTTCATCGGCCACGCGACGGATCGCCTCGGCGGTGCTTTTGTAATCGTCGCGGTTGAAAGGATCGTCATCCTTTACCATATTACAAAGCGGATAATCCACGGCGGTAAAGCCGGCATTTTGATAAATATCGATGCAATAGCCGATGTCGTGCTTTTTCAGCAGCGTTTCAACATTCATAGAAAGCTTCATGGTATATCTCCTTCTCCGAGCGCGGCTCGGTGTCTTCATTATAGCCCCAAGCACCTCTCGGTGTCAAGAAAGGTGCGGCATTTTTATGAAAAAAAGTACCCGTTGCGGCCGCAACGGGTGCTTTTTTTAATATTGCTCGTAAGTATAAGCTTCCCAAGGCATATTGACGGGCTTTTTCTCGGTAATGATCTCGTCAATGTGGCAAAGCAGCGGGAAATCGGCAAGGTCAAGGATGCCCTGCTCCGCGCTCTTTTTGACGGCGCGTGCCACGCGCTCGGCAACCACGAGAGACTCGAGCGTGACGCCGTTGAGCTCGGCCTTTGCTTCGTCAATGTTGAGGCCTCTGCCGAGCAGAATGCCGACAAGACGGGTTCTGCCGCCGTAAACCGTGACGTAAAGGTCACCAACGCCAACGGCGAGGGTATCCAACGTCAGCGCGTTCTGGAACGCGAGCAGGCGGTGCATTTCCTTCATGCCCTGGCCAAACACGGCGGCCTGAGAGTTGAAGTGAAGCGGGCTGTCAATACCAAACTCCTTTTGATTAAGACCAATGGTCAAGGCAATGCCGAGAGCATAGCCGTTTTTGAGTGCCACGGCGCTCTCCACGCCAACCACGTCGGTGGAAAGGCTGATGTGGTAATAAGAGGTCTTCATGATCTCGCGCAGGCGGCGCAGGATCTCGATATCGTTACCACAGAAGGTGACGTGCGTTTGGTCGTGTGCCACAAGCTCATAGCTGGTGCAGGGACCGCCGACTGCCGTGAGGGGTACCTTTTTGCCGAGCTTGTCAAGCTTTGCCTGCCAAAGCGCGGGATAAGTGAGAAGCTTGCCGTCGGGCGTATCCATGAGACCCTTGGTGACGGTGAGAACGGGCACGTTTTCGGGCAGAATGGGCAGCACCACGTCGCCGAACCAATCCACACCAAAGCTGGAAACGCCGCCGATGATCATATCGGCACCGACCAGAGCCTCATTCACTTCCTCAATCTGATAATACGTGACACCTGCGGGAAAGTCCTTTTCAAATTTGGGGTGTCTGCCGGTTTTGCGCGAGGTCTCAATGATCTCGCGGTCAAGAGGGGTGCCGACGAGCGCGACCTCGTTGCCGTTTTCTCTTGCGGGGAATGCAAGCGCAGAGCCCATCATGCCCGCGCCGATAATAACTACCTTTGCCATGTTTACCTTCTCCTTTGAAAATTTTTAAAAAATATTGAAAAAGTTTGAAATGTGTACTATAATGATTATACACATTTTTCCTTGCCTTTTCAAGGCCTGACGCGTTTATTGAAAGATTTTCATATTTTTGCAACCAAGGAGGCCACCATGCTGCAGCACGAACGGCAAAATGAGATCTTGCACATTTTAAAAAACCAATCCTCTGCCACGGTAGAGGAGATCGCCGCCAAAATCTTTGTCAGCCCCTCCACGGCGCGCCGCGACGTGATCGCGCTCGAAGAGAAGGGCTTTGTCTGCCGTCTGTACGGCGGCGTGATGCTGGCGGAATACAAAAACGAAACCGTGCCCGTGACGCTGCGCGAGGACTCCTTTTCGGCACAAAAGGAGGAGGTGGCGAGGCGCGCGGCCGCCGAGATCGGGCACGGCGCGGTGGTGTTTGCGGACGGCTCCTCGACCGTGCGACGCGTTTTTAAATACGTGGAGGCCGACGGCGTGACGGTGGTGACCAACAACACGCGCATCTTTGAGGAATACGGAAACCAAAAAAATCTCACGCTCTATGCAACGGGCGGCAAATACAATACCCGCAACCACGTTTTTCTCGGAGACGGTGCGGCGCGCACCGTGCAGCAATTTCACGCCGATCTTTTCCTGTTTTCGAGCCAAGGGCTCACCGAGGAGGGCGTATTTGACGTTTCCGAGGAGGAGACGGCGCTGCGCCGAGAAATGCTCTGCCACGCAGATCGCAGCATTTTTTTGTGCGATGCCTCTAAGCTCGGCGTGTGCAAAACACACCGCCTTTGCACCCTCGACGAAATAGACAAGATCATTTGTGACATACCCTTACCGTGGGAAATTCCGCAAGGAGAGCCGAAAAATGACGACTAAAAAAGAAAGCTTGCTTTTTGACGAGTTGCCTCTTTGGCGAGGGAACGGCAGGGTAGCCAAAGCCTGCTACCCTTGCGGTCCGCTCGTAACCGAGCTTGACCGCGCACCCGCCTTCGAGGCACAGATGCGTATCATTATCGGAGTTACACCCACGGACGGTACGCGATATGCCGCAGCATTGGCAGCGAACGGTTTTACCTGCTTTTTTGAAAACACGGTAGAAAAAAACCGTTTTTCAAAATATAAAAAGGGAGATATCTCCGTACACCTCGGCTACCTGGCACGTGAGAAACGGCTTTACGTCATCAAGGAACGCGCCGCACATACCGCACCCGATATCTGTGATCCCACCAACGCAAGCCGCCCGTGTGAATTTTTCGTTTACGGACTGAATATGGACCCGGGCGGACATCATCCCGCTAAGCAATTTGCACATCTCAACACCACCGGCTATCCCAACTGCGGCATGCTGCTTGCCATTACCACGGGGGACGGGCGCGTGATCGTGATTGACGGGGGTTATGCCTTTCAGATCGATAAAAACGGCTGTACCGATGAAATTGACCGTTTTCTGCACCGTATCACAGGTAAATCCGAGCAAGAAACGGTAACGGTGGCGGCCTGGTACGTCACGCACAATCATCCCGACCACTACCAAGGCTTTACCCATCTTTTAAAAACCTTTCCTGACCGCTACCGCGTAGAGCGCCTCATTGGCAACATCCCCGACACGGCCGCCTTTCCGAAAATGAGCACGGTTGGCCTGACAACGCTGGCAGAGGTTCTGCATGAACAACAACACGATTGCTGCGAGGTCAAAGTGCACACGGGAGACAGGATCACGCTGGGTGAGGTCACACTCGATGTGCTTTATACGCATGAGGATGCGGTGCAGGGTGAAAGCAGCACCACCCCCATCAAGGATTTTAACGATACCACCACCGTGATCAAAGCCACGCTTGGTCAAAAAGATCCCCTAACGGTGATGATTTTAGGAGATATCAGCGAGCTTTCCGAAGCACGGATGCTTGCCGCCTACACCAAAAAAACACTCAAATGCGATATTGCGCAGGAAGCACACCACAACTTCAACTACATCACCGAGCTTTACCGTCTGATCGCCGCACCCGTGATGTGCTTTATTCAGACCGAATTCGGTTGTGTGAAAACCGAAAAGCTGGCCGAACACGCGGCAGCTGCCAAGAAATACTCAAAGCGTTATTACTATAACGGAGATATCACCAAAACCGTAGGCTTTGCCAAAAAGGACGGGAAAATCACCGAGATATATCGGTATATACACTATTTAACATGATGGGAAAATTGTTATGAAAAAATTGACCGCTTTATTGCTTATCTTGATCCTACTGCTTGAGGCGGCAGCCCTTGTCGCCTGCGACAAGGAGCCGAGCACCACACCGCCACCCGAACCCTCGCCCGTGGCTGTAACGGGTGTGACACTTGAAAACGAAGCGATCTCGGTGCTGATCGGTGCCAACGTGACGCTGACCCCCACCGTGCTCCCCGAGAATGCCACCAACAAGGCCGTACGCTTTGCCAGCTCAAACGAGGCGGTCTTTACGGTGGACGGGAGTGGCAAGGTAAGCGCGGTCGGTGAGGGCACCGCTACTCTGACCGTGACCACCGAGGACGGCGGCAAGAGCGCCACGTGCGACATTACGGTACTGCTTCACGCCTCTCTCCACGCGATGACGAGTGCACATCACGTGATTACTCTGCCCATGATGTCCTATCTGCTTTATTCCTCCTATCGCAGCTTCGTAAACACCTATGCGCCCTCGGGCTATCTGCCCTATATCAGGGGGGAGGGGGGCAACGCCCTTAATGTGAATCTCGCCTTGCGCGAGCAGGTCTTCAGCAAAACGACCGACGCGACCACGGGCGAGACCGTGACGGTCACGTGGTTTGATTACTTTGCAAACGAGGCTGTCAATACCGCTTCAAGCGTCCTTGTGCTTTGCGAGCAGGCAAAGGAAAGCGAGCTTGCCCTCAGCGAAGCGGAGGTAGCCGAGATCACCTCCACGATCGAGTCGTTTTCCCTTTACGCGAGCTACTACGGCTATGCCACGACCGAGGCTTACCTTGCGGCGCTTTACGGCAACGGCATAGGGACGGCGGACGTCCGGCAAATACTGACCCTGATGGCGCTTGCAAACAAGCAGGCCGAGCAAAAGACCGCCGAGATACAAACCGCCATCACCGCGCAGGATGTGCAAAGCTATTACGAGGAGCACGGCCGTGAGCTGCGGGTTTTTGCGGATTTTCTCAGCTACACCTTTGAGGCCGCCTTCCCCGCGGGCGGCGACGCGGCGGCAAAGGCCGATTATACGGCGCGCGTGGCAGAGCTTGAGGCACGCGCCAACGCGCTTGCCGAAGCTGACAGCGCCGAGACGTTTCTTACCCTGCTGCGCACCTATCTTGAGGAGGACGGCATGACAACGCAAGAAACCGAGGAGGCGCTGGCGGGTGCGCAGGTCACGTTTTGTCACAAAAATAACGCGGGGGTAGCGGCAGAGTGGTTGTTTGCCGAAACGCCGCCCGCAGCAAACGACGCCCGCGTATTTGCCACACGCAACGAGCTCATTGATGCAGCGCAGGCGGCAAGCTCCTCCTTTACCGTATGCTTTGTGATCACGCCGCCCTATCGCGATGAGGCCAAGCTGCAAAACGTGGGGCACATCCTGTTTCTCACCGAGACCTTTCAGAATATGACCGACGCCGACACCTTAACGGGCGCCACCAAGACTTTGGCCGAGCGCGTGCTGGCCGAAAACAAGCCGCTTTCCGCCGAAGCTATGGCCGCCGAGCTGATTGCCGTCATGAGGGAAAACGGCGCCCTTACCGAAAAGACCGACGAGCAAGGCAGAGCCTACCTTTATATGGAGCAAGCGGTCTTTGAGGCCTATGGCAAAACCTACACCGAGGACGGCAACGTATTTTACGCCAACGTAAAAAGGGGCGATATGGTAGCGGAATTTGAGGCGTGGCTCTACGACCCGCAGCGTGCAAACGGTGAAATTTCCGCCGTGGCCGTGAAAACGGTTTACGGCTACCACATCATGTACTACGGCGGCGAGGCTGCCGTTGCCAACTGGGAAATGCAGGCCTTTGAGTCGCTGGTTACCCTCAATTACAACGCCTGGTATCAGGAAATTGCGAACGAAACCAAGCTCGATCTGTATTCCGACGTAATTTCGCTGATCTGACCGCAGACAACGGAAAAAGGCATTTTCGCCCGTAACGGGTGGCGAAAATGCCTTTTTTTATATTTGTTCAATGCGGTTTGTGCGAAGGAACTCACGCACCTCGGCAGCCGTGGGGATAGAGACGCAAGCCCCCGCGCGGCTGACGGTGATCGCGGCGACGGCGCTTGCATACAACACCGCCTCTGCGGCATCCTTTTTGTCACAAAGTGCCGTACAAAAGCCGCCAATGAAGCTATCTCCCGCCGAAGTGGTATCCACGCTCTGCACGGGAAAGACGCCCGCATAGGCAACCTCATCTGCCAGATGATATGCGCACCCGCGTTTTCCCAGCGTCACCACCGCGTTTTTGCACCCCATTTGGCGCAATGCTGCCATGGCGCGGGCGGTTTCGCTCTTACTGCTCGGTTCAATGCCCGTGATAAGCTGCACCTCAAATTCGTTCGGGATCAGCCAATCCACCAAGGCGTAAAGCGCCGCATCAACCTCCTTGGCAGGAGCGGGGTTCAGAATGACGGTCTTTTTCTTGCTTTTGGCAAGCCCGGCCGCGCAAAGCACGCTTGGGGTGGGGATCTCATACTGCATCACAAGCACGTCTGCCCAATCAAAAAGCGCCTCATTTTTCAGCACCGTCTCGGGGGTAATGCAATCGTTTGCCCCTGCATCCAGAATGATGTGATTGTCGCCGTCGCACACCGTGATCACAGCCGCTCCCGTCGGGCGCGCCACCCGAAGCACCGCCGCGGTATCAACGCCGCAATCCTCAAGATTTTTGATAGCAAGCTCACCTGCCGTATCGTTTCCGACGGCGCCGAGCATTTTGACGCGGCACCCCGATTTTGCCAGCGCCACGGCTTGATTGGCTCCCTTGCCGCCGAAATTCATGGCAAAATCACGCCCGACAAGCGTTTCTCCGAGCCTTGGCAAGCGGTCGGTGTGTATCACGTAATCCACGTTGATGCTACCGACAACAAGTACGTTTCCCATGGATCAGCTTCCTTTGTTTACCGTTTTCAGATATTTGTTGATGGCGTATGGCGCGTCGACGCTGTCCGCCACCGAAATATAGCCTTCTCCCTCACAAAACCGCAGCTTGCCCGCATCCGGGCTGCCCGGCAGCACCAGCTCTGCGCTGCCCGTTTTGAAGCTGCAGACACGATCGTCAAAAAGTGTCATGGCGGCAAGAGGATCATGATACACCATAGTGCTTCTGTGCTCAAACCACACACCCGCAAAATCCCTGACGGGCTCAAGCACGGGGGCAGTAAAATGCTTTTCCATCTCGGCCTTATCCATGGTCACCTGCTCGGTGACGTTGAGACCGACAGAACGGTGCACGGGTACCTCGGTGCCATACACGATAGCGGCAGCGAGTGGGTCGCAGATCGCATTCCATTCGGCCTTGACACCGTCGCGCAGAACATCTCCGCACATCAGCACCAGCTCCTTTAAAAGGTGCGGGATCTCGCGGTCAATCGAGAACAGAAGCGCGATATTCGTCATGGGTCCCACGGCCAAAAGCGAGATCTCGCCGGGATTTTCTCTGATGGTGCGGCGCATAAATTCGATCGCGCCACCCTCGGGGAAGCTCTCGCGGTGCGCCCAGCGGCCAAGTCGCTCGGCCTGGCGCGGATAGGGCTGCCTCTGCGTGCCGAGCAACGGCTGCTCCACACCGGGATAGATCGGAATATCGGTTCTGCCCGCGCGGCGGCAAATGGCATCGACCATGCCTGCACGCAGCTGCCCCGCCCCACTCACGGTGGTCACACCCATCAGGGCGCAATCGGGCTCGCTCAGCAGGTAAGCGAGTGCCAAGCTATCGTCAATATCGTTACCGATATCGGTATCAAACAGCACCTTTTTCATCTCGGTCCCTCCTGTTTTTAAAGATCCAGTACGTAGGCCAGCATCAGCTTTGTTGTATTTTCAATACCTGCGATGTGCGTGCGCTCCACGCCATGGCTGCAATACACGGCCATGCCGAACGCCGCATGGCGTACGTCGTTGCCGCCTTTGATGGCTTGGCTGGCATCCGACCCGTAGCGGTAGAACAGATCGACCGCACAACGGCAGCCTGCACGCGTCGCCTTGTCAATAAGGCGATTGGTAAGATCGTAATCATAGGGCATGGCGGCATCCTTGGCGCAAATGGTCACGCCGCGCTCGTCGCCATCGGCATCCGGTCCGAGAATGGCAATATCCACGGCCACGTACTCGGAAATTTGCTGCGGCACGCAAGCGCCGCCGTAGCCGATCTCCTCATAAAAGGGAAAAGCAAACACGGTATCGAATTTCGGCTGCTTTTTGTTCTCCGAAAGATATTTGAGCACGGCAAAGGCGCAGGCCATGGCGGCCTTGTTATCAATAAAGCGTGATTTGATATATCCGTTTTCTGTCACGGTAAAGCGCGGATCGACCGAAATATAATCTCCGTTGCCAATACCGAGCGCGCGCACGTCGGCAGCAGTCTTCACGGGCTCATCAAGCAGCACGGCGCAGGTGTTTTCGTCACGCGGCATGCTCTTGGCATCGTCAAAGGCGTGTGAGGAATGATGCGTGCAGATCAGCAATCCCGTGTAGGTTTTTCCGCCGCGCGTGTGCAGGGTCACGTTTTCCCCCTCGCAGCTAATAAAATGCAGGCCGCCCACCGCGCGCACGCGCAAAGTGCCATCGGCATTGATGCCGCGCACCATGAGACCGAGGGTATCGGCGTGTGCACTGAGGCAAACGGTTTTGCTGTGATCCTCGCCCGCCACGGTAATATAGGCGGTATTTCTGTTATCGTAGGTCACGGTATAGCCAAGCTGCGCGGCAAAATGCTCGATGACGGGCTTCATTTTCGTGTAGTAGCCCACGGGGCTCGGCGTTTCGATCAGCTTTTGCATGGTCTGCAGCATATAAGCGGTATCAATTTTAAAATCCATATTTTTCTCCTTTGCAATTCCCCTCAAAAAGACCCGACGGTCATACCGAAATCATTATTCCTCACATAGCGCCGAGGTGCCCGCGAACAGCGGGTGCAGAGTATTTGTACTTTTATCCTATTATACCACGCCCTCTCGCCGCTTGTAAAGCGCCAAAGAAAAATTTTAAAATACGGTTGATTTGTCAAAAACTTTGTGTTATCATGAGGGCACAGAAAAAAATACCGCGCTCAAAGCAGCGCCAAAGGGTACGCCCCTTAGAAAGGATGGCCGATATGTCCACATTAAAGCCCCGCGCCACAGGCGCAGATATCCGCATTGTCTCCTCGAATATTCTGTTTGATAAAGGTCTGGCTGACCGTCTTTCCCTGATCGCAGACTATTACCGAGAAGCCGATGCCGACGTGATCGGCATGCAGGAGGTCAACAGCGTCGGCACAGAACTCTACTCCATGTTGGCCGAGCTCTATCAGCCCGTTACACGCGCGCACGAGGATGGCAAGCATTGCTTTACCCCCATCCTTTACCGCACCGATCGCTTTGACCTGATTGAGGGCGGCAGCGCGCTCTACCGCCTGCGTGCGACCGATACCAAATCGATGGCATGGGCCGTTTTGGCCGACAAGGCAAGCGGCAAGAAGCTGGCGGTGATCAACACACACAGCGCCATTATTCTGCCCTTCCACAAGCTGGAGGCAACCGATCCCGTGGAGGGCGAGCAATGGCGCACCGATAACGTCCTGCAAATGCTGGAAAAACGGGATGAGCTGCGCGCCAAATACGGCGCTGCGCTGCCGGTTTTCATCACGGGCGACTTTAACGCCTTTGCCAAGGACACCTCGATCAAAACCATGAAGCAGGCCATGACCGACGCGGCCGACATCGCCATCCTCGGCGCGACCGAGGGCATCAACTCCTTCCACGGTCAGCCCGGCCGCCCCTCTCCTGTGGGTACCCCCATTGATTTTATCTTTGTCACCGATGATGTTGTCAAGATCCACCTGCACCAGATCCCACACGACGAGAAGGCAAGCGCCATCTCCGACCATTGCCCCGTTTGCGTGGATGCGAGCTTGATATAAGCAAACGGGTGGCAGAGCGCATGGGCATCCTTGACTTTTTGTAAAAGTGCGCACGTGGCGCAAAGACCTTCCTTGACTCTGATCAAAAATGCGACCGGCGAACTTGTTGAGCGCAAGAGCATTTGACACAATCCGCTGACACGAAACACAAAAAGAGACCTTGGTTCACCGCTTTGACGAACCAAGGTCTCTTTTTTATTGTGGCAGCATTTTATCAACGCGATAAAAGGCTTGCCCTTTTCGGGATGTTTGGTTTTTACTGTGATAAGATGCAGCAGCGTTGCAGTTATGAGAGCGCTTTGCACTCGTTATGATATGATCGCCGTGCTTATCAAACTGTGCCGAAGGCGCATCATAACTACGCGAAGCGTATCATAACTCGCCGAAGGCGATCATAGTTGATTGAATGGGAATAAGCCAAAGGCTTATTCCCATTCGCTTAAATTAGCATTAGATGTGGTGTATTTAGGTCTTTTTGCGTGATTTTTTGGGGTATTTGACCGCTATTTTCCGCCTCGTCTATGGAGTCCACGAAAAAACGGTATCAAATTGGTATCACTGATACCACCCGAAAAA
>JAFTKK010000038.1 GCA_017453325.1 Clostridia bacterium
ACCATACGGCGAATAAATTTTTGACGGATTTTGCCGCAGCTTGCCGAAGTCAAGTGCGGACTTTACAAGGCAGGATGCGGTAAAAGACGCGGAAATTTATCGCCGTAGGGCTTATGTGCTCGGTTCCGCTACGGCTACCCGATGAACGGGTAAAAAACACAAATTCCCCGGCGTCAAAAAGCCTACCTTCGCCTTTTTGACGCAAAGAGGGCGTCTCAAATTGTAATTTGAGACGCCCTCTTATTTTTTCAAAAACTTGCATAAAAATTTTCAAAAGCCCTTGACAAGCAGGGCACGGTGTGCTAAACTGTGTGCATAAAGGCTATGACCGAAAATCAGTAAGTACCGTTGTCACGCGAAGAGAGCCGCCGGTTGGTGTAAGGCGGTAGGGCCACTGTACCGAATACGTTTCGAGAGCTGCACACCGAAAGGCTGTCCGCCCGGTAGGCTGTGACGGAGTCGCCCGTTAGCGCGAGGAGACATGTCTGTGTCGCAAAGGCCGTGCCCGTGAGAGTACGGTAAAATGAGGTGGTACCGCGTATCGTTTTCGATCCGCCCTCGCTGTTTTGGCAGAGGGGCGGTTTTTTTGTGCCTCCGTCGCTCTGTTATTCCCAAAAAGAAAGGATTGATGAATTATGGCACCGCAAACCACAAACCTGCTCGTTACCCTCCCCTTCCTGCTCCTTTTCTTTGGACTGATGATCTTCGTGGGCGTATATTGCCGCCGCCACGCAACCGATGTCAACGGCTTTGTGCTGGGCGGGCGCAGCGTCGGCCCTTGGCTGACCGCCTTCGCCTTCGGCACGTCCTACTTCTCTGCCGTCATCTTCGTCGGTTACGCAGGACAGTTCGGCTGGAACTTCGGCCTCGCCTCTACCTGGATCGGCCTTGGCAACGCCTTTATCGGCTCGCTGCTCGCATGGGTGATTCTCGGTCGCCGTACGCGTATTATGACGCAGGCGCTCGGCTCCCGCACCATGCCCGACTTCTTTGAAAAGCGCTACAAATCCCCCGCTTTGAAGATCGCCGCATCCTTTATCGTCTTCGTGTTCCTCATTCCCTACACCGCCTCGCTTTACAACGGTCTGTCGGGTCTTTTCAACTCGGCGTTCAATATTGATTACTGGATCGTCGTAGTCGTCATGGCCGCACTGACGGGCGTATATGTCATCTTCGGCGGCTACATGGCCACCGCCATCAACGATTTCATTCAGGGCATCATCATGCTCGTCGGCATCGTGGTCGTCATTATCGCGGTTCTCAATGCCAACGGCGGCGCGGGCGAAGCGATCTTTAAGCTCTCGCAGATCCCCTCTACCTACCCCGAAACCTTCGGACAGCAGGGCGCCTTTGCCTCCTTCTTCGGCACACAGCCCCTGTACCTGCTGATCGTGGTGATGCTCACCTCTCTCGGCACGTGGGGTCTGCCGCAAATGGTCGGCAAATTCTACTCCATTACAAATGAGGATGCCATCAAAAAGGGCACCGTCATTTCTACCGTCTTTGCCATCGTCGTGGCCGGCGGCTGCTACTTCCTCGGTGGCTTTGGCCGCCTTTACAGCACCAATCCCGCCATTTACAAGGACGGCATCATCGGTGGCGTCGTGATGAACGACCGCATCGTACCCACCATGCTCTCGGCACTCCCCGCCATCATCATTGCATTGGTCATCGTGCTGGTGCTCTCGGCCTCGATGTCTACCCTCTCGTCCCTCGCACTCACCTCCTCCTCGACGCTCGCGCTCGACGTCATGCTGCCCCTGATGGGCAAAAAGAAGAAAGAGGCCGTAGACGAGAAAAAATCCGTCCTCATCATGCGCCTCCTGATCGTGTTCTTTGTGGCACTCTCGGCCGTGATCGCCATTTTGAAGGATACCGTTTGGGCTGATTCCGTGTTTATCGCACAAATGATGGGCGTTTCCTGGGGTGCACTCGCAGGCGCGTTCCTGGCCCCCTTCCTCTACGGTCTTTACAGCAAAAAGATTTCCAAGCCCGCCGTTGCCGCCTGCTTTGTGTTCGGCACGGGTCTTGAGATCGTACAGCTGCTGATCAGCATGAAGGTATTTACCGTGAGTGGCGGCTTCTTTGGCTTCATCTTCAAAAACTCGCTCTACTCGGGTGTGTTTGCCATGCTCGCAGGCCTTGTGATCGTGCCGCTGGTCAGCGCCTTCACGCAAAAGTGGGTTCCCCAAGAAAGCGAAGAGATCTTCGGCTGCTTTGACCACTCCGTCACCACCGATATCACCGACTCGCTCGGTTGATCCGGAAACAATGTGCATTCTAAAAGGTGACTTTAAGAACTAACACCTATCTACAGAAAAAGGACAGAGAAAGTAAGATTCCCTGTCCTTTTTTCTACAATTGTTCACTTTATCAAAGACGGCAAATGTATTTACAACACACAAAATATCAGCTAAAAATCAGCTGTCGCTCTGTAAAATGCAGTTCACCTGAGTTTTTTCGGCGTATCAACGAGCCCGGCGAGATAGTCAAGAGATACGTTGTAGAACCGTGCAAGCGTCTTGTAGTGCTCGATAGGCATTTGCCACGCACCGCTTTCCCAACGTGCATATTGTTGTTGCCGAGTTCCCAACAAGGCCGCGATTTCGGTTTGCGTCTTGTCAGCATCTTCTCTGATGTCTCTGAGCCTTTGGTAAAATTGCATAGTATACCCTCCAACACGAGTCGCAAAAACGGCTCTTTTCTTGTGCAATAAGTAGATTATATCATACAACACCTGTGTTGTGGTTGACTTTACAACATTCATGATGTAGAATAACAGTGCATACAACAAATATGATGTAAGAGGAAAGGATATCATGAAAGAAACACTTGAAAAGCTATGGAATGAATATTTTGCTGAAATATGTGCGTTAATCCATACCAAAGAAGAAAAAGAGCTTGTAAAAAAGGCAGGAGAAATACACAAAACAGTGGATAAACTACTAACAAAGGAACAAAGCGAAGCCGTGGAAAAATATGTTGAAGTATTATACGAAATTCAAGGTTTTTTTGTCAAAAAGGCATTCTTTAACGGGTGCAAATTTGCTACATCATTCTTGTTTGAAATTGGAAAATTCGGAAATATATAAACCCCTTTGGGAAAGATGCTCGGATAAGCAATCAAGCATTTTTCAATGAGATGCTTGCTATAGCCGAAGAATGTGCGATGCAAGGTCAGCTTCACGTGCAAAGTTCATTTCATAAATCCCCTATCGAGGTTATTCGCTGCTTTATTCCCTTATGGGTGCAAAGCTAACACCCGTCTTTTTTGTCGTAAAATCTCGCCTTTTATCTTGCACAGCACCTGAAAATATGTTAAAATAAGATCATTCCACCAACGGGAGGCTCACCATGACCAGAAAAGAACAAGCCATTGCCTATTTTAAAGAGGGACACAACTGTGCCCAAGCCGTTTTCCTGACCTTTGCTGACCTCACGGGCTTTGATGAAAAAACCGCACTTAAGCTCGCTGCCCCCTTTGGCGGTGGCCTTGGCAGACAGCGCGAGGTCTGCGGCGCCGTTTCGGGTATGTGCCTGGTGGCGGGCGCTCTGTATGGCTATGACGATGCCAACGACAAGGCCGCGAAGGCCGCACACTACAAAATGGTGCAGGAGCTCTGCGCGCGCTTCCGCGAGCGTGCCGGCGGCAGCATCATCTGCCGCGACCTGCTCGGTACCGAGGGCAAGGATACCGCAGCCACCCCCTCCGACCGCACCAATACCTATTACCAAAAGCGCCCCTGCGCCGAGCTTGTCGGCATCGCCGCCGAGCTGCTTGATAACTGGCTCACCGCACATCCCCTTGCCAAATGATCGGCGCCTCAGCATGCAAAAAGAGCATCGCCCCATTTTGGGGCGATGCTCTTTTTTGGCAGTCACGTTCTTATTTGTCAAACGAGGGATTGTACGCGTAAAAGTTCTTGCTGTCAAGGTTATCCTGCGCAATGCGCAGCGCATCGCCGAAGCGCTGATAATGCACCAGCTCGCGCTGACGCAAATACTTGATCGGATCTCGCACGTCGGGATCATCCACCATGCGCAAAATATTGTCATACGTTACACGCGCCTTTTGCTCTGCCGCCAGATCCTCGTTGAGGTCCGCGATCACGTCACCCTTCACGCCAACGTACTTCATATCAAACGGCACGCCGGAGGCGGCGATGGGATAAAGCCCCGCCGTGTGATCCACAAAATAGATATCCATCCCCGCACGCTTCATCTCCTCCGGAGATAACCCCTTGGTGAGCTGGTAAAGAATGGCCGCAATCATCTCAAGATGCGCCAATTCCTCGGTGCCCACGTCGGTCAAAATGCCCTTCACCTTATCGTAGGGCATGCTGTACCGCTGATGCAGGTAGCGCTGCGAAGCAGCCAGCTCACCATCGGGGCCCCCAAGCTGGCTGATGATGATCTTTGCATAATTTGCATTGGGGGTCTTGATCTTGACGGGATACTGCAGCTTTTTATCATAGATCCACATAACTCAGTTTGCCTCCCTCTCCCACGGCCAAGGCCCCTTGACCCATTGCCACTCATTGGAGCCGACGTTGTCGTAAATCGTAAGCGGCCCGTATTTTTGCCGATATTCTTCCTTCAGCTCCGCAAGCCTTGCGCGATGCTCCTCGTAAAAGGCCAATGCCTTTTTGTTGGTGGGATAGGCATCCAGATAAAGTGCCACCTCGTAAAGGGCAAAATCCTCAGCCTGAATGCGCCGCAGCAGGCTGCCCGCACCGCCATTTGCCATGTTGTTGTTCATTGATGTGTTCATTTCAGCCTCCTTGCCCCGTAAAACGGCTTTTCCAGCTCACGGAACACAGTACCCGCCAGAAGCCCCGCCATCGGCTCGTAAAGGCCCTCAAATTCCTGACAGGGCGAATATACCATCGCCAAGCTGCGTCCGGTCATGCAGTCGTTGCGCGCAGCTGCGCTGCCCGCACCGTTGCCGCCGATCGGCTCACCGCGACAGTTAAACCGCACGCCCCCCTCCTCATCCTCGAGGAAACGAAACAAAGGGTCGTTGTTATAATTACTGATCAAAGCTTTCTCCTTATACCAAAAGCCACCCCCACGGATAGCTTCGGAACTGGGGCGCGCCACGCCAAAAAAGCGCACCGCACACTCCATTTTCAGTATATGCCCCCTCGCGCATTTTGTCGAACGGTGCGCCCATACAAGCAATCCTATCATTGCCGCGCAGCGCGCATAGACACAATATGCGCAAAAGTAAAAAAACACGGCCGCACGTGTGTTTCACGTGCGGCCGTGTTCGGCGCTTGTATTTTAGTCCAGCTGCAAGCTGTCGGCATGCAAAAACTCATGCGCATCCAGCAGCGAATCGGCGGGCAAGGTCTTCGTGGCACCGCATTTGCGGCAGGTCACCACAACACCCTTGGCGGTCACCTCCACGTCGTAGTCCCCCGTCTCGTCCTCCTTCTTTTCGCAGCGGCAATAAATTTTACCCTCTGCGTCAAGATCGCGGATCACAAACATCAAAATATCCAGCACCTGCGGATCGCTGACCACCGCCTCTGCCTCCTCATGCAAAGAAGCAAAGTCGCTGATCCCGTTTTCCTCCATCAGGTCAAGCAATTCAAGCTCGGCACGCGCCAGCTCCGCCTTCACGTGGTTGATCTCGCCCATGGCTGCAATATTGATATCAGAATACGCGCAAGGAAGCACAAAAAGCTCCTCGCCGAAAAATATTTTTTCGCTCACGGTATAATGGTGCGGCTTCGGGCAAATGATGCAGGGCACCGTCAGACGCACCTTGCCGTCGCCCGCAGGCTCCACCTCCATCACGCTTTTTCCGCACGTGCATTTCAAGCGCAGCAAATTGCCGCGCAGCGTAAAGGGACTTACCGCACTCATCACACCGGTGCCGCAATGCGGGCAGCGGTATGCCACGGTGGTTTTCTTGGTATCAAGCACCATATCTGCTCCTTTCGGGGCACAGCCCCTCAAACAATCGGTCAAACTCTGTGAGCCATCATTATTATGGCGCACGCACGCCATCTCATACAATCAAGCGGGACTGCCGCGGTATGCGGCAGTCCCCATGAAAGCAATATTACTGGATCTTTGCCCAGTTGTCGGCGTTCACGTCGATCTTGCAAGCCTCGGATACAGTCTTGTACCAAGCCTCGTAATCGGCGGTAGCAATGGCATCACGGGCAGCCACCTGCCAGTTGATATCCTCGCTCGCACCGTCGTAGAACATCACGTGGTAGCCGTAGGTCGTCTTTACCGCAACAGCGGAAACCTCGTTTTCGATACGATCCGTGTCGTAAAGCCACTCCTCAAATGCAGCCACCATGTCGCCTCTTGCCACATCCTCATAGAACACGTTGCTGTCCTCGGTATAGGTCTCGCCGTATGCCTTAAATGCATCCTTGTCAATGCGGAAATAGCTCTTGCCGGTCGCCTCATCGGTTACGGTGGTCATTTTGCCCTCGGCAATCATCAGCTCGATCAAAGCCTTTGCCATGTTCTCGGCAGAAATGGTCTGACCCTTATCAAGCAGGCTCTGTGCCAGCTCCTTGGTCTTACCGGAAAGGGTGGAGGTATCCTTGAGATCCTTGAAGGTCTCAGTCTTAAAGAGAATATGACCCACGTTCTGCAGGTGCGTATCATCCTTGTGCACGGGTCTCAAAACGTAGCAAATGGTATAGGTTGCCTTGGTTTCGCTGTAATCGTATGCAGGATTCTCCTCGTCACCCACATCCTGACGTGCATCGTCACCCTCATCCTTGATGATATGCGTGCTGCCCGCCTTCACGGGATTCTCGGTGCCAAAGAGCCACTTTTCAAGCTCGGATTCCTCATCCTCGGGCTTCACAAAATTGATCTTGTGTGCATTGGACTGTGCGTCAAACGCCTCGGTCGCGGTCTTGCCATCCTCCTGCAGATACCGCATCAGCAGGTCGCAGAAAGCCTCCGAGGTCTTGCATGCGGCAAGCGCGTCCACGCGCACCTGCATCTTTTCCTTGTCAAGCACGAACTGGTCGTAGAGCTCCTCGTTTTTCTGGGTAGCATCAGCATCGCTGCTGCTCACAGGCTTGAAATCCACGGTAAAGGTGTAGGAAATGTAATCCACGTAGATATCGAGCTTATCCTTGTTCTCCTGGTAGTAGGACTCCACGCGCACGTCGGTTGCGCCATTCTTGAGCTCCTCGGACTTCAGAGTGCTGAACTTGGTGGCAAGCTCTGCCATCTCCAGCATCATGCGCACGTCCTTTTCACCCACACCTCTGCCGTACATAGCGGCAAGATAGCCCGAGGTGGTGTAGCCGCTGTATGCAGCATAAAGCTCAAGCATCTGAATATTGCTGTCGATCGCAGCCATCTCCTCATCGCTGAGCGTAATGCCAAGCGCATAGGCCTGCTCGCAAAGCACCAGGATCTGCTCAACGCTGGTAGCTGCTCTGTCGGCAAACATATCAAACCAAGTCACGGTCGTGGTCACGCCCGTGGTCTCGTCGGTCTTCTGGCTATAGATCTGCTCACGCAGGGGCAAAGAGGTGCTGAGGCCATCGCCGCCCTCACCCTTGATGTACTGCATATAACCGCTCGAAGAATACTGGTTGACCCATTCTTGATACTCGGTATATACCATGTAAGACATCATCGGTACAGTGACTTCAAAGTTCTCGGTCTTGGCAACGATCTGCTTGCGCAAAAAGACGCCGCGAGAATTGAGGATGCAAAATACCGAGAAAAGCACCACCACAACGAGCACCGATACAACGATCAGCGTACCGACCCAGGTGGGTGTTTCGCGCTTCTTGTTCGCGCTTCTCTTATTGCCGACACCGCTCATCACGTTTGCGGCTTGGCTGTTTTTGTTTCTGTTTCCTTTTCCCATGTTTCAGGAACCGCCTTTCAGTTTTTTATACAGTCTGTGACTTTATTATAATCAAACAAGGTGTATCTGTGTTGAACTCCCTGTGAATGATATCAAAAATCAGATATTCATGATAACCGGCAGCACCATCGGTTTTCTGCCCGTTCTTGAATAAAGAAATTTGGAAAGATCGTCTCTGACCGTGTTTTTCAAATGCATACGGTCATGCGCCTGGCGACCGCCAAGGCATTTTTCAATGGATTTCTGCACCAAGCGTCTTGCTTCCTCCATCAAAGGCTCGTTTTCGCGCACGTAAACAAAGCCGCGCGAAACGATATCGGGCCCCGACAGCAAAAGCGAGCTTTCCTCGTCCACCGTCGCCACTACTACGATAAGACCGTCCTGCGAAAGATGCTTACGGTCACGCAGCACAATATTGCCTACGTCGCCCACGCCGTAACCGTCCACCAGCACCTGTCCCGCAGGCACCGCACCGGCAAAGCGCGCCCCCTTTGCGTCGATCTCAAGCACGCGCCCGATCTCCGAGAGAAAGATATTTCGGTCGGCAATTCCCATCTCAAGCGCCAGCTCACGGTTGGCGTTCATATGACGGCACTCGCCGTGAATAGGCATAAAATAGCGCGGCTTTGTCAGCGCCATCATCAGCTTCAGCTCCTCGGCGCAAGCGTGGCCGGAGGCGTGCACCTCAAGCGCCGCATCATGCAGCACCTCCACGCCGTTTCTTGCCAGCTCGTTGATCACGCGCCCTACCAGCTTTTCGTTGCCGGGAATTGCGTGTGAGGAAAGCACAACAAGATCGTTTCTGCCAAGCGTCACCTGCTGATGATCGGAATACGCCATGCGATACAGCGCCGACATCGGCTCACCCTGGCTACCCGTGGTCACCAGCGTCAGCTGCTCGGGCTTATAGCGCTTGATATCGCCGATATCAATCAGCGTATCCTTCGGCACCTTCATGTAGCCAAGCTCCACCGCAGCACCCACGATATTCAGCATACTCCGCCCCGTGACCGCCACCTTTCTGCCGTGACGTGCGCTGATATCAATGATCTGCTGCACGCGGTGCACGTTAGAAGAGAAGGTCGAGATCACGATGCGCTTTTGCGGGTTTTTGGTGAAAATATACTCAAGCGACGCACCCACCGTCTTTTCGGAGGGGGCAAATCCGGCACGCTCGGCGTTGGTCGATTCGCACATCAGCATCAAAACGCCCTTTTTGCCAAGCTCGCCGAGTCGGGCAATATTCATCATTTCACCCTCGATGGGGGTAATATCCAGCTTGAAGTCTCCCGTATGGATCAGCGTGCCGAGCGGCGTATGAATCGCCAAGCAGCAAGCATCGGCAATCGAGTGATTGACACGAATAAACTCTACGTTAATGGCGCCCACGCGCACGGTCGTTCCCGCGCTCACGGTACGCAGATCAGGCTCCCAAGGCAGCGAATGCTCCTCTAATTTGTTCTTGAGGATACCAAGCGTCAGCTTGGTGCCGTAAACGGGCGGATTGATGGTGCGCAGCGCATAAGGGAGCGCCCCGATGTGATCCTCATGCCCGTGCGTGAGGAAGATACCGCGCAATTTGTCTTGATTCTGTTCAAGATAGGTCAGATCCGGAATCACCAGATCAACACCCAACATATCTTCATCCGGGAATGCAACGCCGCAATCCACGGCAACCATATCGTTTTCATATTCGATCAGCGTAATGTTTTTACCGATCTCATGCAATCCGCCAAGCGGTATGATGCGTAATTTTCCTTTATCCTTTTTTACCTTCGGCATAAATCCTCCTTAAGCTAAAATTTGTCACGGCACAACAAGCGGCAAGCAGCAAAGAACTGCCAAAATCTATTATTATACAGTACAAAGATATGCAAATATTTTAATATAATACATATTATACACAATTATTCCCCGCTTGTCAAGTGTCAAGAGGCAAGCAAAGCGGAAAACGCAAAAAAGAGCGCGGCCCCCACCACAAGCCCCAGCAAAAAGAATGCCGTGCGTACGGGAAAAGCGCGTTTTTTTTGCTTGACCGTCACTCCCGCGCCGATCAATCGGTTCGCCTCCGTGAGCATATCGCTGTGAGAAACCGCTGTGCTTTCGTGCCGCAGCACGAGCCAAGCACACTCAAAGGTTTCACTTTCGGGCATTTGCAGCACTACCATCTGCTTTTGATATCCCCGCAACATTTCTTCACCCCCTTTTGGGCAAGTATCACCGAAGAAAACTCATTTCAATCATCCGTTACGGGCGATTTTCCGAAATCGCAGCCGTTTTGCGCACCGTTGTGCCACTTTTTCGCATTTTTTCTTTTCTCGACACAATATTTGTAAAAAAACCATAAATTTCCATTTTTTGCTATTGACATTCTTTTTTCGGGCATATATAATAAAATTAAACACCGTTATGCGCGTAATTTGTAAAATAGGAGGTATGTATGAAATCCACCGGTATTACCAGAGCCGTTGACGAGCTCGGCCGCTTCGTGCTCCCTAAGGAGCTGCGCCGCGCCTTTGATATCAATGAAAAGGACAAGCTTGAGATCTTCACCGACGGCGACCGTATCATTCTGCAAAAATACACCCCGTCCTGCATCTTTTGCGGTGATCATAGCACCGTAACACTCTTTGAAGGCAAACGCGTGTGCGCTGCATGCCTTGCCCGCTTGAAGCAGCTCTGAACCATGCTGTTTCTGCTTCACGCCCCTATCCCGCCCTCCGAGCTGCGTGGAGGGGATGCGCGCGCTGCGCAAAGCGCAGCGGCACATGCGCTGCTTGACGGACTTCTGCAGCGTCTCGGCATGAGCGAGGAGCCCCGCGCCAAAAACGAGCACGGGCGCCCCTATCTGAAACACCGCTCGGATGTTGATTTCAACCTCTCGCACACCGCCGCGCTTGCGGTCTGTGCGCTGCTTTGTGACACGTCGGCTCAGCCGCGCGTCGGCGTAGATGCCGAGGAGCTGGTCTCCTACAGCGAGGAGAAGCTCGCCGCCTTTTCCGCGCGTTTTTTTGCCCCCTGTGAGCAGCAATATGTCGCCGGCTCCATCACCCCTCGGGAGGCTTTTACGCGCGTATTCGTGCGCAAGGAGGCTTATGCCAAATATCGCGGAGACGGGCTCGGTATGCATCTGCGCAATACCGATACCCTCGCCCCCGATTTTGAGCAAAATCACGGCGTGCGATTTCTCACGTACCGTGAGCAGGATACCTTCATCACTCTGTGCCTGCCGCAGACCTGCCGCGAGCAGCCGCAAACCGCACTCTTGCCCCTCTTGTAAGTCTGCACGCTTCATCAACAAAAATTTACGCGCCTGCCGCAAATTGCGGCAGGCGCGTGCTTTATGCGATTAGGCCCAGCTCATGGTAGTGGGCTTTTCTTCCTTAATGATGATGTCCTTGAGGAAATTGACCGCCTTGCAAAGGCCCTCGTCAATGGTCATCAGGCTATCCTCATGCTCAATGGAAAGCACGCGGTCATAGCCCACCAAGCGCAGGTTGCTGACAAGGTCACGCCAGTAAGCCTCGCCGTTTCCGTAGCCAACGGTACGGAAAATCCAGGAACGGTGCAGCTCGTCACCGTAATGCTTGGTGTCCAGCACGCCGTTGACGGCGGTGTTGTAATGGTCGATCTTCGTATCCTTTGCGTGCACGTGGTAAATAGCACCCGCCAAGGCACGGATCGCAGCCACGGGATCAATGCCCTGCCAAATAAGGTGGGAGGGGTCAAAGTTTGCACCGATCACGTCGCCCACAGCTGCACGCAGTTTCAGCAGCGTTTCGGGGTTGTATACACAAAAGCCGGGATGCATCTCAAATGCAATGTGAGAAACGCCGTGCGCCTTGGCAAAGGCACCCGCCTCGCGCCAGTAAGGAATCAGCTTTTCATTCCATTGCCAGTCAAGGATACTAAGGAAATCCTCCGGCCAAGGGCAGGTCACCCAGTTCGGGTACTTGGAGCCCTCGCTGTCACCGGGACAGCCCGAGAACGTAATCACCGTGTCCACACCCAGCTTTTCAGCCAGCAGAACGGCATTGCGGAAATCCTTGTCAAACTGTGCAGCAACGGCAGCGTCGGGATGCAACGCGTTTCCGTGTGCAGCCAAAGCGCAGATCTCCACGCCGTATTTTTCAAAGGTAGCCACAAAGGCCTCGTATTTTTTAGGGTCGGAAAGCAGCTCCTCGGGGTTGCAATGCGCCTTTCCGGGGTAACCGCCCGCACCGATCTCCACCGTCTTTACACCGAGCGAGGAGAGAATGGAAAGCGTTTCATCCAGCGACTTTGCGCCATACAAATTTGCCAATACACTAAGCTTCATATCAAATCTTCCTTTACTATAAATTGAAAAGGGCTGCCACCAAACGGTGACAGCCCTTTTTTTCAAACGGTTTAATACACCGCTAATTATTCTTCTTTCTTGTCTTCCTCGGCAGCAGCCTCTTCAGCAGGAGCAGCCTCGTCAGCAGGAGCCTCAACTGCAGCAGCAGCGGCGGCAGCCTTCTTCTTCTTGGGAAGAATAACCACGAATACGATCACAGCAGCAATGCCTGCAACCACTACAACGCCGCCCACAATGATGAGGATCAGCATCCAAGTCTCAAGGCCGCCTTCTTCATCGGTGGTCTTATCCTTCTTGATAAAGCGGTTCAACAGATCTTCCTGAGACTCGAAGTTGTAGTCACGGTCGATTTGGGACTCGTCAAGGCCGGAGCTCTTGCCGTCATCTACGTAACCGCATGCCTTGATGTAATTATCAATGGCAGTCTGAGCACCCTCCATAGCGGGGTTGATCATTGCCTGATGCCATGCGGGAAGCGTACCGGGCGTGGGGGTCTCGGCCCAAGTGATAGCGCCTGCCTCGCGGTAGGTACCCGAGTTCACAGCCTCGTTTACAACCTTCACGTAGTTACCGGTGTAGCCTGCATCCACGTAGTCGCTGTAAAGGCTATCCGAGGTGGTAGTGCCGGCAACCTTGGCAAGAGCATTTGCCACATAGGGCTTGGTGTTTGCAAAGGTAAATACAGCGGAGGTATCGCTACTGGATCTGCCGTTGTATCTGGTGGGAGCGTAGCCGTGCATGGTGCCGTATCTGACCATGGTGTAGATATCCGTATTGATACCGTTGGTGGCATCGTATGCGGTATCGTTAGCAAGATCCCAAGTATTCTTTGCCAGAGCAAAGATGTGGTCCTGGTTCTTCTCGTCGATAGCGGGAATCGTGGAAAGGGTAAACATGTCGGTAGCGATCTTGCCGCTTTCAATGCCGGCATCCTGATCGTCATAAGCATTGAGATCATCCCATGCCCATACCATGTAAATGGTATAGTTTGCAGGATTGATATCGCCTTCCACGCCGTAGAAGTTTCTCAGGAAGTAAACTCTCGCGTCAAAGCCGTACTCGTTCTTGTAGGCGTTGAGGAAGTTAATGGTCTCCTTGTTTACGAACCAGATAATAGCGGTCTCGCCCTGAGCAAGCTCCGCATCCTGACCCTCATTGGTAAGGAAGCCGAATACCTTGTCGTCGATACCGTTGGAAACGTCGTCGTCGCTATCCTCAAAAACGGCATACTTGTCGGCAATAGCATCGTCGATGATCTTGCCGGCCTTGATGTCGATCTTGTTCATGAACTTGTAGTAGTCACGCCACAAGAGCCAGTAGAACGTGTTGCCGACCCTACCCGCATACACATCGGTGGAGTCCTCGGGCTCGTCGTAGATGTGGACCGCACGCAGAATGCTGAGGTCGGTAATGGTAACGCTCTCGGTACCGTTGTTGTAGATCTCCATAAAGTCAAGACTGTGCTTGTAAGCACCTTCCTTGGCTCCGGGATGATTGTAGTAGTTGTTGGCAGCAACCTCCGAGATAAGCAGGGTGTTCAGGCCCTCGGTCGTTGCCGTGGTCCCGTCGTACGTCGCAGTAGCTGCAGATACGGGGAGTACAGCCAGCACGGACGTAAGCATAAGTACAGTTAAAACAACTGCGATAATTTTACGCATGGTTAGCACCTTCCTTTTAATATTGGTACTCCTATTATAATACAGTTTCTGCCTTTTGTCAATAAGTTTTTTGAAAATAGAGCCTACTTTTTGTGCATTTTATATTAAAATCCACAAGCCGCCCTCGCATAGCTTTATCGGCAGGGCTCCTCGCCCTGCGGCATCATCAGATATTGCACGCGGCCAAGGGCTGCGGAATCGGAAAAATCATCGACATCAAGGCCGTTTGCACGGGCTATTGCCGCCGGATCAAGCGCATACCTGCGGCCAAGCGCCCATAGGCTTTCCCCTGCCGCAGGGCAGCAAAACTCAAGGTCGGTGCGTCGCTCCGTCTCACGGGGCTCGAACGCAGCACCCTCCACGTAACAGATCTCCTGCTCGCTGCTCCCGCGCAGCGAAAGCAGCAATTCCGCATCCACGCGTACCCGATCCCCTTCCTCCTGTACGCGGCAGATCGGTGCCGTGGCCGTTGCGATCACGCTGTCCGCCTGCCCGTCAACCGAAACGCGGAACGGCACCGTAGCCTCGCAGGTGCCCCACTCCCGATCCTGTCTGTGCAAAATGTGACAGTGCACCTCGCCGATAAGCAGCGTGCTCTTGCCCTCTGCTCTTGTCTCCTTGACCTCGGCATCGGCGTGCGCGTCCACCACGGCAGCACCTGCGGGCAGCAGCAGCGCCGCACGGGCAAAGCTATCGGAAACGCTGTAATTGCGATTGGCACAAAACCGCGGGCGCTGCGCCCGCCCGGTCACGTATCGACACTCGCTTTTCATATGCGGCATAAAAAGATCCTTCGTATAGTAAAGCGTCTCGCAGCTCTGCACCTCCACCTGCGGCAGCACACGCATCGCAAGAGAGATCCGCCCGCTTTCCACGGTGTGATGAAGCGAGGAAACCGTGACCCTCGCCCGCGCACCGTCGGCACCGCCCGCACCCTCCAGGGGCACCTCGCATTCCAGCGGAATACGCTGCGTCAGGGTAAAGGCAGGCCCGACTGCGTCGGTCTCTTCGGCATCGGCCGACGCATCAACCGTGCCGCCCCGGCTGCACAGTAGCGTTGCAATCACCTCGCCCCGACAGCGCACGCCTCCCGGTATCGCGCTGACGTCCGTGACAAAGGGCTCTGCCCGCATGGCGATCACGCCAAGCTCCTCCTCGGGTCGCGTCTCAATTTCTCCGTACAGGTCTGTCTGCTCCCCCGTCGCCATGCGTACCCGACCGCACTCAACCGCCGCGCCCAGCATACACACCCGATCCTCAATCTCGGGTGCCAGCCTTGCGCAAAGCTCCTGGTCGGCAAAGCCTGCCACGTGCGCGCGCAGCTTGCACCGCAGCGTCAGCTTGCGCGGAGCCGCCACTCTGCCAACCACCACCTCGGGCATCACGTCGACCGAAAAGCTATATTCGCTCTCCCCATCCGTCGGCACGGAAAAGGCATAGCCTTCCTCACTCTGTGCGCAATAAAGCCGCCCGTCTGCGCCCGCATAAAGCACGTCAAAGCAAAGCCGTCCCACAAACTCCGCATTGGCACCGTTGATATATTGCTCCGCGGGATACACCGTTGGCGAGATCCGCAAAAGGCGGCTGATCTCACCGAGATAATCCGGCAGCAGCAGCTCTCCGTTTGCCTCAAAGGATACCGAGCGATCGATCATTGGCGCTTGCATGCGTGCATTTTTTTCTTCACGTTGTTCCATAATCCCTCTCCTTTTTTCAAAGTCGGTCTATTCTATGCGGCGTGCCGCGCGTTTATGATTTCATCGCGGAAGGCTTGTCTATGTGTGGCACAGCCGTTGCCTATAAAGAAAAGGCCGCCTCTCGGCAGCCTTTTTTTCTTTGGTGCGCACAGGGGTTGTTCCTCTCGCCGCCTTGCGGCGAGAGTGGAAGGTCGCCTTGCGGCCACGCCACACTGCTCTCGCAGATCGCCGACCTTCCCCCGCGCTCCCCTCCCCCTGCTCGCCTCTTCGCTTTGTTCGCGCGGGGGTTCATTCCCCGTTTGTCACCCGCGCCAAAGAAAAAAGGCCGCCTCTCGGCAGCCTTTTTCTTTGGTGCGCACAGGGGTTGTTCCTCTCGCCGCCTTGCGGCGAGAGTGGAAGGTCGCCTTGCGGCCACGCCACACTGCTCTCGCAGATCGCCG
>JAFTKK010000039.1 GCA_017453325.1 Clostridia bacterium
CATGCCACCTTTTTGCTCTGCCGAAACTGCGAAGCACCTCTCGGCTGAAAGATTTTTCGCAGATTTTGCTGTGGCGTGGCGCAGTTATGTAATACCTTACAAGCCGCGACGCGGCAAAAGATGCAAAAATGTTGCGCCGAGGGGCTTGTGTTTTCGGCTCTCTTCGGCTATTGGCACCGAGGATAAAACAAAGCAGGGCGAACGCTTTTTGCGTTCGCCCTGCTTTATCATATGCAATTTTGGGGGACGCGCACTTCGTGGCTTTGGTGTCAGTCACGGGTGAAGACCGTGGCGCTTGATATCAAGGTTCTTTGGTCGGTGCGCGGTAGAGCGTGACGCTGTTGGCATCAAACAAATTGAGCGTTTCCTCGGCGATATCCGCGCTCTCCTCGGTTACCACGGCGTCGATCTCGGCAAGGTCTGCAAAGGTGTAGGTCGAGCGCACGTCAAATTTGCTCGAATCGGTTGCCACACAGCAAAAGCGAGCGTGGTCGATCATGGTGGACATGATGACGCCCTCCTCAATGTTTGAGGTCATCACGTCGCGTCCGCTGATGGCAGAGATGCCGAGAAAGGCTTTGTTAAAGGTAAATTTTTTGAGCATATCCACCGCCAGCGTCCCGCCCGTGTAGTGCTCGTCGGCACGCACGATGCCGCCCAGCATAATCACCTCGCCCGACATCAGGTTCTGGCGCATGCGGTTCTGGAGGATGGAGGCGATCTTGATGGAGTTGGTGACGATCAGGACGTTTCTGGCCGTGATCGAGGCGGCAAGGATCTCCATCGTGCTGCCACTCGAAATGGCAACGGTATCGTTATCCTCGATGAGATTGGCGGCGATGTATTCGCCGATCGCGGCCTTGGCGGTGTGATTTTTGCGGTGGCGGATATCGTAGGTATCCTCGCGCACGGCAAACTGGATCGGCACGGCGCCGCCGCGCACCTTTTTGAGGAGATTTTTCTCGGAAAGGAAATTGATATCGCGGCGGATGGTCTCAATGGAGACGTTGTATTTTTTGGCGAGCTCGGAGATCGAGACCTCACCGGTTTTGATGGCCTCTTCCTTGATCAGTCTTTGGCGTTCAGAGGTAAGCATGGGAAAGCCCTCCTTTTTGCAGGCGATGTGGCGGATTGTTGTAAAAACACGGTAAAATTGGTTTGATTTGGCACAATATAATCATTATAGCGCAAAAAACTCAAAAAGTCAACAAATTTATGTGGAAAATGTGGAAAGTGTGAAAAATATACAGTTTTTGTCATAGTAAACCCGCAAAACCACACAACCCCAAACTGAAATTGTGGAGTTGTGTGGCGAAAATGTGGAAAATCAGCAAAAAAATATGCGGAATTTTGCCCGAAACTATTGACAAACACGCGCGAGTGTGCGATAATATAGGGTAGGAATTTATGACAGAGTTCCAATTTCTCGTAAAGGGGATGTTTGTTATCAAGATATTACTCGCAGGCCTCCACCAGGAGGTCAATACCTTTGGTCCCGGTACTACGACCCTTGAGGACTATAAGCGCAAGCAGTATCTGTTGGGTGAGGATCTGTTCACCTTTGCTGCCGAGCACGTTCGCTGTAACGAGGGTGCCGACGGTATCGAGGGCTGCTACAAGGTTCTGAAGGCAGCAGGTGCCGACATCGTTTCGGGCGGCTTTGTCAGCGCGCAGCCCGGCTCGATCATTGAGCAAAGCGTCGTGGACGATTACATTGCCCACTTGAAGGAGGTCACACGTGCCAATATGCCCTATGACGGCGTGGTGCTTTTCATGCACGGCGCGGCGCAGAGCGTGGGCAGCGACGACCCCGAGGGTGATATTATCGCGGCGGTACGCGAGATCGTGGGTGAGGATACGCCCCTTACCGTGGGTCTTGACCTGCACGCAAACGTAACGCAGCGTATGGTTGAGCTGTCGAACACCATTTCGCTTTACCAGCGTTATCCCCACGTGGATATTCTTGAAACCGGTGAGCGCGCGGCAAAGCTTTGCCTTGACATGATCGCGGGCAAGATCCACCCCAAAATGGCTTACGTGCAGATCCCGATGATCATTGCCGCAAGCTCCTATTCTACCGAAACCGAGCCCTTTAAGTCCTTGATGCAAAAAGGGCACGATTACGTGGCCGCAGGCAAGATCTACGACTTTTCCGTGTCGCAGATGCAGCCCTGGCTTGACGTAAAGGACGGATACAGCTCCGTCGTTGCCATTGGCGAGGATGCTGACGAGGCGGCACGCATTGCCACCGAGCTGGCAGCAGACCTTTACGGCATGCGCCACGCTTTCAGAACAGACCTCACCGACGTTGATGAGATCATTCGTATTGCCGAAAATAATAAGAGTGGCAAGGTCGTGGTTCTCAACGACTTTGCAGATTCCTCCAACGCAGGCTCTGCCGGCGACAGCCCCGAGGTCATCGAGCGCATTCTTGCGCTTGAATCCGACGTGCGCGGCCTGATGTACATCAACGATAACCCCTTCGCACTCGCTTGCCGCGAGGCAGGGGTAGGGAATACCGTCGAGGGCATGCTCGGTGCCACCATCAGCCCCAACCTCTACACGCCTGTCAAGGTCAAGGCAGAGGTCAAGGCAGTATTTGACGGTGTCATGCCCTACAAGGGCATGTGGGTAGACTTCGGCCCCTCCGCCGTGGTCAAGATCCGCAACACCGTGGTGCTTGTCACCACCCAGCACCGCTACAACGGTTTGCTGGAGCTCTACCGTGCCTTTGGCTACAACCCCTCGGATTTTGAGATGGTGGTTGTCAAGGCCTGCACGTCGTTCCGCGCCTTCTACGGGCCGCTGACCGACCTCATTTACCCTGCCGCCACAAAGGGCGCGGCTACGGCAAATCTTACGTCCTTGCCCTTTGCCAAAGTACCCAAGAGCTTTTACCCGTTCAGCGATAACGAATTTTCGCCCGTGGTAAACGCGTGGGGCAAATAACCTCAGTGAAAGCAAAAAAATGCTTAATAGATAAGGAGAACACTATGAAAAAGACAGATGTTGTCATCATTGGTGCCGGCGCCGTAGGCAGTGCGCTTGCACGCGAGTTGTCCAAGTATAAGCTCGATGTTACCGTGGTTGAAAAGAACGCGGACATCGGCGGCGACAGCTCCAAGTCGAACAGCGCAATTATCCACACCGGCTACGATGCAAAGCCCGGTACGCTGGAGAGCCAGCTGGTAGTTGCCGCTAACCCCATGTACGATGAGATTTGCAAGGATCTTGACATTCCTTTCAAGCGCATCGGTGCAATCCTGCCCGCCTTCAATGACGAGCAGATGGAGCAGCTGCCCGCTATCAAGCACAAGGCCATGATGAACCGCGTTTACGACGTTGAGTACAAGACCGGTGCCGAGCTGCTTGAAATGGAGCCCGAGCTCAACCCCGAGGTAAAGGGCGGTCTTTACATTCCTCGCGAGAGCATCATCGACCCGTTCCTGTTCTGCATCGCGCTGGCTGAGAACGCTGCCGACAACGGCGTGAAGTTTGAGCTGGCAACCAAGGTCATCGGCATCGACCAGAAGGACGGCGCCGTCACCACCGTGAAGACCGACAAGGGCGACATCGAGTGCAAATACATCATCAACGCCGCAGGCCTGTACTGCGACGAGATCGCTTCCTTCGTTGGCAAGAACGATTACTACGTAACGCCCCGTAAGGGCCAGTTCTACATCCTTGACAAGAAGACCTCCTGCAAGGTCAGAACCATCGTGCTTCCCATTCCCACCAAGGTGACCAAGGGCAAGCTGATGTGCCCCACCATGCACGGCAATATGCTCGTTGGCCCCACCGCAGAGGATCTGCTTGACAAGACCGACAAGAGCACCAATAAGGAGGGCCTTGACAGCATCGCCGCCGACGTGCGCAAGATGATTCCCAACGTCAACCTCCGCGATTCCATTACCCAGTACTGCGGTCTGCGCGCACAGCGCAACCCCGAGGGTCTGAACATTGATATGTATGACGACCTCAAGGGCTACGTGAACATCTCCGGTGTTCGCTCTACCGGTCTTACTAACTCTGTGGCAGTTGCGAAGTACGTGGCTGACCTGCTGATCGAGTCCGGCATGAAGGCTGAGCCCAAGACCGACTTTATCAAGACCCGCAAGGGCACGCCTCACTTTGCAGAGCTTTCCGCAGAGGAAAAGGCAGAGCTTATTGCAAAGGATCCCCGTTACGGCAACGTGATCTGCCGTTGCGAGACCATTACCGAGGGTCAGATCTGCGATGCCATTCACCGCACCCTTGGCGCTACCACCGTTGACGGTGTGAAGCGTCGTGTCCGTGCAGGCATGGGTCGTTGCCAGGGCGGCTTCTGCGGTCCTCGTGTCATCGAGATCATTGCCCGTGAGCTTGGCATTTCCCCCGATGAAGTTTGCAAGAACGACAAGGGCTCCGAAATGCTCAAGGGCTTCGTAAGATAAGAAAGGAGAACGCGAAAATGGCTGAAAAGATTTATGACGTAATCGTTGTCGGCGGTGGCCCTGCAGGCCTTGCTGCCGCAGTCGGCGCAAAGGAAGCCGGCGCAAAGGACGTTCTCATCGTAGAGCGTGACGTAAGCCTTGGCGGTATTCTGCAGCAGTGCATTCACCCCGGCTTCGGTCTCAAATACTTCAACGAGGAGCTTTCGGGCCCCGAATATGCTTACCGCTTTATCGAGAAGGTAAAGGCCTCCGATATCGAGGTGAAGCTCGACACCATGGTGCTTGAGGTTGGCGACCACTCGGTGGTTGGCATCAACCCCAAGGACGGTCTGTTTGTGGCACAGGGCAAATCCATTGTTCTTGCAATGGGCTGCCGTGAGCGTACCCGTGGCGCCATCATGACCCCCGGTACCCGTCCCGCAGGCGTTTACACCGCAGGTGCCGCACAGCGTCTTGTCAACCGTCAGAACATGATGGTTGGTAAGAAGGTCGTGATCCTCGGCTCCGGTGACATCGGCATGATCATGGCTCGCCGTATGACCCTTGAGGGTGCAAAGGTGCTGGCTGTGGCTGAGCTGATGGATTACACCGCAGGCCTTACCCGTAACCGCGTACAGTGCCTTGACGACTTCGGCATTCCGTTGCTCCTTTCTCACACCATCGTTGAGATCAAGGGCAACAAGCGCGTGGAGGGCGTTGTGATCGCTGAGGTGGATCCTGCCACCAAGCAGCCGATCAAGGGCACCGAGGTGCTTTACGAGTGCGATACGCTCCTTCTTTCCTGCGGTCTGATCCCTGAGAACGAGCTGACCAAGGAGGCCGGCATCAAGATCAACCCCATCACCAACGGCCCCGAGGTCAACCAGTTCATGCAGACCAGCTACGAGTACGTATTTGCTTGCGGTAACGTTGTGCACGTAAACGACCTGGTTGATAACGTAACCGACGAGTCCCTGCGTGCAGGCCAGTACGCCGCACAGTATGCGCTCGGCACGCTGCCCAAGGCAAAGGAGATCCCCTCCGTTACGGGCAACAACGTGCGTTACATCTGCCCCCAGAGAATCTGCCCCGATGCACCTGCTAAGCTCTTCTTCCGTGCTGCTGCTCCCAAGCTCGGCGTGACGATGAAGGCTTATGCCGATGACAAGGAGATCTTCTCCAAGAAGCTCATCAAGATCAATCCCGGTGAGATGGAGCACATTGAAGTTAAACCCGAAGATATGCAGGGTGTTTCCAGCATTCGCATCGAAGTGGTTTAAGAAAGGAGTTTGCTGTTATGGTTAAGGATATTATTTGTATCACCTGCCCTCAGGGCTGTATCATTAAGGTGACCGGCGACCCCGCAAAGGGCGAAATCACCGGTTGCGAGGGCTTTAAGTGCAAGCGCGGCAAGGTTTATGCCGAAAACGAGTTCATTAAGCCCCTGCGCATTCTGACCTCCTCCGTAAAGACCTCCGGTGCTGCCGTACCGCTGGTAGCCGTGAGAACCTCTGCTCCCATCCCCAAGGATATGCAGATGGCCGCTATGGAAGAGGTAAAGAAGATCACCGTTTCGGGCAAGCTTGTTCCCGGTGACGTGATCGTTGAGAACTTCATGGGCACGGGTGCAAATCTCGTGGCTTCGGGTAGCCTCGACTAAACTTTTAAAAAAGGACTGACCTGCGGGTCAGTCCTTTTTTGGTTGAAAAATTGTGTGAAATTCTTGAATTATCGTCCCGAGTGTGTTATACTGAGTAAAAGCGATTTTCGGGAGGCAACTTATGCTGTTTGCGGTTGATATCGGCAATACCAATATTCACGTGGGTGTTTTTGAGGGCGAGGCGCTGCAAAGCCGCTTTTTGCTCGGAAGCAGCCCGTGCCGCACGGCAGATGAGTATGCCATGCTGATGAAGGCGCTTTTGCGCGAAAAGGGCATTGATGCCGCTTTGATTGACGGCGTGGTGCTCGGCTCGGTGGCACCCTCGGTCACCCCTGCGGTGCAGGCGGCACTCGGCACGCTTTTTGCGCTGCCCGTTACCGTGATCGGTCCGGGTGTAAAAACAGGCTTTCCCATTCGCCTCGACGATCCCGCCGAGCTCGGCGCCGATCTTGTGGCCAACGCCGCAGGCGTGCTGGCTACGCGCGGTGCCCCCGCCGTGATCCTTGATTTCGGCACCGCCACCACCGTGATCGCGCTGGATGAAAAGGGCGCGTTGCAGGGCGGCGCGATCTTGCCCGGTGTCGGGATGTCCTTGCAGGCGCTCGGCAATGCCGAGCTGCTGCCCGGTGTGCCTGTGGATGGGTCTGTGGCGGTGCTTGGCAAAAACACGCCCGATTGCATGCGTGCGGGTGTGATACGCGGCGGCGCCATGGCCGCTGCGGGTCTCGCGGAGCATTACAAAAAGCTGCTGCATCTTCCCGCCAAAACGCCCCTTGTGGTCTCGGGTGGGTTTGCCAAGGCGATCCTGCCGTATCTGCCCGCCGAAGCCGACCACGCGCCCGATCTCACGCTCCGGGGTCTTGCCGCCATCTATCGGTTAAACCGTAAGTCCTAAGATATTACCGCGCTACGTGCGATGAAGATACCCCCCGTGGGATCTTACGTTGCCAACGCGCCGTGATATATATTATTTTCGCCGTATCCGAAAGGAACGACAGTAAGGAGGCTTGTATGAAAGCAAGCAGAAGAATGTCTACTAAAAAATTGGTGATGGGTGCCATTCTCACTGCCCTTGTGGTGGTGCTGCAATTTTTGGCGCTCGTTTACCGTGCGCTGTTGCCGATGGCGCCCTTTACCATATCGCTGGTGCTGGTGCCCATTGTGCTGGGAGCAGCCCTTTGCGACACGCGCGTGTCGGGCTGGCTCGGCTTTGTCTTCGGCGTGATCGTACTGTTTACCGATGCCGGGGCGTTTCTTGCCATCAATATGCCCGCCACCGTGCTTGTGGTGTTGGTCAAGGGAACTGCCGCAGGCCTTGCTGCGGGGCTGGTTTACAGCTTGCTCGAAAAGAAGAACCGCTATCTCGCCACCGTGACCGCCGCCGTGGTCTGCCCCGTGGTCAATACCGGCATCTTTTTGCTCGGTTGCCGCTTGTTCTTCTTTGAAACCATCAAGTCCTGGGGACTTGCGGGCGGCTTTGACAACGCGCTCGCTTACATGATCCTCGGTCTTGTGGGTCTTAATTTCCTGATTGAGGTGGGTCTCAATCTCGTGCTCTCTCCCAGTATTCTGCGTCTGGTCAATATCAGAAAAAAGGCAGCTGAATAAAATTTTATACAAGTACGTTTTACGGAGGTATGATGATGAAAAGAAGGCTTGGTGTGCGCTCGTCCTGCCTTGCAACCATGGGCATTTCCGATCTCTGCGCGCTTACTTACATCAAAAATGCGGGCTTTGACTGCTTTTTTGCGGACAAATACAAGCTGGAGGACGTAGCTCCCTTAAAAGAAGAGGCCGACAGACTCGGGCTCGACTTTGAGTTCCTTCACGCAAAGTGGAATTATACCGACGCGATGGGCAGCCGACTTTTTATGAATGAGTTTTGGAAGCCGGGTCTTTCCTATCTGCCCCTGTTCGATGCCACCGTTGAGGCGCTTGATACGGCTGCTGCTTGCGGCATTCCCGGTATTTGTCAGCACGTGACCTCCGGTTGGGTGGCGCCGCCCGCTACCGATATCGGCTTTGAGCGCTTTGACAGACTGGTGGAGCACGCGATCAAAAAGGGCGTCAAGCTCACCCTTGAAAACCTGCGCAACTACGGTCTGTTGGCCGTTTTGCTTGAGCGCTATGAGCGTGTGCCCGAGGTTGGCTTTTGCTATGACAACGGTCACGAGTATTGCTACACCGAAACCGTGCCGTTCCTTGATCTGTGGGGCAAGCGCACCTACTTTACGCACCTGCACGACAACTACGGTCGTGACAAGGAGGACCCCATGAAGGATGCCGACTATCATTTGTTGCCCTATGACGGCACCTTTGATTACGGCGCTATGATCGAAAAAATGGACCGTCACGGCTACTGCGGCGCATTGACGCTTGAGGTAAGCCAGCACGGAAAATACAAGGAAATGAGCCCCGAGGACTTCCTTGCCATGCTTTATGAGCGCACCGTGCGTCTTTCCAAAGGAGAAAAATAATGAAACGTAAGCTTGGTGTTCTTCTGGGGTGCTTGAAGGGAACAAATGAGATCACATCTGTTCCGTATCTGAAGGCAGCGGGATTTGATTGCTGCTTTAGCAGTCAGTACACGCCCGCAGAGCTGCTTGAGGTCAAAAAAGCAACGGATGCGGCGGGGCTGGAGCTTTCGTTTTTGCATGGCGCTTGGTGGGAATATGATGAAAAAGGCAATAAGCGTTATATGAACGAGCTGTGGCATGAGAATGGCGCGTATCAATCGCTTTATCATAAGGTGATCACCTCCATCGACGCCGCCGCCGAGGCAGATGTAAAAACCGTTGTGCTTCATCTGACCGAGGGGTGGGAGTGGCAGTCGCCCCGCGTGACCGATATCGGTGTTTCGCGCCTGGATGCTATCGTAGAGCATGCCGTCAAGCGTGGCGTGAAGATTGCATTTGAAAATCTGTTCACGCTTGGCACTCTTGCCGCCGTCATGGAGCGTTATGAAAGGGTACCCGAGGTCGGCTTTTGCTATGATAACGGGCACGAGCATTGCTATACCGAAACGATCCCGTATCTTGATATTTGGGGGAAACGCACCTTCTGCACGCATATCCATGATAATTACGGCCGTGATAAAGTGGATATTTGGAAGGATGCCGACTATCATTTGCTGCCCTTTGAGGGCACGTTTGATTTTGCCGCCATGATGCAAAAGCTTGATAAATACGGATATGAAGGCCCGTTGGTGCTTGAGGTCGGGCAGAGAAAGGACTATCATCATATGTCCGCCGAGGAGTTTGCCGCACATCTCTTCACGCTGATCAATCGCGTGGCAAATGCCCATAAATAACATAAAAAAGGCACTTGCCCTGAGTCTTTTGGGCAAGTGCTTTTTTTTATGATTTACTGATATAGCCTTGGGCAGCTTAGTGGGGCTTTAAGTGAGTGATCGGTGCGCCGTTGCCCGCAAAAAGCACATCGGCCTCCAGCCGTTGCGCGTGCTTTGCGTCATGGGTGATCACGACCGTCAGCCCCTCGGGATTGGCCGCTTGAATGAGCCTCGCCGCACGCACGCAGAGCGCCTCGTCAAGCCCTGCAAAGGGCTCGTCAAGGAGGAGCAGATCCGCGCCGACGGCAAGGGCGCGGGCGAGGGAAAGGCGCTGCTTTTCGCCGCCCGAAAGCGCCGTGGGAAGGCTTTTCGCATGTGCCGAGAGCCCCAACTCGTCCAGCAGGCGCAGGGCGGTTTCCTCACTTGATCTATCCTTTGAGAGAACAAATTTTATGTTGTCTAAGGAATTAAACCAATTTAACAGGCGCGGCTCCTGAAACGAGACGGCTGTTTTGCGGTAGGTGCTTGTCACCTCGCCGTGCGTGGGCTTGAGCAGCCCCGCCGTCAGGTGCAGGAGCGTGGTCTTGCCCACGCCGGACGGGCCCATCAGCGCAACGATCCCGCGCGTGGGAAAGGTAAAGCTGAGATGATCGATCACGGTCTTGTCGCCATAGGAAAAGGAGAGGTCGGTTAACGTGAGCATGACATATCATCTCCTTTCTTGGCGGTTGGGGTGAGCAGACACAGAAGCGCCTGCTCAAGCAGGGCGCTGATGACGATCACCGTGAGGGTATAGGCAAAGAGCTCCTCCGTCAAGAGATACAGGCGGCTTTCGTAAATGGCGCGCCCGATCGAGTGCTCGGGCACGGCCAGCACCTCGGCGGCCACCCCCGCCTTCCAGGCAAGGGAGATGGCGGCACGGCAGGCGGCCATAAAATAAGGGCGCGTTTCGGGTAGCAGAATGCCCGTGAGCTGTTTGGTGCGCGGCACGGCAAAGACCGTTGCCATTTCAAAGAGCTTTTTGTCGGCCTGCAACAGCCCCTCGCGCAGGTTGCTCCACACAATGGGCAGCGCCATGGCAAAGGCGATGAAAAGCGGAACGGTGTTCCTGCCCATAAACAGGAGCAGCAAAAAAATGACCGAGGCCACGGGCGTGGATTTCAGCAGGGAAAGCAGGGGGGAAAAAAGGTGGTGCGCCAAAGAAAAGCGCACGGTAAGGGCTGCCAGCAGCGCCCCCACGGCGATGGCTGCCGCAATACCTGCGGCAATGCGCAAAAGGGATAGCCCCAGCATTTGCCAGAAGCGTGCGGTCATGGCAAGCTCGCCGAGCTTTCGCACAACGGCGAGGGGCGTTGGCAGCAAAAGGGGCTTATCAAAGGCCAGCGCCAGCAGCAGCCAGCAGAGCAGCCAAAAGGCGATGCTGAGCCACGGCGCGGCGCGGCGAAGGAATGCTTTTGTCGTGTTCTTCATATCGGGCATCAGTCTATGATCGTTTCCGTGTGATACACGCAGTAAAAATCGTCATCGGGCAGCTCGCCGCCGATCGAGGCTGCGGGCATTTCGGCAAGAAAGGCGGAAAGCGCTGCTTTCATCTCATTGCCGTCAAGATACAAAATGTTGCAGCGGGGAATGGCTGCGGCGGCAACGGCAGCGTTGGCAAAAATACCTGCTGCGGCGATCTGCGCGGCGGCACTTTCGGGGTTTTGGTTGACGCAGGCAATGGCCGCACGGTAGTCGGCAAGGAACTCACGCACCAACGCGGGGTGCTCGTTTAAAAACGCGGTGCGCACCACCACGCAGCCCTGCACGAGCGAGCCCTTTGTAAAGTGCTTGTCCCATTCGGCGGTGAGATCAAGCGCCACGGTGAGGGTGCGCTCGGCGGCAGCGGCCGCATTTTGGGCGATGGTTACCATCGGCTCGGGCAAAACCGCTAATTCCACAAGCCCGTCCGCCACCGCATCGCGCAACGCTTCGGGCGTGGCGTAGGTGGTGGAGTCGAGCGTCACGTTGGCGATTTTTGCCTTATCAAGCAATGCTTTTGTAATGAAATAGGGGTTTTGTGCGGGAACAAAGAGCGTGCGCCCCGCAAGACCCTCAAGGGTGGTGGGGGCGTTGTCGGTGCCCACCACGTAAAGCACGCCGCCCGTGTTGAGCGCCAGCACCTTGATGCCGCCGTTCGTGGCGTGATAAAGAGAGGCGGCCACGTTAGTGGGCAGGGTGGCGATATCGGCCTCGCCGCTAAGGAGCGCATCTCGCACGTTGGCGGCGTCCTTTTCCACGGTAAAGGTGTATTTTTCGGCCTCTGCCGTCATCAGCGGCGCCATGCCAAAGCCCGTGGTGCCGTTCAGCGTCCATATGCGCGCGGCGGTGGACTCCTCCTTTTCGCATCCCACCAAGGGGAGCAGCAGGAGCAGTGCCAGCAAGAGACAAAGTGTTTTTTTCATGTTCCGTGTGCCTTTCGATTGCGTTTATATTATTAAGTATAATCCATTCCAATGCTTTTGTCAAGAAAAGGGGAAAGAGAGATTTTTTAAAAAAGCTCTGTACAAACGGGGAAAAATAATTTATAATATTTTTAACGACCATCAAAATTTCATGCAGAGGAAGGATATTTTATATGAGCATTCAAAAGCACACGTTCGGTAAGCTGCCCGACGGACGCGCGGTCACGCGCTATATTCTGCAGAACAAAAACGGCATGACCGTGGCGCTGCTTGACTACGCAGGCGCCATTCAGCAGCTGCTTGTGCCCGATCGCGCGGGGCGCATGGTGGATGTAGTGGGCGGCTACGACAACGTTCTTGATTACTATTACGGTGACGGCTATCAGGGCTCGCTCGTCGGCCGTATCGGTAACCGCATCAAGGAGGGCAAGTTTACCCTGGAGGGCAAGTCCTATACGCTTGCCATCAACAACGGCCCCAACCATCTGCACGGCGGCATTGAGAGCTTCAGCCGCAAGATCTGGGAGGCCACGCCCATCGACGGCGAGGAGCCGCAGCTGCAGCTGCACCTCGTTTCCCCCGACGGGGAGGAGGGCTATCCCGGCACGCTTGACGTGACGGTGACCTACACCCTCACCGCCGAAAACGCCCTGGCGATCCGCTATGTGGCCACCACCGACAAGACCACCATCGTCAACCTCACCAACCATTCTTATTTTAATCTCGGCGGCTTTGCCTCGGGCAAGATCTTTGACCACGAGCTTTGGCTCGATGCCGATACCTATCTGCCCACCGACAAGACGCTGATCCCCACGGGTGAGCTGCGTTTTGTTGCGGGCACGCCCTTTGATTTCCGCACCCCCAAGACCGTGGGGCGCGACTTCGGGGCTGCGGACGAGGACCTCAAAATCGCGGGCGGCTACGACCATTGCTTTAATTTCGTCGGCGGTGAGCAGCGCGAGCCTGTGTGCCGCGCCGCGCTTTACTGCGCGAGGACCGGTATTGAGATGAAGACCCTGACCGATCTGCCCTCGGTGCAGTTTTATTCGGGTAATTTCTTAAAGAACCCCGATCATCCCTTTAAGGGCGGGTATGCGCAGGCAACGCAAAATGCCCTTTGCCTGGAAACGCAAAAAATGCCCGACAGCATCAATCACGAAAACTTTACCGACGTGCGCCTTCATCCCGGTGAGGTCTATGACCACACCACCGTCTATGCCTTCTCGGTGAGAAAATAAGGGGTGGCGACATGAGAAAAAATTTTGGCGCAAAGCCCTGGCTTTATCCCATGC
>JAFTKK010000040.1 GCA_017453325.1 Clostridia bacterium
CGAATTCGGAATCCGTTGGCTCGTATCCGAACCATTGCGCTTTTCCGTTGTCATCCCATATATGAGGCTTGCGATCTCTTGCCGCGCCCTTGAGTCCAATAATTTCATGGAACATAAAGGTTTGGCTGTCCACAAGTCCTTCCTTGCGGTTTATGATCGAGAGCTTGAGACCTTCATACTGTCCTGAAACTCTCGCCGTCACAAACTCGACCTTGGCTCGGAGATCGCCACCTATATCGCTGATCATCGCTTTCCCTGCAAACACGGTGTCGGCGGAGAGCAGCTCGGATTCTCCGAAAATCCTTTGCATTTGTCTTTCATAAAAATTCGTCATGCCTTAACCTCCGAATTTCATTCCGTTGCCCGGCGAGAGATAGGCATCCATCTCGTCTTGGGTGTGAAGGAAATAATCATCTCCGCTATGCCAGAAGGACACGTACAGATCTCCCTCATCGGTGCGGATTTCCCGCTGCTCAAAGCCCTCGCCAAGACCATCGCTGTTCTGACCGCTGATGGCATCCTTGAGTCGCTCGGTTTCTTCGGGGGAGAGTGCTTCGGTGAGATAGCAGTCGATCTTGCCGTAAAGTGTTCCTCTGCGTTCCGTCACATCCCACTCTGCGAACACGAGTTTGTCGCCAAGCTCGGCGTGATCTCCGACATATACAGCCATGTTGATCTCGGTGGCTTGCTCCCGCGCGATAGCTTCTTCGATGGCATCCTTGTTATCGACCAACACGTCGTTGCTCGTTTCATAGTAGTTGCCGTATTCGTGATCGCAGATGTTTGCCGTCAGAGGACAATAGAAGGTTTCTTTTGTGGCGGCGAGGGATTTGAGCATCTCCTTGATGTCATCGTACAGATCCTCGGTGCATTCGTATTGTTCGTGGATAAGATTCTGTTCGAGATCGTCGCGCAGTTCTTCACGAACATCCGATACCGATTCGTCGAGGATACGCACATCGTAGAGGGTGTCTTTGCCGTCTATGATTCGTAAGAGCCCTTGGCCTGCATCACTGTCTGCGTGGAGGCGAATCGGCGCATCCTTCTTCCGCATATCTTCGACTCGCAATCCAAAGGGAGATACCCTTGTCATGCCGTATTCCTGAAGCGTATCGTATATGCGGTTATACTCGGTTGCCACATCGTAGGTGGCTTCATCTTGTCCGTTGGGGTGTTTGATTGTTACTTTCAGCATATCGGTTTCTCCTTATTTGAATTGAATTGCACCGAGACCGTATCGGCGGATCGCCATTGCGTTGCAGATCACACCGAAGAGCTTCGGGGGAATGAGGTCACTGTCGGCAAGGTCGCTGATGGTGAGGTGCTTTGTTCCAATGGCGAGATCCTTGGCACAGCAGAACAAGGCATATCCAGCTTCGGTGGTGTTGCTGATGCGGATACGGTCGTATGCGATCTCGCATCGATCAACGTATCGGCTCACTTGATTCCACAGCCGTCCGTCTGCGGTGAAGAGATAGACCGCCGCCATGAGCGCGTTGTCCTTTTTGTTCATCTTTCTGACTGCCTCAGTAAAGGCTTCTTTGTGCTTATCGTTTTTGAATTGCATGGTGTTTTCCTCGCTTTCTCTGATGTGGTGGCGGAGTCTTAACTGAAAAGCAAAATGGTTGACGGTGGAGAGTGCTTCGAGCAGTGCTTCTTTGATCGGTACTGCGCCTGCGGTGATGCGCTCCTTCATATACGGGCATTTGCCCTCGGTGCATCCGATTCCTTTGTGCCAGTGCAGGCAGTATCTGCAATCGCAGTCGTTGGCGGTGTACTCGAATTTATTAAAAACGAATACGCCGTATCCTCTCGGACGGAAGTTCGGGATACGTGTCATCAACCTTTCAAGCTCTCGGTCGGTATAGGTAATGGTAAGTAGCATATTTTGATCTCCTTTTCGTTAAAATGAAAAAAGCCAACCGTTTGGGAGCGTACTCCGTAAACGATTGGCTTGGGTGATTTACATTTTTAATTGTGGGGTGTTGTCCTGATCGAAGGACGGCTGTTCATCTGCAAGACTTTGGTAGCCGTAGGTCAGCTTTTCGAGCAGACCGTCGAGCTGCTGATCCTGTTCGTAGGTCAACGATTCGCAGTTATCTCTTGCGTAGGCGATGCACCGATAGAGCAGGCTTGCCTCATCCTCGCTGAACATCCTGTTTTTGTCCATAAGCTGTGATCGGGTGATAAAGGATTCCTTGGCGTGTTCAAAGTCAGTCGTATAATCTCCGTGTGCCACATACGTTCCATTTCGTGCCTGTTTCCACGTGCAGAACATGAAGCCGTGACTGCCGTATGCTCCGGCGAGGACGGTGTCGCCATATTCGGAGAATTTTCGGTATTGGCTGACCTCGGGAATTGGCATCTTGGGGGATCGCTCATATAGATTCACGTATTCACGGATGCGATAGGCTTCGTCGCTGATTGCCGTGAAGGTGTCACCGAAGTTCTGCGAGGTAACCTTATCATCAGTATAGAGAAGTGTTCCGTCTGTCAGCTGCTGACAGAGAAAAACTCCGTTTTGACGAATCGACAGCGTTCCTGTGGCTTCATCGAGCGTTCCCGTGCATCCGAGCTTCGGGAGCTTTCGCATCATTTCTTCTTGGTAAATGCTCATGTATTTTTCCTCCTGATTTTTTATTTTTGGCAAAAGAAAAAGGCACACGGATTTTTCTTTTCCATGTGCCTTGGGTGGCTGATATTCTGCCCCGACAGAGTTCAAATCCCTGAACTGTGGGGAAATAGCGATTTTATATCTCCATTTTTGTATCTCGATATTTCGCTCTGAAAAACGAAAAAAGCCTTGAAAAATCAAGGCTTTTTGTGGCGATATCTTTTTTATCGCCCTTTGATGGTTGCGGGGATGGGATTTGAACCACATGACCTCCGGGTTATGAGCCCGACGAGCTACCAAGCTGCTCTACCCCGCGATATGAAGTTGTTGAGTGGTGCCGGAAGCCGGGATCGAACCGGTACGATACTAAGTATCACGGGATTTTAAGTCCCGGGCGTCTGCCAGTTCCGCCATTCCGGCATATTTCAAAAGGGCTTCCCCTTCACTCGCTTTGCTATTATAACACACACCGCGCGCCTTGTCAAGTCTTTTTCAAAAAAAGTTATTGACACATCTTAGCGTGTGATGGTATTATAGATTATATTGACAGTATATCCCACCGAAAAGGAAAATATACCTATGATCCCAACAAAATTTCTTGCGCGTATGCGTGAATACTTTGAGGATGCGGAATACGACGCATTTTGCGCGGCGCTGGAGGCACCTTCGGTGCGCGCGTTTCGCGTGAACACGCAAAAAACCGACGCGGGGCGTCTGCTGCCGCTATTGCCCTTTGCGGCACGCCCCCTGCCCTTTGCACGGGATGCGTTTTACGCCACCGACGACAAGGTGGGCGCGCTCCCCTGCCACCACGCGGGGATGCTTTATATGCAGGACCCCTCTGCCATCAGCGCCATTGCCGCAGCAGAGGTAAAGAGGGGCGCGCGTGTGCTTGACCTTTGTGCGGCACCAGGGGGAAAATCCACGCAGCTCGGTGCTGCGATCGGCCCTGATGGGGTGCTGGTTTCCAACGAATACGTGCCTGCACGGTGTCGTATTTTACAGGGCAACGTGGAGCGCATGGGGCTTACCAACACCGTGGTAACCAACCTTGACACCAAGGCGCTCGCCGACTTTTACGGCGCTTATTTTGACCTTGTGGTGGCAGACGCGCCCTGCTCGGGCGAGGGCATGTTCCGCAAATACGAGGTGGCGGGCGAGGAATGGAGCGAGGAAAACGTGACGCTTTGTGCGGCGCGGCAACGTGAGATCCTGCAAAACGCCGCACGGTGTGTGGCTCCCGGTGGCCGCCTGCTTTACTCGACCTGCACCTTTTCGCTTGCCGAAAACGAAGAAAACGTAGCGTGGTTTCTTGACACGCACCCCGATTTTTCGCTCATTCCCGTGGCGCGTGAGGTAGCGGCGGCCACGGCGGACGGTATTTCGGTAGCGGGGCGCGATCTCACGCTTTGCCGCCGTTTTCACCCGCATCTGTCGCCGGGTGAGGGGCAATTTCTTGCCCTGATGGTACGGCAGGAGGGGGCGGACGGTGCAAAACCGCCGAAAAGCTGCGCGGTGACACCTTCCCGTGCCGAAACCGATACCGTTACGGCCTTTTTTGCCGACACGCTGACCGCGGCGCCAAGAGGTGCGCTCTGCCGTCTGCGCGACACCGTTTATCTCGCGCCCGATATCCCTCTTCCCTCCGCCGGTGTATTTGCGGCGGGGGTAGCGGTGGGAACGGTGCTGAAAAACCGTCTTGAGCCGCATCACCACCTTTACTCGGCATACGGTGCGCAATTTATCCGTCAGCTGCCCTTGACGACCGACGACGCGCGTGTGGCGGCCTACCTGCGCGGCGAGGAAATTGACGCCTCCGAGCTGGCAGGTGGCAAAAACGGCTTTGCCGCAGTCCTCTTTGAGGGCGCGCCCTTGGGCGGCGGCAAGCACGTATCGGGCAGACTGAAAAACCACTACCCCAAGGGCCTGCGAAACAGAGGATGAGCACGCCCTTAATAACAAGTAAGGAGTATTATGATGTTGACCGTTTCTCATGTCAGCAAGCATTACGGCAAAAATCTTGCCTGCAACGACGTTTCCTTTCACCTGCCGCGCGGCGGCATTACCGTGCTGCTTGGCCCGAACGGGGCCGGAAAAAGCACGCTGCTGAAATCGATCACGGGCTTTTTACGCTATCGGGGTGACATTCTCGTTGGCGGCGTGCCGAACAAGACCGTGGAGGCACGGCGCCTGTTTGGGTACATCCCCGAGATCCCCTCGCTTTACCCCAACCTCACGGTAGCCGAGCACATGGAATTCATGGCACGCGCCTACCGACTGACCGATTACAAGGATTTTGCCGCCGAGCTGCTTGACCGCTTTGAGCTGACCGACAAAAAGCACAAGTTTGGCGACGAGCTTTCCAAGGGTATGCAGCAAAAGCTGAACCTGTGCCTCGGGCTCCTGCCCCGCCCCGACCTGCTCTTGATGGACGAGCCGATGATCGGCCTCGACCCGCACGCTATCAAGGAATTAAAGGATATGATCGACGAGATGCGCCGCGAGGGGCGAACGGTGCTGGTTTCCACACACATGATCGACAGCGTGGATATGCTTTGGGATCGCGCTCTCATCATGCAGGGCGGCACCCTGCGCGCTAGCGTGACGCGCGAGGAGCTCACGGCCCGCGGCGAGCGTCTTGAGGATCTCTTTTTTGCCATTACCGAGGGACCGACACCCGAAACGGAGGCGCCCCACACATGAGCATGACGCTATACTACATGGTGCACACCGTTAAAAACCAGATCCGCAAGCTCTTCCGCACCTGGGTGGTGGTATTTTTGCTGGTCTGCCTGCTCATCGGTGTGATCTTCGGTGTGGGTGCGGCGGCGCTTTCCTCCCTGTTTGAGGAGGAGACCCCCGAGGACGACTACTATGAGGAAACGCTGCCCGAGGACGAGCTGCCACCCGAGGAGAGCTTATCCGACGAAGAGGCGCACGCGCTCATAGAGCTGGCGATTGGCGGCGTGGTGCTGGCTGTCCTTTTCTTTTCCGCCTTTTCGGCAGATAAAAGCGGCAGCTCAATCTTTTTGATGGCGGACGTCAATTTGCTCTTTCAAGCCCCGTTACGCCCCCAAACGGTGCTGCTATTCCGCCTCATTATGCAGGCGGGCACCTCGTTTTTTGCAACGCTGTACCTGCTCTTCCAGATCCCCAATCTGGTGCTGAACTTAGGGCTTGGTCTCGGTGCCGCCCTTGCCATGCTTGCGGCATGGTTTTTGCTGATGATATACAGCAAGCTGCTTTCGGTGCTGCTCTATACCGTTTGCTCGACCCGCCCGACACTCAAAAAACGGCTGCGCCCCGCGCTTTACGCGCTCTTGGCCGCGCTTGGTGCCGCATTTTGGCTCTATGCCGCGCCCTTTGAGGGGGATTACCTCACGGCAGCCATCCGCTTCTTCAACGCGCCCGCCTCACGCTACATTCCCGTTTGGGGCTGGCTCAAGGCACTTGTTCTTTGCGTAATGGAAGGAAATGCGGCAGGGTGCTTGGCAGCGCTCGCAGCGCTCCTCGTGCTGGCCGTGCTGACGGTGCTTCTCATTCGCCGCGTGAAGGCCGATTTTTACGAGGAGGCCATGGCGCGCTCGGAGGAGACGGCCGCGCTGCGCGAGGCGCAGCAAAACGCCAAGGCGATGCGGCAACGCAAAAAGGACCGCAGCGAGCGTCTGCAGCGCGACGGATTTGCACGAGGTGCGGGTGCCACGGTCTATTTTCACAAGGTGCTTTACAACCGCTTCCGTTTTGGCTTTTTTCATGTATTCACCAAAACCTCGATCACGTATCTTGCGGCGGCACTCGGCGTGACGGCCTTGATGGTTTTGATACTGAAAACCGCGTTTTTCCCTGCCGTGGCGCTGGTTTTGGCGGGCTTTAGCTTTTTCCGTGCGCTCGGCAACCCGATCTCCACCGACCTCGGGCAGGAGCATTTTTACACGGTGCCCGATACGGCGCACCGCAAGGTGCTCTTTTCCTTCCTTGGCGGCACGGTCAACACCGTTTTTGACCTACTCCCCGCCTTTTTGCTCTCGGCGCTGCTGCTGCGCGCCCATCCCGGCGAGGCGGTCGTGTGGTTTATCTTGATCGTATCGGTAGGTACATTTTGCGACGGTGCGGGGATGTTTATTGACCTTTCCCTTTCCACGGGGCTTACGCAGATCGTGAAGTCACTCGTGCAGGTCATGTTCGTGTACCTCGGCCTGCTGCCGACGGCGGTGATGATCATTCTCGGCTTTGCGTTTGACCGTCTCATTCTTTTTGCGCTGCTTGCCACGGTGCTGAACCTTGGCATTACGGCCATATCCCTTGCCCTTTCGCCTTTGTTTATTGAAAAAGGAAGAAGATAACGAAAAAATCCCACTGTGCTTGCGCACAGTGGGATTTTTTTTGATGTTTTTTTAAAAATCATTCCTTTGGCTGATGCATAAAGAGCACGCCGAGGGTATTGCGGCCGCAATGGGCGGACACGGTGCAGCCTGCGCGGGTCACATGAACCTCACCCCACGGGGCAGCGGCCTTCACCTGTGCCACGCATTGCTCGACGATGGCGTCGTCGCAGCCGGCGTGGGTGACAAACACATGGGAAAGATCAATATTTGAGGCGTCACCAATGCGGTCTGCAACATAGGCCTGTAGCACGCGCGCAAATTTGCCGCGATATTTTTTACCCACACCCATCTTACCGTCATGCACCGAAATGCAGGGCTTTAACTGCAGCACGCCTGCGGCAAGTGCGGCCACGGCAGAGCATCTGCCGCCCTTATGTAAAAATTCAAGATCATCCACCACAAAGGAGGCATCCACCAAGGGAGTACGTGCGGCGCAGGCCTTGGCGATCTCGTCTGCGGCCATGCCCGATTTTGCCATCTCGGCGGCGGCAACGACCAAAAGGCCGCCACCCGTGGAGAGATTTTTGGTATCTACCACGTACACGTCGGGATAATTTGCGGCGGCAAGGCGCGCGTTATTATAGGTAGAGGACATGGTCCGGCTGATCGTGAAGCATACGACGGCGTCCCCGTTTTTGGTCTGCTCCTCAAAAAAGCGGCAAAACGCCTCGATATTCGGTGCGGCGGTCTTGGGCAGCTCCTTTTGCTCCTCGTAATGGCGGTAGATCATATCGGGATCAATATCAACACCGTCGGTATAGGATCGGCCGCCCAGGGTGACGGTAAGGGGCAGGATGCGCACGTCATATTGTCGGATCAGCTCGGGACCGAGATCGGTGGTGCTGTCGCTGCAAATGATAACTTTTTTGCTCATGTATGTTCTCCTTCGCGGTATTTGGGCTTATTTGGCGGCGGCAAGCTCTGCCGCAACCTCGGCGCGCAGCACGCGCCCCGCCGCGTTGCGCGGCAACGGTGTTTCTCGTAAGGCAAAGAGGGTGATGGCGGCACTCGGAGCCAAAGTGGCGTTCAGCTCGCCCAGCCACTCACCAATGGCAGCCTCGATCTCATCGGGGCGAAAATCAATGCCAAAAAGCTCGGCGGCACAGGCGGTGTCGGGCAGAATGAGGGCAGCCGGCTCATAACCGGTGTGTGCGGCGTTTGGCACGCCTGCGACGACCACCTCGCCCACCAGCGGGTTTTGCCGGATCAGAAGTTCCAGCGCTTCCGGTGAGACCAGCGTGCCGTCGGCACATTCAATGCCGTTTTGCTTGCGACCGATCACATACAAAAAACCGTCCTCGTCCATGCGGCCGAGATCACCCGTATAATACCAACCGCCACGCAGCGCTTCGTTGGTGCGCGTATCGTCTCGATCGTATCCGAGCATGACACCGTCACCCTTGATGCGGATCTCGCCGCATCCGTCGGGCTGCTGATTGTAAAGATCGAAGGTCAGCCCCTCAAGAGGTCGCCCCACGCTGCCGTCACGGTAGCACTCGGGCGTGTTGATGGCGGCAAGCCCCGCACACTCGGTGATGCCGTAGCCCTGTGCCGCAAACATGCCGATTTGCCGCAGGCCCTTGCAAACGGCGGCGGGCAGGAAATCACCCACCACAAAGAGGGTGCGAAGTGCCCCGCCGAAGGGAAGTCTGGCCTCACGCAGCAAGCGCTCCTTGAGGCTCTGTCGCGCCGACAGAGGGCGCACGGGATCGGAGACGGCGATGGCGCGGCGCACACCCGTTTCGGTGCCGCGCTCCTTTGTGAGCTGCCAGAATTTATCGTAAATACGTTCCGCGAAATACGGAATGGTGACCATGGCGGTGGGATGGATCTCGCGCATATTGCGCATCAGCGTGCCAATGCCCTCGGCAAAGGCGACCGAAGCGCCGCAATAAAACGGGAAAAGGAGACCCAGCACGCACTCATAGGCATGAGAAAGGGGCAGATGGGACAGAAAAATATCCTGCGCACCGATCCCCTCTGCTGCGTGGAGCGCACGCAGCGTGGCAAGGATATTGCGATGGGAGAGCTGCACACCCTTGGCGCGCCCCGTGGTGCCCGCAGTATAAAAGATGGCAGCGGGCGCGTCGGGCGCGATGGCGCGACGGCAAAAGCTCTCATCCCCCGCCTGCACGGCTGCCCTGCCCTCCTCGATAAGGGCGGGAAAATCTGCCATTGAGATCTTAACGGGGATGCGGCGGCGTTTTATCTTATCGGCCACGGCGGGATCGTACAGAACCGCTGTAATGCCCGCCTCGCGAATGATGACGCTAAGCTCGGCACTATCCACGGTCTCGTCCACAGGCACGGGAAGCCCCGCGCCGCAAGCGGCCGCAAAAAGGGCAAGAGCCATATGATAGCTGTTTTTACCGATGATCAGGATGCGCGCCTCACCGGGCAGACGGGCACCGAGTGCCGTGCCGAGAGCCTCGACCTCCTCGCGAAAGCGACCGTAGGAGATATGCTGGTAAAAGCCCTGCTTTTTTTCATGAAAAGCAACGGACGTGCCCTGCATACCCGTCACGGCATAAAAAAGCTCTCTCAGATCGGGCATATTGTGGAGTGAATACTCACGCGTGGTTGCCATACGGCTCCTCCTTGTGGCGTTATACGGTCAGCGCAGCGCCGCCGATGCTTTCGGTGGCGGCGAGAATGGGATCGACCTCTGTTTTCACAAACTGCTCAACCTGCTCGGGGCATCTGCCGATGTAATCGGCGGGCTCAAGCAGCTTTTCGATATCGGACTTGGCAAGGCCAAAGCGTGCATCGGCAGCAATGCGCTCCAAAAGATCGTTTGCCTCGCCCTCCTCCTTGACCATGCGACCTGCGGCCATGGCATGCTCGCGAATGGCCTCGTGCAGGGTCTGACGGTCGCCGCCGCGCTTGACGGCAGCCATCAGGATATTTTCGGATGCCATAAAGGGCAGCTCGGCGGCCACGCGCGCGGCAATGACCTTGGGGTAAACGACAAGACCGTCGGTGACGTTGATAAAGACATTAAGGATCGCATCGACCGCGAGGAACCCTTCGGAGATCGAAATGCGGCGGTTGGCGCTGTCGTCAAGCGTGCGCTCAAACCATTGGGTCGCAGCCGTGATGGCGGGATTGGTGACGTTGGAAATCACCGCGCGGCAAAGAGCACCCATACGCTCGCAGCGCATGGGATTGCGCTTATAGGGCATGGCCGAGGAGCCGATCTGGTTCTTTTCAAAGGGCTCCTCCATTTCCTTGAAGGATTGCAGAATACGCATATCGTTCGAAAACTTATACGCGCTTTGTGCAATACCGGAAAGAACATTCAGCACGCGGCTGTCAAATTTACGGGTATAGGTCTGACCGCTGACGGGCACGACCTTATCAAAGCCCATTTTATCGGCAATATACCGCTCGATCTCGTCGATCTTCTCGCCGTCACCGTCGAGGAGCTCCATAAAGCTGGCCTGGGTACCCGTGGTACCCTTGGAGCCGAGGAGCGCCAAAGTAGAGAGCACGTATTCAAGATCGTGATAGTCAAGTACGAGGTCGTAAAGCCACAGGGTAGCACGCTTGCCGACCGTTACCATTTGGGCGGGCTGCAGGTGCGTGTAGCCGAGCGTGGGCAGCGCCTTATACTTGAGGGCAAAGTCACGCAGGTTGCTCATCACGCGTGCGAGCTTACCGCGCACCAGCTGCAGGGCCTCCTTGAGGATCAGCATATCGGTGTTATCGCCGACATAGCAGGAGGTGGCACCGAGGTGAATGATGGGGCGCGCCTTGGGGCAAACATCGCCCCATGCGTGGATATGTGCCATCACGTCGTGACGGAGCTTTTTCTCATATTCGGCGGCAAGGTCAAGATCAAGATCCTTTTCGTGCGCCTTCATCTCCGCGATCTGCTCATCGGTGATGGGCAGACCCGCCTTTTGCTCGGCCTCGGCAAGGGCGATCCAGAGACGGCGGAAGGTGAGAAACTTTTTCTCGGCGGAAAACAGATACTGCATCTCCTTTGACGCATAACGGGTGGAAAAGGGAGAAACGTAATTGGTGCTTGACATAATATATGTTCCTTTCTTGGTCAGTTCCAGTATTTTTTATCGAGACTGCGCAGCTGAATGGCCTCGGCAACATGCGGCGCACGGATGATCTCGCTTTCGTCAAGGTCGGCAATGGTGCGCGCGACGCGCATCACGCGGTCATACCCGCGCGCCGAGAGTCCCATGCGATCGTAGGCGTTGGCGAGCAGGGTGCGCGCCGCCTCGTCGGTGATGCAATACCTGCGGATGGCTGCAGCATCAAGCTGGGCGTTACAAAAGATCTGCTTTTCGCCTTGCATACGCGCACTCGCAAACGCTCTGGCACGCACCACGCGCGCACGCACCTCGGCAGAGGTCTCGGTGGCGGCATCACGCGCGGACAGCTCCTCAAAGGCAAGCGAGGGCAGCTCGACCTCAATATCGATGCGGTCAAGCAGCGGACCGCTGATGCGGGATACGTACCGCTTCACATCTGCCTGTGAGCAGGTGCAGGGCTTGGTGGGATGGCCGAAATATCCGCAACGGCAGGGGTTCATGGCCCCCACCATCATAAACGAGCACGGGAAGGTGACGCGTGCGGCGGCACGCGTGATGGTGACACGCCGATCTTCAAGCGGCTGGCGGAGCGTATCGGTAACGGTTTTGGGGAACTCGGGCAGCTCATCAAGGAAGAGCACCCCGTTGTGTGCCAAGGACACCTCGCCGGGGGTGGGGTTGGCACCGCCGCCGACCAGGCTGACCGCTGACATGGTATGATGCGGTGCGCGAAACGGCCGCGCCGTGAGCAGCGAGCGCCCCTCCCGCAGCGTGCCCGCAACCGAATGTATTTTGGTGGTCTCGATGGCCTCCTCGAAGGAAAGCGGGGGCAGGATGGTGGGCAGGCGCTTGGCCAGCATCGACTTACCCGTGCCGGGTGGGCCAATGAGCAAAATATTGTGACCGCCTGCGGCGGCGATCTCCATGGCGCGCTTGGCCATGGTCTGGCCGCGCACGTCGGCAAAATCCAGCGTGTACTCGACGGGGGCATCGGAAAAATCCGCAGCATCGGTACTGACCGGTGTGATCCGCTCCTCGCCGTTGAGGTGTGCGACAAGTGCACGCATATCGGTCAGCGGATAGACCGTCATGCCCGCCACCGCCGCGGCCTCGCGCGCGTTTTCGGCGGGAACGAAAATTTCGGTAAGACCCGCATCGCGCGCCGCCACGCACATCGACAGCGCCCCGCGCACCCCACGAACGGCACCCGAAAGCGAGAGCTCGCCGACAAGGCAGGTGCGGGAAAGATCGACGCGGCGGTTGATTACGCCCGCGCAGCGCAAAATGCCCGTGAGGATCGCAACGTCAAAGCCCGAGCCCTCCTTTTTGCGGTTGGCGGGTGCTAAATTGACGGTGAGAGAAAAGGCAGGAAAGCGAAAGCCGCTGTTGGCGCCGGCGGTGCGCACGCGCTCCTTGGCCTCCTTGACGGCGGTATCGGGGAGACCCACGATCTCAAAATCACCCAGGCGCTCCTGTGCATCACATTCTACGGTCACCAAAAAGCCGTCAATGCCGCAAAGGCCCGCCGAGAGCAACGTTGTCAGCATATCACATTCCTCCCCTCACTATAGTTAGAAGTAGTATAACATATTTTTAATTGCAATGCAAGATTTTTTCCCCCACTTTGCGACGCTTTTGGGAAAATGACCAAAAAACGGGGCTGCGTCCAATGACGCAGCCCCGAAGCGATCAGCGATACCAGCAGTCGTATTTATAAAGCCCCGTGAGGGCAGCCGCGTTGGCGGCAGCATCGGACACGGTCACCGAAACGGCACCGACACCTCTTGTGGCGGCGCGTTGCCAGCCCTCGGTGACGGCAAAGGTAACAGCGGTAAGCGCGGTGCAGCCGTCAAGCGCACGCGCACCGAGCGTGACCACACCCGCCCCCACATGAAGCGAGGCGAGAGACGCGCCAGACAGCGCGCTGTCGGCAATCACGCGCGTATCCTCATGAACGGTGAGGGAAACGGCATCCGCCTCGACACCGATCAGCACCAGATACGGATTTTCCGCGTTGCCGAGATACAGTCCACCCTCGTGGGAAAGGGGGGTGATTGCGGCATCATAAAAGGCCAATGCACCCAGCGTTTCGATACCGTTTGGCAGCGAAATGGCAGTAAGGGATGTGCATTTGTAAAAGGCACGCTCGCCAATCGTTGCGGTTGCCGCCGGCACGGAAAGCTCCGAGAGCACCGTGCATTCGGCAAAGGCGTACGCCTCAATTTTTTGCAGGCTCGCGGGCAGCGTTACAGAGGAAAGAGAGGTGCAACCCGCAAAGGCATAGGCACCGAGAGAGCGCACCCCCTCAGGCAGCGTGACGGTAGCAAGAGCCGTGCAGCCGCTGAAGGCCTCCGCGCCGATGATGCGTGTATCGGCGGGCACCTCAAACGAGGTAACGGTCTTATCGGTAAGGCCCGCGAGGAGCAGGTGCGGCGTTTGCGCGGTGCCGAGATATTTGGCGCCGCCCCGCTCGGCATAAGCAATGGCGGCACAATCCGAAAAAGCGCCCTCTCCAAGAGAAAAGATACCGTCGTGCAGAACGACCTCCTCAAGAGAGGTGCAGCCCTCAAACAGCGCGGCGGGGATCGCCTCTACCCCGACAGGAAAAACAAAGGCCGTGAGCGCGGTGCAGCCCGCAAACGCCGAGATGCCGAGGAGCTGCAGCTCGCTTTTCTCATGGAAGGTCACGGTGGCAAGCGCGGGACAATCTGCAAAGGCGTGATTGCCGATCTGCACCACATTGGGACCGAAGCTGACCGAGGTGATGTTTTTATTGCCCGCAAAAGCACCCTCGGCCACCGAAAGCACGGGCTTGCCGTTTTTCAGGGCGGGGATCACGAGATCGGTGGCGGTGCTGTTGCCCACTCCCACCAGCTCGTAGCCCGTCACGCCGCCGAGCGTGATCTCACCGTATTGCAGATACTCGCTGCCGTATTTGGCCTTGCCGCAGAACAGACAGTAGCCGACCTGATATTGATGATCGGTCTCGTATTGCTCGGTCTTCACGACCTCGCCGCAATCCACACAGGTCTGCGCCTTGGTGCCCGCCACAGAGCAGGTGGCCTCAACGGTCACGACCCATTCGACATTTTTATGCTTACATTTGCCGCAAGCGGCCAACGCCGCGCAGCACACCAAAAGCAAGGCGGCTATAGCGACAATTTTGAGGGTATTTTTCATATCATATCTCTCCCGATTGCTCAGTTCATGCTAAAAATGCTTCAAACACCATCATTATATCGCAAAACGCACAAAATGTCAAGAAACGGGGCGAGAAAACGCGAAAAAGACGGCTGCCAAGGCAGCCGTCCTTTTTCAATGGGCAGATAGGTTATTTGGTAATGATGCGCACATTGGCAGGCAGAATACCCGCTTGCTCATATACGATCTCGTTGATCTGCGAGATCTGATTGGCCTGCAGGCTCTCGCTCTTGACCACCACGGAGCAGCTCTCCCCGTTTAAGATCGCCACACATTGCTGGAAGCCCTTGGCAAGCACCATGGCCTCGATATTGGCCTCGGCCTCCATCTCCTTGGCGAGCTCGGAGATCTCTAAAAGCGCCCCCGTTTTGGTGGCCTCGTCGGCGTTTTCGTTATCAACGACGCTTTGCAAAACCTCAAGCGCCTCGTCACGGGCGCGCTGGCGGCTGACCTGCGTGGCGGAAAAATATCCGTCGACCTCGGCCTCGGTTTGGTTACTGTCGCCGCCCGTCTGATCTCCTGCGGGAACATTCGGATCAACGGTATCGGTCTTACCGCCAAAAAGCGTGAAATTCAGCACCAAAGCAGCTGCAACCAGCAGGATGGCACAGGCGATCACGATCTGACGGCGCGCGGGTGGACGGCGTGTGACTTTTGCTTCCTGTTTGGGCATTTCAAGTTGATTTTCCATCTTTCAACCCTCCTTTACGTATTGCCTCATTCTGTTATATGGTGGGGCAAAGGAAAATATGCCGTTTTTTTCGGAATTTACGCAATTCTCTTGACAGACGGCGGGCAAGAGTCTATAATAAAAACAGTTGCACGCGCAACTAATTGGAAAGGAGCGTTTTTATGCACGCTTTAAACAAAATGAACTCCATCGTGCGCTACGGAAACCAATGGCGCGCCCCACGGCTTGAGGGCACGGGCATCAACGTGCCGGACCGCCCCTACCTATTTTATATCTGCCGCCATCCGGGAGAGTCACAGGATGCCATCTCCTCGGCGCTCTGCGTCAACAAAAGCAGCGTGACGCGGCGACTTTCTTACCTTGAAAAGGAGGGATACGTGACGAGAAAATCCGACGAAAGTGACCGTCGCGTGCTCCTTGTTTACCCCACCGAAAAGGCCATGGCGCTACTGCCCGTTTTGCAGGAGATGTCACGCGAATGGAACGCGATCATCACGGCGGGCTTCAGCGAGGAGGAGATCGCCACCTTCTCGGAGCTGATCACGCGTGCCTTTACCAACGCCAGACAAAAAGCAAAGGAGATAACGGAGTGAAGCTGATCTTTCATTATTTGCGCCCCCTTTGGCGCACGATAACCCTCGGGCTCAGCATCAAGGTGCTGGCCACGCTCTTTGAGCTCACACTCCCCTACATACTCAGCCACATTCTTGACGTGGTGGTGCCCACGCACGAGATCAAAAGCATTGTGCTGTGGGGTGGTGTGATGGTGGGTGCGGCGCTCTTTGCCATGATCGGCAACATCACCGCCAACCGCAACGCGGCAAGGGTTGCACGCGAGGCCTCACGCCGCATCAGACACGATCTGTTTGACGCGACCATGCACCTCTCGGCACGGCAGACGGACACCTTTACCGTGCCCTCGCTCGAAAGCCGCCTGACCTCGGACACCTATAACGTACACCACTTTATCGGCATGATGTAGCGCATGGCGGTGCGTGTGCCGATCCTGCTGCTTGGCGGCATTGCCATCACGCTGGTGCTTGACTGGCGCCTTGCGGTGGTGATGATCGTGACGCTGCCCTTTATCGGCGGCTCGGTATTTCTCATCACACGCCGCGGCCTGCCCTTGTATCACGAAACACAAAAGGCGGTGGACGGGATGGTACGCGTGGTGCGCGAGGACTGCCAGGGCGTGCGCGTAATCAAGGCGCTCTCCAAGGAGGACTATGAGAGCCGCCGCTACGATGCCGTCAATCGCAATCTGATAGAAAAGGAGCGCCGCGCGGGTGTGACCATGGCGCTCTCACAGCCGCTGATGACCCTGTTTTTAAACATCGGCCTCGTGGCAGTCATTCTGGTGGGTGCGTATCTCGTCAACGACGGGCTCTCAATGCCCGGACGCATCATCGCATTTATTCAGTATTTTACGCTGATGTCGGGCGCAATGAGCGCCATGACGCGCATTTTCGTGCAATCGACCAAAAGCGCGGCATCGGCCAACCGCATCGGGGAAGTGCTGCACGCCGCAGACACCTCACGCAAAACAAACACGCTGCGCCACCCCGAAAATGACGAGCGATTTATCGTATTTGACGACGTTTGCTTCTCGTATAACGGCAAAAAGGACAACCTTTCTCACGTCAGCTTTACCCTGCCCCGCGGCGGCACACTCGGTGTGATCGGTGCGACGGGCTCGGGCAAAACGACTTTGGTTTCCCTCTTGCAGCGCTTTTACGACATTGACAGCGGCAGCATCCGCATCGGTGGCGAGGACATTTACGCCATGGAGCGCGAGCGGCTGCACCAAATGTTTGGCGTTGTGATGCAAAACGACTTCATCAGCGCCGACACGGTAGCCGAAAACATCCGCTTTGGCCGCGACATCGGCGACGGGGAGATACGCCGCGCCGCACGCCTGGCACAGGCCGCCGACTTTATTGAAGCCTTTGCCGACGGATACGAGCATCAGCTGACCGCAAAGGGCACGAACGTTTCGGGCGGCCAGCGGCAGCGCATTCTGATCGCACGTGCGCTGGCGGGAAGCCCCGATATTCTCGTACTGGACGATGCCTCCTCGGCTCTTGACTATAAAACAGACGCCTGCCTGCGCCGCGCGATCCGCGAGGAGCTGGCGGATACCACGACCGTGGTGGTGGCACAACGCGTGAGCTCGGTCAAGCACGCAGATCACATTTTGGTGCTGGAGGACGGCTGCGTGATCGGTGCGGGCAAGCACGAAGAGCTGCTTCTCACCTGCCCTGCCTACAAGGAGATCAGCGATTCGCAGATGGGAGGTGCGTTCCTTGAATAACATGCCAATGGGTGGCGGTGGCGGCGGGCTTGGAAAATCCCGTAGTCTTAACAGCACCGTCGTTGACCAAAAGCAAAGCAAGGGCGACAAGGTGCTGGTGCTGCGCCGCATGGGAAAATACCTTTTCCGTTACCCCAAGACCGTGATGCTGGCGCTGACGCTGATGCTCTCCTCCAACCTCCTCGCCCTCGCGGGTCCCATGCTCTCGGGCAAGGCCATTGATGCCATTCAGCTCGGGCGCGGGGCGGTGGATTTTGACACGGTATGGCTCTACGGCGGCCTGCTGATCGCCTTTTACGCCATTTCGGGACTGCTCTCTTATCTGCTTTCGGTGCTGATGGTCAATCTCAGCCAAAAAATTATTTACACCATGCGTCGCGAGGTGTTTGAGCACCTCACCTCACTTCCCGTGGGCTATTTTGACACGCACGCCACGGGTGACATCATCAGCCATATTTCCTATGACATTGACACCGTAAACGCCTCGCTCTCGCACGACCTTTTGCACGTGCTGGCAAGCATTGTGACCGTGGTGGGCGCGCTTGGCATGATGTTTTCGATCTCGCCTGCGCTCGTGCTGGTGTTTGCGATCACCATTCCGATCTCGATCCTCTTTACGCGCTACAAGACCAAGCGCATCCGCCCTTTGTTCAAAACGCGCTCGCGCAAGCTGGGTGAGCTCAACGGCTATGCCGAGGAGATGCTCTCGGGTGCAAAGACGATCCGCGCTTATTCGCGTGAGGACGTGATCGTTTCGCGCTTTGACAAACGCAATGACGACGCCGTAGAGGCTTATTTCAAGGCCGATTGGCACGGCGCGATGATCGGCCCCTCGGTCATGTTCATCAACAACTTCTCCATTGCACTTGTTACGCTCTTCGGCGGTATTTTGTATATGCTCAGCGGAACGCGTGCCGATCTTGCTCCCGTGTTTGTCATCACGCTCGGCGGTGTTTCCGCCTTCGTGCAGTATTCGCGCAAATTCTCGGGCCCCATCAACGAGCTTGCCAACATCATCAGCGAGCTGCAGTCGGCCACGGCGGCGGCAGAGCGCGTCTTCCGCCTGATCGACGAAGAGCCCGAAAAGGCGGATGCGGAAAATGCCGTGGCTTTAACCGACGTGCAGGGCGACGTTGACTTCAGACACGTGAAGTTTGGCTACGTGGAGGGTAAGACCATTCTGCACGACCTCACGGTACACGCAGCCCCCGGCACCACGGTAGCCATCGTAGGCCCCACGGGTGCGGGAAAAACCACCATTATCAATCTGCTCATGCGCTTTTATGACGTGAACAGCGGTGCGGTGGCGGTGGACGGGGTCGATATCCGCGAGGCCACGCGCAGATCTTTGCGCGGTGCCTTTACCATGGTGCTGCAGGATACGTGGCTGTTTTGCGGCACGATCTTTGACAATATCACTTACGGCAAGGAAAACGCCACGATGGAGGAGGTCGTTGCCGCCGCGAAGGCTGCGCACATTCACAACTACATCGAAAGCCTGCGTGATGGCTACAACACCATGCTGACAGACGACGGCGTGAACATTTCCAAGGGACAAAGGCAGCTGATCACCATTGCGCGTGCCATGCTGGCAGATGCACCGATGCTGATTCTTGACGAAGCGACCTCGAACGTGGACAGCCGCACCGAGCAGCAGATCGGTTCCGCCATGAAGCGGCTGATGCGCGGGCGCACCTCCTTCGTGATCGCGCACCGTCTTTCCACCATTCAAAACGCGGACGTGATTTTGGTGGTAAAGGAGGGCAACGTGATCGAATCGGGCAATCACGAAACCCTGATGAAAAAGCCGGGCGGTTTTTACGCGGCTCTTTACAATTCGCAATTTACTTGATACAATAGACTTATGAAAATAGAACTTTTTGCCCTGAACGGCTCGTATGCACACTCCTGCCTTGCGGTGCGGTGCCTCAAAACAGCCCTTTCGGGGGCGGGATTTACCGACGTGCACATCACCGAGGCCACACTGCGTGACCGCACGGCAGGTGTGCTGGCACGTTTGGTGGCAGCAAACGCTGCTCTTTACGGCTTTTCCTGCTACATCTGGAGCATTGAGGAAATGCTGCGTCTCGCGCGTGACCTCAAGGCGGTGCGCCCCGAGGCCAAGATCGTGCTGGGCGGGCCCGAGGTATTCTTTGACACGGCGCGCTTTGAAAAGCTTGATTTTATCGACACCGTGGTCACGGGTGAGGGCGAAGCGGCGATGGTGACGCTTGCACACCTTTTGCGCGAGGGAAAGACGCTGCCCCGCGTGCTGGCGGGCACACCCGACCCCCAATTTGCCACACGTGACATTCATTACGACACCGCTGAGAAAAGCACCTCGCTCGTTTACTACGAAAGTGCGCGCGGGTGCCCCTTTTCCTGCGCCTTTTGCCTCTCCTCGGCCACCGAGGGTGTGCGCGCCAAAAGCGCGGACAAGGCCCTCTCGGACCTCCTTGACTTTGAACAGATAGAGGCTCCCGTGACGGTCAAGCTGGTGGATCGCACCTTTAATTTCGACCGTGCACGTGCCAAGAAGATCTGGCGGGGACTGTTGTCCGATGCCTATACGAAATGCTACCATTTTGAGATCTGTGCGGCCTTGCTTGACGAGGAGAGCTTTGAGATCCTCTCGCGCTTTCCCGAAGGAAAGATACGGCTGGAGATCGGCTTGCAAAGCACCAACGAAAAAACCCTTGCCGCCATCAGCCGCCACACCGATGCAAAGGCGGTTTTAAGTGCCGCCAAGCGCCTGACTGCCATGGGAAATCTGCACGTGCACCTTGATCTCATTGCGGGGCTGCCGCATGAGGACTACAGCTCCTTTGCCAAATCCTTTGACGAGGCCTATTTTTGCTGCAACGTGCTGCAGCTCGGCTTTCTCAAGCTACTGCACGGCACGGCACTTTGGCGTGAGCGTGAAAAATACGGCATCCTTGCCTCGGGGACGGCGCCCTACACCGCGCTGCAAACGGCATGGCTCAGCTTTGAGGAGCTTGACCGTCTGCACGGCATAGCCGACCTCCTTGACCGCCTGTGTGAAAAGGGCAGATTTGCCCACACGCTGCATTATCTTCTCGCCCGTGTAGCATCGCCCTTTGGATTTTACGAGGGCTTCCTTGACTACCTGCAAAAAAGCGACGGACGCGAGCTGCAAAAGATTGCGCAGCGCGACCTGTTTTTGCACCTTTCCCAATTTGGCAAGCAGCTGCTTGACCCCGCGCTTCACGCGGAATTTGCCACCTATCTTGAGGCGGATTTCAGAACGGCGGAGGTCAGAAAGCCGCCCCAATTCTCTTAAAAAAACAAGGAACGGTATGAAAAATTCAGATCATTGGTGCAGCCGAAGGGTTTGCCAAAAACTATCTTGATGGGAGAAAAAACTTTATGAGACGAATACTGGTAACCGGCGGCTCGCGCGGAATCGGCGCGGCCATTGTGCGCGCCTTTGCCGCACAGGGCGACCGTGTGGCCTTTCTTTACCGCAGCAATCATGCAGCAGCCGCCAAGGTGGCCGCCGAAACGGGCGCATTGCCCTTTTGCTGCGACATATCAGACCCCGATGCCGTGCGCAGGGTTTTCGGCGAGGTGTGCGGGGCGCTGGGCGGTGCACCCGAGGTACTGATCAACAACGCAGGAGTAGCCGAGAGTATACTCTCGCGCGACATCAGCGACACCGCATGGAAAACCATGCTGGATACCAACCTTTCCGCAGCCTTTTACCTTTGCCGCGAGGCAGAGGCTGGCATGATCGCGGAAAAGTGGGGACGCATCATAAATATCGGCTCGATGTGGGGCAAGGTAGGCGCCTCCTGCGAGGCGGCCTACTCCGCCGCGAAGGCGGGGCTGCGCGGCCTGACGATGGCGCTGGCTAAGGAGCTGGGTCCCTCGGGCATTACCGTAAACTGCGTGGAGCCCGGTGTGATCGACACCGACATGAACAAGAGCTATGACGAAAAGACGCTGCAGGCGCTGGCAGAGGAAACGCCGCTTTGCCGTATCGGACGCCCCGAGGAGGTAGCGGCGGCAGTAACCTTTCTTGCCTCGGACGGTGCCGCGTTTATCACGGGGCAATGTCTTGGCGTTGACGGCGGATTTGCCATATAATAAGGGGGAGACGGTATGAATTTTACACGTTTGACAGAAAATTTGAAGGCGCGCGGCTTTGCGGTATCTGCCTTTGAGACCGCGCGGGACGCCACCGCCTATTTAAACGGCGCCATTGACGGGAAGACCGTGGGTTTCGGTGGCTCGGTGACGCTCGATAAAATGGGCCTTTACGAGGTGCTTGCCACGCACAACACCTGCTTTTGGCATTGGCGCGAGCGAGACGGCAAAAGTGCGAAGGAGCTGCGCGATGCGGGCAATGCGGCCGAGGTTTACCTTTCCTCGGTCAACGGCATGGCCGAGAGCGGCGAGATCATCAATATCGACGGCACCTGCAACCGCGTAGCGGCCACGATGTACGGGCACGAGCGCGTTTATCTGGTTTTGGGCAAGAACAAGATCGCCCCGACCTATGAGGCGGCGCTGTGGCGCGCGCGCAACATTGCCGCACCGAAAAACGCGCAGCGTCTCGGGGTGAAAACCCCTTGTGCCGTGCAGGGTGACCGCTGCTACGACTGCAAGAGCGAGGGGCGCATTTGCCGCGCCCTCACGGTTTTGTGGGAGAAGCCGAACGGCATGGATGTGGAAATTATTTTAATCAACGAAAATTTGGGATATTAAAGGAGAGCGTTATGGCAACCGAACTCAAAGTTTGTACGTTTAACCTCCGCGTGCGCGTGGAAAACGACGGCATCAACGTATTCGACAACCGCAAGCCCCGTGTGATAGAGACCATTCAAAGTGAAGCCCCCGACCTCATTGGCTTCCAGGAGGCAAACTCCGATATGCGTGCCTGGCTGACCGAGGCGCTCGCCCCTCTCGGCTATACCGTGATCGGCTGTGGCAGACAAAGCGATTATACCGGCGAGAGCAACTCCATTGCCTACCGCCGCGACCGCTTTGATCTGATTTCCTTTGATACCAACTGGCTTTCCGCCACCCCCGGCGTGCCCGGCTCGCGCTTTGGCGGCGATCAGAGCAGCTGCCCGCGTATTTTTGTTGCCGCCACCTTGAAGCATAGGGATGCGGCATCCCCTTTCTTGTTTGTAAACACGCACCTTGACCACAAGGGCCCGATGGCTAAGCTGCTGGGCGCCACCCAGATCCTGCAATACATTTCCTGCAAGGGTCTGCCCTTTATCCTCACGGGTGACACCAATGCAATTCCCGAGGATCTCTCCATGACTATGATCACCGCGGCCTCCCCTTGCGGAAAGCCCGTGACCGACGTGACCGCCACGCTGGACGGCACCTTCCACAATTTTGGCAAGTACGCGCCCGAGCAGCAGCGCAAGATCGACTACATCTTTACCGATATGCCCGCTGACCCGACAAGAAGCTACAAGCTCGCCGACGAGGGCGTGGACGGCGTATATATTTCCGACCACTTTGTGGTCTTTGGATACATTACGGTTGCATAGGAGAAAACGGACATGGGATATATAGAAACCAAAATTTTTGAAGATATGCAATATGCCGTGCGCTTCCCCGACGGATACGAGGCGGGAAAGGCTTACCCCGTCTTGCTTTTTCTGCACGGTGCGGGCACGCGCGGCAGCGACATCAAAAACATCACCGATCATTCCTTTATAAAACGCCCCGACAAAATGCCCGGCTTCCCCTTTGTGGTGGTGGCTCCCCTTTGCCACAAAAACACCTGGTTCGACCTTTTTGAAACGTTAGAGCGCTTTACGCTCTTCATTGCAAGCGAGAGCTACACCGACAAGGCACGCATCTACCTCACGGGCAACAGCATGGGCGGCTACGGCTCCTGGCAGCTCGCGATGAGCCTGCCCGAGCTCTTTGCTGCGGTGATACCGATCTGCGGCGGCGGCATGTATTGGAACGCGGCGCGCTTGGTGAACGTTCCCATCTGGGCCTTCCACGGCGGCAAGGACGGCACGGTGTTTGTGGAGGAAAGCGAAAAAATGGTGAACGCCGTCAACAAGCGCGGCGGCAATGCCAAGCTGACCATATACCCCGAGCACGGGCACAACAGCTGGACCGACACCTACAACAACCCCGAGATCTACACCTGGCTGCTTTCGCACGAAAACAACAACGCCAAGCAGCTGGTAGACGAATATAACAGCTCTCAGGTGTTTGGATGATCATAAAAAAGGCGTGCTAAGCACGCCTTTTTTACTGTAATTTTTTCGGACTATCGGTAAGGCCGGCAAGATAATCGAGGCTGACATTATAAAACCTAGCCAGTTCAATAGCGCGGCTAAACGGCATTTCTCTTTTGCCGGATTCATAGGTACTGTAATACTGATATGTGGTGTTTAAAACCTTAGCAATATCCTGTTGGGTCAAGTCTCTGTCTTCTCGCATGTCTCTGATGCGTTGTGCATATTTCATAATTTGATCCTCCAACGCCTGTAAATTCGAACAAATCTTATCACATATGATGGGTTCGACTTGACTTTTTAATCACATGTGGTTATAATTAAGTAAATCACATCTGATTAAAGAGGACTTTTATGAAAAAAATAATCGAGGCGCTATGGCACGAAACACATATCTTGCCCTGCGAAGAAAGCTTTTTGGCAAATCCACAATATAAAAAATTATTGCAGACACGCAGTACGGCACGTGAAAAGCTGGAGACGGCACTGAGCGAGAAACAAAAGTGTTTGCTATCCGAATTCGATGATTGCGGTACAGAATTGTCAAAATTCTGCGAAAAGGAAATATTCGTCCGTGGCTTTCGTCTCGGTGCGCAGTTGATGCTTGAAATGCTCTCCAAAGAGTAAAAACAGGAGGCCGTGCAGACCCATTGGGGTTTGCACGGCCTCCGCTTTTTGTAAAGGCGCGCTACGGGGTTAAAAAACGAGATCCTCGGCGCGGGCAATGATGCCGTAATCGGCATAGTCAAAGATGGGGGCGTTTTTATCGGGATTGATGGCAATGACGGTGCCCGCACGCGACATACCGACCACGTGATGCACAGCACCCGAAATGCCCACCGCGATATAGACTGCGGGGCTGACGGCTTTACCGGTAAGACCCACCTGACAGTCATAGGGCAGGAGACCCTCGTCCACGGCACGGCGGCTGGCAGCAAGAGAAGCGGAGAAATGTGCGGCAAGGGCTCTCACCCGATCAAGCGACGCGGCGGCGCCAATGCCTGCCGCCACCACCACCTCGGCGCTCTCTTGGCTGAGCGTGCGCACGGTGGCAAGCGCGGGGCGCGTGCGGCTTTTGATCTTGGCCATAATACTGCCCGCTTGCGCGGGGCGGATCATAAAAAGCTCCTGCCCATCGGTTTCAAGCGCCGTACAATCGGCGCAAAGACCAAGCCCCAGTACAGCCGCGACGCGCGCGGCGCACTCGCGCCCTGCGGTATCGGTACCGAAAAGCACCGCGGCGGGGCAATCTCGCCGGATTGCCTCAATAACGGCATCGGCTTGGCAGTCACGAAGCACGGTGACACGCTCTGCCACAGCCTTAGCGTAAGTAAGGGGGGCTTCCCCGACGGAAAGCACCAAGGGAAGCTTATTTTCGCACCCGTTTTGTGGGATAATGCCTTCTTGTCTCTTGCCAAGCGAAGCGCGAACGACCCCGTCAAGCTCGGCAGGAGAAATAAATCGGCAGCGGCGTCTGCCGCCCTCATTTTCCGCGGTAGCAATGACCCTTGTGGGGGAGCCTGCAAGCCCCGTGCGTGTGGGGTCGGCACCGAGCGCCGCGAGGGACACGGTCTTTACCTCGCCTGCGCGCGAGCGCAGGGAGGGCAGACGCAGCGCATGAATGCGCTCAAAGGTAAGCAGGGCGGGCAGAGACAGCTGCCTTTCGCCCTCGCGCGTGGCAACAAACACCTTATCCCCCTCCTCACGCGGTGTGGCCATGACGCCGCTGACAAGCGTGAGATCGGCGAGGGCCGCGAGCATAGCACCCGTTTGCGCGGTATCGCCCACCAGCGTTTGCCTGCCGCAAAACACGAGATCGGGCTGCAGGCGTGCAATGGCAAGAGAGAGCGTATAAGCGGTTGCCAGGGTATCGACACCCGCAAACAAGGGATCGCTCAGCAGCACGGCCTCCTTTGCCCCCAGACGCGAAAGACGCGAGAGCAGGTCTGCCGTGCGCGGCGCACCCATACTGAGCAGCGTGACCTCGGCGCCCTTCATTTGCAGCGCGGCCTCGTAGGCGGCGGCATCAAAGGGACCGAGCTCACCGTCAAGCCCTTGACGGACACAAACCACGATCCTCATGCCGTATGCACCGCAACATGACCGCCGACAATGACGGTCTTGACCAGAAAATCATGTGTGACAAGCACGAGATCGGCATCCTTGCCAACCGCGATGCTTCCCTTTTGATCCGCTACGCCCATGCAAAGGGCAGGCGCAAGAGAAAGCATGACGGAGGCGGTAGGCAGGTCAATACCGTAATCGGATACGAGCACGCGCAGGCAGCGATCCATGGTGGCAATACTGCCCGCAAACGAGCTGCGGTCGGGCAATTTTGCAACGCCCGCCTCAACGATAACTTCGGTACCCTCCGAAAGGCTGCCCAGCTTGCCGCAGGTAAGATCGGTGCCCGAAATGCGTGTGCCGTCGGTAATCACCGAGACCTTTTCGGCACCCTTGATCTTGAGCGCGAGATACATATCCTCGCGCGGAATGTGGCAGCCGTCACCGATCAGCTCAACGGTGACCCCATCGTCAAGATAGGTGGCCTCCACCACGCCCGCATACACCGTTTGCTCACGCTTGCGGTGCATACTGGTGGCGTTATAAAAATGTGTCACGTGAGAAAAGCCGCTCTCAAAGCCGCGGCGCGCCTCCTCGGCGGTAGCGTCGGTGTGCGCAATGGCGGCAACGATCCCGCGCTCACGCAGATGCGCGGCAAATTCACACGCGCCCGCAAGCTCGGGGGACGCATCCCAGCGCAAAATAGCGCCGTCGGCGAGGGTGAGCAGCGTATCGACCTCTTCCATATCGGGCAGGCGCAGGGCACCCGCATTTTGTGCACCGCGGCTTGCCTGCGTGGCCCCGAAGAAATAGGGCCCCTCAAAGTGCACGCCGGGGGCAAGGGGAGCCAAGGGGCTTTCCTTCAAAAAGCCCCGATACGCTGCGAGAAAATCGCAAAGCGCCTCATGGCTTGCCGCCATGGCGGTGGGATACAGCAGCGTGGTTCCGTGCGCCAAGTGCGCCTGCACCGCCGTCTCAAACGCGGCAGGCGTGGCATCCATGAAATCGGCGCCGCCACCGCCGTGCACGTGAAGATCGATGAAGCCCGCAAGGAGATACTCCCCTGCGGCATCAAGCACCTCGGCGCCCTGCGGGATCTCCGTGTGGCTGCCGAGCGCGGCGATCTTGCCGTCTTTGACCAAAACGTCGGTTTCGGGCAAAATGGCGCTATTGGTGACAACGGTGGCGTTTTTGATAACCAACGTGCGCATTATTTGTTATAAATGCGGATCTCCGGGACGGGGCATTGAAGTGCCACAGCCGCGGCATACAGCATAGCATCGGGGTGGTTCTGGAAGAGCGAGCAGGGTACGCGCGCGGTGATCTCACCGTGAAGCACCTTGCGCAGCGCGGCGGCGTTCCAGTCACGCGGCATGCACATACGTACCTTCTTTGCCATCATCATTTCCTTCATACCCACGGTAATGCAGTTTGCGGGAATGGCCTCGATATTGGCACCGCAGTTCATAAAGGCATTAATGGTACGCGTTTCGCGGGTGATTTTCAGCGTTCTGGTGGGGCGGCTTGCAAACTCTGCGGGGTCGTCCTCCTCCCAAGCTTCGGGCGGCTCGTTAAAGGCATAGTGACCGTTGATACCGACACCGCCGAACACCATATCGAGCTTGCCGTATTTTTCAATGATCTCCAGTATTCTGCCCTCGTTGCCGGGCTCGGGGAAGATGCGGTTCTCGGGCAGGACGTTGAGTTCCTCGTCAACCTTAGAGTAGAAGGTTCTGTCCATGCCGCCGCGGAAGGAAAGCGGATGATTATAGTCGATGTAAGTTCCATCCTCGTTGAGGTACTCGTCCATGTTCATAAAGACGCAGTTTTTGAGGGAAATGCGGTATCTGTTGACAAGCTCCGCAAGGCGCGCGTAAGGGCCGATGGGGCCGTAGGGTACGACCATGACGGTGGGCTCGCCCTTTTTGTTGTTCTCGGCGATCACCTCAAGCACCTCGATGGCGACCTTCCAATACATATCGACCTCGTGCTCACAGACGTTCAGCTTAATATTGCTGCCCTTGCCGAGCTCCTCGGGCGGAATCAGATTGATATCCTGTTTCATAGCGTTTACTCCTTTTATTCGTTTTCGTGATAGATCGGTGCCAGGGCATCGTGTATCCTTTTATATTTTTCAAATAAGGCCGCATACGTGGCGGTATTTTGGGGGGTGGGGGTGACCGTGCACATCTCCTTGATGCACGCGGCAATGGCTGCCTCGGGCGTGGCGAACACGCCGAGCGCAAGACCCGCGAGCATAGCCGAGCCGAGCGAGGAATCGCTGCTTTCGGTCACGCGCAGGGTCATGCCGAGCATATCGGCCGTCATCTGCCGCCAGAGGGGACTTTTCGCGCCGCCGCCGATCAGGGTAGCGGTATCATTTGCGGGGATATGCAGCGTTTCAAGGTATCGTTTGCTGTCAAGAAGGGAGAAAGCCACACCCTCAAGCACCGCGCGTGTAAAATGTCCTTTTCCGTGCGTGGCGCGCACGCCGACGAAGCTGCCGGAAAGCAGCGGATCGGCATAAGGGGTCAGCTCACCGTTGATATAGGGGTGGAAAAAGAGACCCTCTGCACCGATCGGCACCGCGGCCGCACCCTCGTCAAGTGCGCGGTAATCGCCGCCAAAGGTATCGCGATACCACCGCAGACTGGAGGCAGCCGCCTTGGTGGCGGTACCGGGATACCACAGCCCCTTGGCGATATGCGAATAATTCACGAGATGTCTGTCGGGGTAGGCACGGTCGGTAATGACGCAGATGCGCCCTGCGGTAGCGAGCTTGACGGTCACGTCACCCGTCTGCACGGCACCCGAGGCAAAGACCTCCATGACGGTATCGGTGGTGCCGCAAATAACGGGCGTGCCCGCGGCAAGACCCGTAGCGGCTGCCGCCGCCTCGGTGACGGCACCGATGATATCGGTGGGGCTTTTGATGGAGGGCAGCATATCGGGCGAGATGCCGGCGAGCGAGCAAAGCGTCTCGTCCCATGCCATTTTGTTGCAATCAAAGAGCATACTGCCCTCGGCCTCGATGTAGTCGGTGCAATATACGTCGGTGAGGAAATAGCGGATATAGTCCTTTTCAAAAAAGATATACCGACACTTGGCAAAGGTCTCGGGCTCGTTGTTTTTGAGCCACAAAAGCTGCGGCAGCGTCCAGATGGTATCGGGCTTGTGGTAGGTTTTTGCAAAGATCTCATCCCCGTGGGCCTCGCGCAAGAGGTCGGCCTCGCGGCGCGCGCGGGAATCGGTCCAATGCATGGCGTGGCGCAAGGGGCGCATCGCTTCATCGCACAAAAGCGACGTGTGGGTGGCGGAATCAATGGCCAGTGCCGCGATATCGGCGGCGGCGATGCCGCTTTCCCGCAGCACGGTGCTCGTGTTTTCACACAGCGCCGCCAGCCAATCGGCAGGATTTTGCTCACAGGCGCCCGCGCTTGGATGAAGCGTCGGGTACTCGGCCGTGTGCTCGGCCACGAGGTGCCCTGCCGTGTCAATCAGCGTCGCCTTGGAGGCGCCGCCGCCAAAATCAATACCGAGCAGGTATTTCATAAGCAGCCTCGCCGATCATCTTTTCTCGATCCATGCGTGGGCAGGATCGCTGCTGCGGTTAAAGCCCTGATGATCCCCTGCCATCAGCCACAAAAAGTAGCTTTGATAGCCTGGGGTGGAGACGGTGGTATGGTAACCGTAGGGGAACTCGACCAGCTCGTCATTTTTCACGCGATAGGCCTCGTCCACCGCACCGTCTGCTGTGTAAAGGCATTGCACGGCAAAGCCCTGCTTCGGCTCAAAGAGGAAATAATAGATCTCCTCGGCTACGCACTCGCGCGGCATATCGTTGACGTCGTGCTTATGGGGCGGGAAGCCTGCCCAGTTACCCTCGGTGCAGTAGGCCTCTCCGATGGTGAGCACCTTGGCATTGGAATTGCCGTCGATGATAAAGCTGGTCTCACGCTGGTAGGGCACCTCGCCGAGAAGCTTTAAGACAACGTGATCCTCACGGAGCACCTGCGGCTCGGTTTTTTCGGCAACGGGGGTGGCGCAAACCGCGATCTTGATATGGTCGATCGCCTCAATGGTGAGCGCTTGCTCGCGCGGCATATAAAAGCTCTCGGCGCGGCGATTTTCAAACACGCTCATGCGATTGCCGATATTTTCCCATTTGGTACCGTCAAAGGACACGTTGGCGTGCCCCTCGAGCATGATGAAGGCGGTTTCCTTATCATCGGTATTGAAATCAAGCTTGTCGCCGGCGGGGAGCTCAATGATGCCGAACTCCAGCTTGCCCAAAGAGCATTCCCCGATCTTGCAGATCGGCGTATAGCCGTTTTTGGGAACATAGGTCTTTTTATAATTCATAACCGTTCTCCTTTAAGTAGTTTTTGACGGTGTCAAAATTGGGGACGCTTTCGCGCGCACCGACACCCGTGCATTTGATGGCCGAAACGGCGCTGGCAAAGTGGCAGCACTTGACAAAATCAAAGCCCTTGACCACACCTGCGGCAAAAGCGCCGTGGAACACATCACCCGAGCCGTTGGAATCCACCACGTTTGCAGGGTAAATGGGATATGCGGTGTGAGCCTGCCCGTCATAAAGCACGCCGCCGCGCTTGCCCTGCGTCACGACCACCACAGCGGGGCGGTAGGTGTCATAGAGCACGCGTGCAGCCTCCTCGGCGGTAGCGGCGCCCGTGATACCGAGGGCAAATTCCTCGGAGGGGATCATAATATCCGTGAGAGCGAGAAGCCGTTCCACGCCCTCTTAACGCCCGCCTCAATCGTAAAGCACCTGCGTGCCGTTCTCGCGCGCGTGCGCAGCGGCGGCCACCGCCGCCTCCAGCTCGTTGCCATCAACCATGAGGACGCTTGCCTCGCGCACGGCGGCAAGCTGTGCGTCACAAGGGGCAAACGGGGGCAGATCGCCCTTGTCAAACACACAGGTGCGCGCGGTGCTGTCTGCCGAAAGCCAGAGCACCGAGGTGAAGGAGCGATAGCCCGACTTCACCTCAACGAGCGCGGTATCGACACCGTATTTTTCAAAATCCTTTTTGAGAAATACACCGCCGTTATCATCGGAAAGCACACCGAGATAAGCCGCGCTCTCGCCGAGCTTGGCGGCCGCGACCAGACCCGTGGCCACGGGTCCGCCGCCCGAGGGCTTACTGCCAAGGGCGCGCATTTTGGTATCCTCTTTGGGATAAGTGGGGACGGTGTAGAGCGTATCCATGACGCAAGCGCCGATGCCTACAATCTTTGCCATATCAAAGCGCCTTTCCTGCCGCACCCACCAGCTCGATCTTATCCACGGCGAGTGCCTTGACCGCAGCTACGGCATTTTTCATAAAGAGATCCACGGCAATGCTGCGCTTGGGATCATCAAGAGCCGCCTTCGTGCCGTCGGCAAAGGCGCAGCACACATCGGTGCCGATGTTCATTTTGCGAATGCCCGCCGCAATGGCGGCTTTCACCTGCTCATCGGGGATACCGGAGCCGCCGTGCAGCACCAGCGGCACGCCGCAAGCCTCGCGAATAGCCTTGATGCGCTCGATATCGAGCTTCGGGGGCTTTTTGTAATGACCGTGCGCGTTACCCACCAGCACAGCAAGGCAGGTGACGCCCGTTGCCTTTACAAAGGCGGCAGCCTCCTCGGGGGTGGTGAACTCCTCCATAGCATCGTCGTTGACGCTGCCCACGTGGCCGATCTCACCCTCTACACCAATGCCGATGGCGGCACAGGTATCTACGATATGCTTGGTCATTTCCACATTCTTTTCAAAGCCGTGCACAGAGCCATCCAGCATGATGCCGCTGCAGCCCCAGCGAAGCGCACGGGTAACCTCCCACTCGGAGGGGCCGTGGTCAAGGTGGAAGCAGATCGGCACCGAGGCACGGTGTGCAGCCGCCACCACGGCGGGGCAGATATAAAAGCCTACCTCCTCATTGAGCAGGCGAGGATAGACCTGAATGATGACGGGGGCGCGCTTTTCCTCGGCGGCAGCAACGATACCCATCACGGTTTCGGTATTGTAAACGTTAAATGCGGGAATGCAGTAATTCCCTGCCTCGGCCATGCCGATGATGGTTTGCAGATCAACTAACATTGTCTTACACCTCCGCGGCAAGGATGAGCTCCTCAAGCGAGAGGATCTCAACGTCGTTTTGCTCAACGGACTTCAGAGCCACATACTCGGAAACCGAGGCGGTGACCATCACCTTTGCGCCAATGCTCTTGGCGTTAAAGATGCGGCGTGCAGCAACCTTTTTGATCACATCGGGCATATACTGCGCCATGAGAATGTTGCCTGCCCAAACGGTTTCGGCGCGGTTAAGAAGCATTTCCTCAAGGGTGGCATAGGCGCGAATGACCTCGCGTGCCTCCTCGGTCTCACCGAGATCGCGGGCGAGCTGGAAAGGATCCTGATAGACCACGGTCTTGCCGCCGGCAACGGGGGTGAGCTTGCCCGCCTTCAGGAGGTCGGCAAGATACGCCGTGAAGGTAACGACCTTGGCGCTGACCTCAACGCCGTATTCGCGATAAAGCTGCTTGACGGTCTTGGCATCGGCAGGATCAAATACGACGACGGTACCGTAGGCGTTCATCACCTCGGATGCAGCCTTCATCTGCGCCTTGGTCTCCTCGGCTGCGCCGATCAAGAAGTCAAGCTGTGCGCCGCTAGCGGGCTCGTCGGCGAGCACCGAGAAGCTAACGCCTGCTTTTTCGAGCACGCGAATGGCATTGTAGCCGCTGCGGCAGGCCATGTACTTGGCATCCACACCGAGAAAGAGAAGCGTATCCTCCTTTTTCGCATGTGCGGCAATGGCGGCCGCGAGCGTTTCGCAGGTCACGGTCTTGCCGTAGGCGTTGCCGGTCTCCAGGCAGTTGTCAAGCAGGGTGTTGATATAGGCGGGAAGCTTGCCGTCAAGGGCAGCGGCCAACCGCGTTTCCTTGGTGAACATGACGGGATCCCAGCCCGTGGAGCAATCGTGCACGCAGGCACCGCAGCCCGCACACTCGTAAATATTATCCATGATCTCGTCAAGCGCGATGGCACCGCGATTGACCAGAGAAATACCCAGCGCGCGTGCACGGGGCGTGCTTCTCTCGTGACCCGTTGCGTTACCGATGGGGCAGATGTGGTGACACATCCAGCAAAAACGGCAGGAATCAACGTGTTGCTTAGATTTTTCAGACATCATCATTGTATGTACCTCCCCTCTCAAAGACCCAACTTAAAGGGATTCATAATGCCGTTGGGGTCAAGCTGCTTTTTCAGACCCTCAAAGACCTGCATAGCAGGACCGTATTGCTCCTTCATTAGGCGGCCGAGCTTGATGCCGACACCGTGGTGATCGTTTACGACACCGCCGTGTGCAAGTGCGGCACGCACGCCACAGCTCCAAACGGCCTGGTGCAGACGAAGCGCCTCAACGGGATCCTTCGGCACATCCTTGCCGTCGATGATGAAGCGGTCATAGAGCATGGCGCCCCACTCATACCAATGCGAGAAGTGCGCGATGAACTTGGCCTGCGGGTAATTGGATTCGATGGCCTTTTTCATGGCCCAGTAAATTTCCTCGATCTTGCCGTAGGGGGCAATCGTATCCATGGTGCCGAACATCTGCGGGATATCCATCATGTGACCGGGATAGAAGAAGGTGATCTTCTCCTTCCACCACTTTTCGCCGTATTCGCTGCCAAGATCCTCTGCACCGTATTTGGCAAAGGTATCAAGCAGGATCTTTTCCTCCACGGCAACCAGATCAGAGCAGCCCTCGATGGCCACGTTCATAAACGCGCCCTTGCGCTCAACGCCCACGATCTTTTTAATAAGAGACGCGGTCTCGGCCTCGTCGTAAAGACGCATGACGGAGGGCTTGAACTTCTGCAAAAGCTCGCGGCTGGCCTTGAAGGCACCGCTCATATCCTGGAACAGGAAGCCGCGGAAGCGACGCTCCTCGGGCTGATCGTAAATGCGCATTTGCGCCTTGGTAATGACGCCGAGCGTACCCTCGGAGCCAATGAAGATCTGGTTAAGGTCGGGGCCTGCTGCGTGCTTCGGGGCGGGCGAGGTGTTGATGATATCGCCGTTCGGGAGCACGACCTCCATACCGAGCACCATATCGTCGATCTTGCCATACTTGGTGGAGCACACGCCGATACCGCGATGCGCAAGGAAGCCGCCGACCGTGGAGCAGGTGAGGGAGGAGGGATAGTGCATGGTAGCCTTACCGACCTCGTTGGCTGCCCACTCGATGTGCTTATAAATGGAGCCAGTACCGCATTCGATATACATACCCTCGGTATTGACCTCGTAAATTTGGTTCATGCGCTTGGTATCGAGCAGAATACCGCCGCAGACCGGAATAGCACCGCCCTGCGTGCCGCCGCCCGCACCCCAGGTGGTGACGGGGAGCTTATAGTAATTGGCGATCTTTAAAACCTTAGAAACCTCGGCGGCATCCTTGGGGCAGACGATAAAGTCCGCCTCGGGCATACGGCAGCCGCGGTCGGCCCACATACGGGAAAGCCAATAGTAATCGACGCTGTGCGTGACCTTGTCGATCGGACGAACCGAGCAATTCTCCGTGCCAACGGCATCCTCAAGCTCGGTCAGAATCATCGAAAACAAAAAGTCGTTCATTTGATAATTCACTTTTTTCTTCTCCTTTAAATAAAGTAATCGGGATTGCTACGCCTTCATTGTACCACAACGCCGCGCCGATGAAAATGTAAAAAAAGATTTCTTTTTTGTAAAAAACGATACAAAATGCAGATTTTATGTTATAATGAAAAAAACGCATGGGAGGCACACTGTGAAAACGATATCCTTTGAAAAGCTTTACAACACCGAGTTTTATATCAGCGAGCCCATGGTGAAGCCCCAATACTGGGCAGCACGCGGCAACGTTTTTAACGCCCTCGGCAAGCCCAAGATCTCACACACGCTGCTCTGGTTTAAAAACTGTGCCGGCACCGTGACACTCCCGACGGGAGAAGCCTTAGAGGTGCCGCATAATGCCTTGATCTACACGGCAAAGGGCATTGAATATGCCATCCGCTTCCAGGACACCAACCGCGACCGCGAGGACACCGTTGTCATTCATTTTCAAATGACCGACAAAACGGGCGAGGACATTACCCCCACCCCGAGGCCCGTGGTTTGCCTGAAAAGCGTGGATGCTGCCACCGCCCTGCTGCTCGATATGCTGGCCGAGGAGTGCAAGAAAAACGTGGTATGCATCCCCGAGGTGGCGGCAGGCATATACAAGATGCTCGCCGAGATTTGTCAAAAACAAAAAAGGCGCACCACCAAAAACAAATTCGCGCGTATCCGACGCGGTATTGAGCTGCTGGAGGGAGATAACGACCTCAGCATCGGCGAAATTGCGGCGGAATGCGGCGTCAGCGAATGCTATTTTCGCCGCCTGTTTCACCAGTACAGCGGCGAGAGCCCCATGCACTTCCGTCAACACCACCGCATTGAGCGCGCCAAGCAGCTGCTGCTCTCGGACGAGCACTATACCGTGGGAGAGGTGGCGGCAGAGCTGCATTTCCTTGACATTTACCATTTCAGCAAGACCTTTAAAAAGTTTTGCGGCATGTCACCCAACAACTTCCTGCAAAGCGAGGGGGAGGAAAGCAATTAACCCCAAAACGGGCGGAAAAAGGGACAGTACGACCTGCGATAAAGCAGGTCGTACCGTCCCTTTTTGTTTTAAAAATGCCAATTATTTGAACCAAAGATACGTGGGGCGCAGATATGCCACCCTTTCGCTCAATTCAATGCCATCCTCGGTCGCGCGCACATCGGCGGAGTACCACTGACCCTGATCGTCCATGGCAAGAATTTCGCGATACCGACGCCATTTAGGGGGAAGATGCAGCAGAATATGCTCAGCATCATCGCTGCTCAGATTGATGAGGGTGAGCAAGCCGATGAACGCTTCGCCCTCTGTCTTTTGTGCCTCGTTCATCAAAGCAAACACGCGCGGCGCGTTTTTGACCAGCACCAGCTCATCCGCCGCCTCGGTGATCAGCTGCTGAAAGAGCTTTTGGCGGCGATAGTTCAGCAGCGACTGAGAATAATTCTTTTCGAGCGTCATTCCCATGACGATCACGGTGCCCCCCAGCTTATTGCGAAAACGCGTCAATGCGGGGCAAACGAGCTCTTTTTTAAAGGTATACGCCTCGGTGATCACCTCGGTGTGCGCATCGGTTTGCGTGAGGCGCAGCAGCTTGCCGTTGCGGCCGCTTGCGAAGAAATGCGGGATCATCATATGGCGTCCCGTGCTGGTCGGCGCGTAGCCCTCACGAATGATCTCCCTCGCGCACCCGTCGTACTTGAACGGAACGGTGGCCACATCCTCGCCCACGTCAACGCCGAGATACTCGCCGTAGCCGCGCGCGCAAAGCGCCTTAGCGGCGTCTCCGTCAAGGAAAAGAGTCTTTGAAAGGTATTCCATGACGCGCTCGTGCGGATAATACGTAGCGGGGCGGGCATCCCAAAAGGCGATGGGGGCCTGCTCGGTGGTGTAAGGAATGCCCAGCAGGCTGACTGCCTGCGTCCAATACGGCAGCTTGCTTGTCTGATCAAGGGTATTGCAGAAGGGATCAAAGGTGATCTCCACACCCTTTAGCTCACAGCGCTTCGCAACCTGATGCAGCGCCTCGTGACGGGGGCGCTCCTTGGCATAGGCAAGGCCAAAGGCGGGATCCTCATTGGAATCGTCGAGCAGCTGCTGGGTCTGGAGCGTGCAGCCGTCAAAGCCTGCCGAATACACGGCGGCAATCATGGCCTGCATTTCCCTGCCCGAGGTGAAAAAGCGCGTGTGGGGAAAGCTATCACCCTCAAAATAATACCGATAGGGCGCTTTGATATGCTGCTTTGAGTAAATAGGATGAAAGAGCTGCGAGGGGATATCCTGCACACGCACGCCGTTATACATAGCACCGTAAAGTCTCGTGTGTGGCACGTGACGCTCCCCCGCAAAGGCCTTGGCCACGGCAGAAGCGCAGTTACCATCCTCATCGGAGGTGCCTGCCTCCATGGTGCCGATGGGGATTGCGGGATCGACCTCATCGACCGCACGGCGGATTTCGGTAGCAAGGAGCACCAGGGACTCGCGGATCAGCGCGCGCCACTCACGAAGCAGGGCAAGCCCCTCCCCGTTTTTTTGGTCGAAGATCGAGACCAGCTCCTCGCGTGTATAATAACGCCCCGTTTTCTTGGCAAAGGCATCAAGATGATATTGGCAGAAGCAGCCGTAGCCACGCGTCGAAGCGTGAATGGAAAAATCATCCTCCATAAAAATGAAGGCGGGACGGGCGATCTTGAGAAACGTGATGGCAAACTGACCGAGCCATGCGCGAAAGGCGGGATCCAGCGGGCAGGTGGAATAATACACCTCCTCTCCGTTTTGTGTAACGGTTCGCGCAAATTCCTCTTGGTTTCCGAGCTTGACGGAGCAGATAAACCACCAGCCGCACTCAATGCCAAGGGGAGCAACGCTTTCCTTGACGATCTTGAAATTCTCGGCATATTGCTCTACGTAATCCTTGGTGGGAAAGGCAGACGAGCGAAATCCCTTATTGGGAAAAGAGAGCATGAAGCGGTTGAAGCCGAACCTTTCGTGCTGCTCCACGAGCTCTGCGATGATCTGCTCGGGGGTGTGCCAGTCCCAGTCGAGCACGGCGGGGATCACGGTATCAAGCTTATCGATTTTTTTCATTGGCCATATCCTTTCTCCGCGGTATTTACACATTTTATCATAGCACGCACAAAACGAAAAATCTTATCTTTTCGATAACAAATATTGCAAAAAGGATACATTGCGCCATTTATACCGTTTGCAAGCGGGCTTGGAAAGAACACCTGCAGCGGCAAGCGCGTGAAAAAAAGAGCGTGCCGAAGCACGCTCTTTTCGTTTGTTTTTTAGATCTCGGGAATGACCACTTCGATCTCGCGACCGAGCTCGGCGGATTTTGCGATACCGTCGATAATGGCCTGGTTGTAAAGGATCTGAGAGGAGGGAACGGGTGCGGTGCCGCCATTCTTAATCGCGTCACAGAAGGAACGAACCTTCTTTTCGAACAGACCCATGCCACTCTTATCCTCAATGATCGGGATCACGGTCTCGGTCTGCTCACCGCAAACCTCGTGATAAAGCTTCATCGCACCGCCCACGGTGCCGTTCCAGCACTCGGTGGAGGGGATGCGCAGACCGCCCTTGGTACCGAGGATGATGGTATCACCGGGGGTATCCATATTCATAGCCCAAGCGATGCGGAAATCAAGGATGATACCGCCCTCAAGGCGAACGAAGGCTGCGGCAAAATCGTCAACCTGGAATGCCTTGGCATACTCGGGATGGCCGATTTTTACGTAGTTGGAATAGTTCGGATCGGTGCCAAAGAAGTTGGACTTGTAGCCGCTGACCGTGAGGGGCTTGGGATAGCCGATGGCGTTGAGAACCATGTCGAGCGAGTAGCAGCCGATATCACCAAGTGCGCCGATGCCGGCAGTCTCGTCGGTGATGAAGGTGGTGCCGAACGGAGTCGGGATACCGCGACGGCGGCCGCCGCCGGTCTGGATGTAGTAGATCTGGCCGAGAACGCCGCTGTCAACGATCTTCTTGATCATCTTCATGTTCTCGTCAAGGCGGGGCTGGAAGCCGATGGACAAGATCTTGCCGCTTTCCTTCTCAGCCTTCATGACGGCAATAGCCTCGTCAAGGGTTACCGTAAAGGGCTTCTCCAGCAGCACGTGCACGCCCTTCTTGAGCGCGTAGATCGCGGGCTCTGCGTGCTGACGGTTGTAGGTGCAGATGGTAACGGCATCAAGGTTCAGGCTCTCGTCGTCGAGCAGCTCCTTGTGATCTTTATAATCGGTCTTAACGCCCTCAACACCGTATTTCTCGAAGAATGCCTTTGCCTTGCCGGGCACGAGGTCGGCACCTGCCACGATCTCAACGTCGGGCTGCTTCATAAAGGACTTGACGTGGGAGCCTGCGATCCAACCGCAGCCGATGAACGCCACGCGCAGCTTGCGGGTGGTATCGATTACAACCTCTTCCTGAGAGTCCTTAAACGCATTCAGATCCTTATCTTCTGCAATAGCCATGATAAAATCCTCCTAAAATTTTTTATTTGTTCGGCAACACTCAGTTACCAATGGATTTCAGATAATTTCTGCTCTTTTCGATGCACTCGAGGGGCGTAAGACCCATAGAGGGCTTATCCTGCTCGACAACGACCCACTCGGCACCCGCATCCTTGGCGGCGGCGAGAATAGCGGGGAAATCCTGCAGGCCGGAGCCAACGGGACGGAACTCAAAGTTGCCGGGGCGCGTGGGCGCCTTCTTCTCAATGCCGATGAGCTCGTACATATCGTCAGACTTTTCACCGTAGAAATCCTTGAGGTGAACAACGGGAGCGCGACCCGTGTATTTGCGGATGTAGGCTGCGGGCTCCTCGCCGCCGACGTTGACCCAGCAAACGTCAAGCTCGGTCTTCAGCAGGTCGGGGGAAACCTCATCGTACAGAACCTCAAGCGCATACTTACCGTCGATCTTGATAAACTCAAAATCGTGGTTGTGGTAAAGCAGGGTCATGCCGAGCTTCTTGGCCACGGCGCCCAGCATTTTTACGTTTTCGATCACCGCGGCAAAGCCCTCGGTGCCGGGTCTGTCCTCCTCCACAAGGTAAGGAACGACCACGTATTTGCAGCCGATGACGGCGTACTGCGAGAGCACGGCCTCGGGTGCGGCTACCATATCGCGGTAGGGTACGTGTGCAGAGATCGGTACGAGGCCAATATCCTCACACATTTTTTTGATGTCGGCGGGATCGTTGTCGTAAAGACCTGCGAACTCAACGCCGTCATAGCCCATGTTTTTGATCTTTTGCAAGGTGCCGCGAAGATCTGCTTTTGCATCATCGCGCACGGAATAAACTTGTACTGCAACAGGCAATGCCATAGCGAAGTACCTCCCTTTTGCATGATTGTAATTCCATTATAATGTAGCTACGCGGCATTTTCAAGTCATTTCAAGGCGAAATTAGGACAAAAGTTGCTCTATTTTCGAAAAATTTACAGTTTTACACCTCTTTTTTGCTTTTTGTTTGACAAAAACGGGAAAATACTATATACTAAAATATATTTTGGGAGGGCGCATCATGAGAGAATTTTTAACCGAAGAAAATTTTAAAACCGAAATGGCAACGGCCGTGCTGCCCTACCTTTTTGCGCGCCGTGCCGAAAAAACCGTTTCTGCGCCCGACGGCAGCGCGCTCTTTACCTGCCATTACGCAGCAGACGGGGCGCGCGGCACGGTGGTGCTGGTGCACGGCTTTTCGGAAAATGCAGAGAAATACCACGAGTTTATCTATTACCTGCTGCAAGAGCACCTCTCGGTGCTGATCTTTGATCAGCGGGGTCACGGACGCTCGGCGCGCGCGGCACCTGTCGGTGTGGTGCACGTGAGCCGTTTTTCCGATTACGTGGCCGACCTTGAGGCGATTCTGGCGGCATATGACGGCGAGCTTGTGACGCCCCTTTATCTGTTTGCCCACTCGATGGGCGGCGCCGTAGCCACGCTTTTTCTCAAAAAGCACAGGGACGTGTTTAAAAAAGCGGTGCTTTCTGCCCCGATGGCCGATCTGCAATATCGCGGCATCACACGCCTTGCCTGCCGCGCAGCCTGCCGCTTTTGCACGCTGACGGGACGCGCGAAAAGGGCGGTCTTTATTTCTAAAAAGGACTATGAGAACGAGCCCTTTGAGCGCTCCTCCGCGCTCTCGCGCGCACGCTTTACCTATCTGCGCGACCAGCGGCGCAGCGATCCGCTGCTCAGCGGAGGCGCACCGAGCTATGCCTGGAGTGCGGCGGCTTTGGGGGTGCGGGGCAGGATCCTTGGGCGCGGCGTGCCCGAGCAGCTGCACCTGCCCGTGCTGCTTCTTTCGGCCGAGCACGAATACCTGGTAAACAACGCGGCACAGGAGGCGCTTGTTGCGCGCTTACCGCAGGGCAGGCTGAGACGCGTTGCCGGCAGCAAGCACGAGATCCTGTTCACCAATGACGAGATTTTGCACCCCGTATTGGGGGAAATACTGGATTTTTTGCAATAATTCCCTCCCCGACTGTGCCAAGATCAAAAAAGGAGCCAAACGCGAAGCTGCGTTTGGCTCCTTTTTTCTTACTGTTTTACAAAATGCCACATAATGCCGTATTGCTCCTCTTTGTCGGTGCAGACGGTCAGGCCACGGCGCAGCTCCTCGCCCGTGTAGGTTTTACCCGAAAGACGGTCAAGATAGCTTGCGTTTTTCTCGGCACGGGTGAGCTTTAACCGAAAGCTGCGCGGCTTTTTCTCGCCCTCGTTTTGCAGGAAGCTGAGCAGCAGCTCGTTTTGATCCTTGCTCGCGTAGTAATAGGCGCTGACGCCGTTTGTTTCAAAGGGATTCAGCAGGCGATAAAGATCACCCTCGAAGATCAGCCTTTCATAGCCGCGGTACTCCTCTACCTGGCGACGCAGCGCGTCTTTCACCGTATCACTTGCCTGCATAATATTGAACTCATAACCGAGCGCGCCCTGCAAAGCAACGCGGAAACGGTAGTCAAGCCAGCGCGGATTTTTGCACTCGGCAAGCTTGGCCACGTGGCAGCTCATCACAGAGGCGGGGTAGCCAAAGCTGCTGCCGTACTGGATATACACGCGGTTTTTCGGGCGCGTCTGGTCACTTGTCCAGATCTGTGTGCTGTACTTCATCATGCCAAGATCGAAGCGACCGCCGCCACCGCTGCAATTTTCGATCATGGCATTGGGGTATCGCTGACAGAAGCACGTGAAAAGATCATACACACCAAGCATATAGCGGTACGCGGCCTCACCTTGCTGCTGCGGCGACAGGGCGGTAGAATAGGCATAATCAAAATTGCGGTTCATATCCCATTTGAAATAATCGATGGCGACCCCGTCAAAGGTTTTGGCAAAGGCATCCTTCAAATAGTCCCGCACGGCAGGATTGCCCATATCCAGCACCAACTGCTTTCGTGAGAGCATAGGCTCGTAATCGGGGGCGGCAAGCACCCACTCGGGATGGGCGCGATAAAGTGCGCTGTCGGGATTGACCATTTCGGGCTCGATCCAGATACCGAATTTGATGCCCGTTTGACGGACCTCCTCGACAAAGGCGGCAAGCCCACTCGGAAACCTGGACTTGTTTTCAAACCAGTCACCAAGTCCTGCGGCGTCTGAGGTGCGCGCACCGAACCAACCGTCGTCCATCACGAGCATATCCATACCGCACGCGACGGCCTCCTTGGCAAAATCCACCATCAGCTTGGCATCAATATCAAAGTGAAAGGCCTCCCAGGAATTGAGCACCACGGGACGCTGCGGAAAGACATCCCGGGGCAGGATGTGGCTGCGCACGAAATCGTGCATATTGCGCGAGACCTGTCCCACGCCCTTGGCGCTATAGGTCATCACCGCCTCGGGAGACGAAAAGCGCTCACCCGCCTTTAAAAGATAAGTGAAGTTTTCTGCGCCAAGACCCACAAGTACGCGCGTAGTGCCGTTCAGCGAAAGCTCGACCTCGTCAAGGAAGTTGCCGCTATAGATAAAATTGAAGCCGTAAGCCTCGCCATGCTCCTCGGTGGCCTTTCTCTCACACAGCAACAGGCAGGGATTATAATGATGGCTGCTGGCACCGCGACGGCTTTGCACACGCTGATTGCCGTGCATAACGGGGGTACGCTGATAATTGCGCTCGCACTTATGGCCGCCCCAAAAGCTGATCATATCGAGATCGTCACGCGGGATATCGAGCGCGAGAGACATACATTTTTCAATGCTCACATCCCCCTCGCTCCTGTTTTCAAGCACAAAATGGCGGGAAATGACGTCGCTTTCGGGAAACACGGTATAATAAAGGTAAAGACGGCAACAGAGCACCTCGTCCTCAAGACAGAGCTCAAGCGTTTGGGTATTTTCATCGGCAGAGGCAAACGGAAGTCCTTGGATCTCGCACCGTCCCGCCAGCTTGCGAGCCGAACGGTAGGTAAAGTGCGTGGCCGCCGCACCGCTCGCAAGTCGGCGCAGCTTAAGAGCTGTGGCGCGCATATCACCACTGCCGAAAAGCGGAAACTCCACACTGGTGACATCGGGCAAAAAATCATACCCGTGTGCCGCGTAATAAGGGGCAAAGGAAAGGGCTTGGGTATGGGAAGAAAGCACGGGAGACTTGACCCGCTTTCCGTAATACAGATGCACGGGGTATTTCCCCTCATGGAGCCCCAGTACATACACGGTGTTTTTGGTTCTGAGATAAAAATATCCGTTTTTGCGATCCATTGAAATTGCCATATGATCCCCCTTCCGACCTGGCCGATGCCTCGGCCGCGACGATGATCTCTTGATCCCATTATAGTGGCGAAAACGGCGACTTGTCAAGTGCGATATTGCGTTTTTCAATAACAATATTGAGGAAAATTAAAAAAGGCCTGCCGCAAATGCGGCAGGCCTTTTTTAATTGCTGCTTTTGGTGCTTATTGGTAAGTGATCTGGTCGATGACGTTGCGCAGGCACTTAGCGCTATGCTGCAGCTTTTCCTCTTCCTCTTTCGTGAGCTTTGCGGGGATCTTGCCCTTAATGCCGTTCTCGTCTACGATGGAGAGAACCGAAAGGCAAACGTCGTCAACGCCGTACTCGCCGTGCATCATGGTAGAAACGGCAAGCGCGGTCTCGATGCCGCTGAAGATGATCTTGCAGATATCCACAGCCGCGCAGGCTACTGCATAGAAGGTAGCGCCCTTACGCTTGATGATCTCGCCGCCGGACTTGCGAACGTACTCCTCAACGGCTGCGTGGTCAATGGGATTGCCGGGATTGAGGTACTCCTGATACTCGTCCACATTGGTGGTGCAGATCGAAGCCTGAGACCACGGAACAAAGGAGCTGTCACCGTGCTCGCCGAACACATAAGCGTGTACGTTCTGCTGGCTGATCTGGAAGTTGTTGGAGAGCCAGTAGCGCAGGCGGGCGGTATCAAGGGTGTTGCCGGAGCCGATGATGCGATTTTCGGGGATGTTGGTAACCTTATGGAATACATAAGTCATAACGTCAACGGGGTTGCTGACGATCACGTATACGGCGTCGGGCGCGTACTTGGTGATCTGGGGAGCAATGCTGCAGAGAATGTTGATGTTGGTCTGTGCAAGGTCAAGACGGGTCATGCCGGGCTTGCGTGCCATACCGGAGGTAATGACAACGATGTCGGAATCAGCCGCATCTGCATAGTCACCGGAGGTGATCTTCACGTCCTCACGGAAGAACAGACCGCCCTGTGCGATGTCGATTGCCTCGCCCTCGGCCTTCTCCGTTTTGATGTCGATGATCACGATCTCGTTGGCTACACCCTCCACTGCCAGAGTGTACGCGATGGTAGCGCCAACATTACCTGCACCGATAATTGTTACTTTTCTCATGTTCCTTTTTCCTTTCGTGGTCTGTTTTCTATTACTTACTGGTTTCGGCAACCATTTTGTAAACGGTGGACATTTCTTCGGCACGCTGTGCGGCAAGTGCCTTCATATCTGCGATCTCCTGTGCACTGAAGGCATCAAGATCGCCGGGCTTCAGCTTGTTTTTGTACATACGGTCTGCAATCAGCGCATAATTGATATCGAGCTCGGTGATCTTGCCGTCGATCTCGCAAATCACGATGTTGCTCTTGCCCTGCATCAGCAGCTCAACCGCACGCACACCCATTTCGGTGGCGGTAAAGCGGTCACGCAATGTGGGACTGCCGCCGCGCACCACGTGTGCCAGGCGCGCAAACTTGGTTTCCACACCGGTTTCGGCATCGATCTTTTTGGCGAGAACCTCACCGTATTTCTGACCGTTCTCGGTCAGCACGCCTTCGCTGACGATGACAAGGAAGCTACGCTTGCCCGCGCTGACCAGCGTGTTCATGCGGGTAAGAAACTCCTTCTCGTCAAAGGGGACCTCGGGAATAACCGCGGCAACGGCACCGGAGGCCAACGCCGTGAAGAGGGCGATCTGACCGCAGTCGCGACCCATGACCTCGACCACGTTGCAGCGCTTGTGAGATTCACACGTGTCACGCAGGCAGTCGATCATGTGCATGGTGGTGTTCATGGCCGAATCAAAGCCGATGGTATAGTCGGTTGCGGTGATATCGTTATCAATCGTACAGGGAATGCCGATGGTGGGAATACCGCGGTTGGTGAGATCCGTAGCGCCGCGGAAGGTACCGTCACCGCCGAGTGCCACGATCGCATCGATCTGATGGCGGCGGCAGGTATCAATTGCCTTTTGCATACCCTCTTCGCTTTTAAATTCGGGGCAACGGTCGGAATAAAGCACCGTACCGCCGCGCGAAATAATATTAGAGACCGTTCTCGGGGTGAACGGTATCACGTTATCCTTAATCAATCCGGAATAGCCGCCGAGGATGCCCACGACCTCAACGCCCTCGTCAAGAGCCTTACGTGCCACGGCGCGGATTGCGGCATTCATGCCGGGAGCGTCACCGCCCGAGGTCAAGATACCGATCTTACGAAATTTTGCCATATGTGTTCCTTTCTCGGATCTGCATTTTTGCAATCCAATCTCAGCTTATATTTTAATATATTATGTCACACTTGTCAAGCGTTGATTGATAAATTCTTCACAAATTTTTGGGGTTTTTGCGCAAAAACGCCAGCGCTTCGGAAATTGCGCGCACCGATGAGACCTCCCGAATATAGGAACGGTCACGAAAGGCGCCGAGTGTGAAGCGGTGGCAAACGGTTTCGTGCCGATCGGCAATGGCCACAAAAACCGTACCGACAGGGCTCTCCTCGGTGCCGCCGCCGGGGCCCGCATAGCCCGTGGTGGCGATGGCAACATCCGCATCAAAGGCGACAAGTGCACCGCGTGCCATAGCCTCTGCCACGGGTGCGCTGACGACGGTGTTCGCCTCAATGAGCGCGGGGTCCACACCCAAAATGCGTGTTTTTTCGCGCGTTTGATAGGTGACGGCACCGCCCGCCACAACAGACGAGCACCCCGCCACGTCGGTCAGCTTTTTGGCGATGAGACCGCCCGTGCAGGATTCGGCCGTGGCGACCGACAGACCTCTTGCGGCGAGCTCGGCCACAAGCGCGTGCTCGGGTGCGGGCACATTGATGCCATACACATAGGCACCGATCGGCAAAGACATGAGACGCGCGACCATCCGATCGCAAAGGGCGGTGGCGTGCGCCTCGTCTGCGTCCCTTGCCGTGACGCGCAGCCTGACCTCACCCGTGGCACAATAGGGGGCCACGGTGGGATTTTTACTGTCGCGGAGCTCCTGTGGCAGGGCTGCCTCCACAGCGGATTCGCCCATACCGACGATATGCAGATTGCGGCTGACCAAAATGGCAGCGCAGCGCTTTTTTAGATACGGCTCTACCTGCTCGCGAAACAGCGGCTCAAGCTCGCGGGGCGGGCCCGGCAGCATGACCACGACCTTGCCCTCCTCGTTTTCAAGCGCTAAGGCGGGGGCGGTGCCGTAATCGTTTGGGAAAACCACCGCGCCCTGTGGCATCATGGCTTGTTTTTTATTATTTTCGGTCATGGTGCGCCCCGTAGAGGCAAAATATGACTCAATGCGCGCAAGCGAGGGGGTATGCATATACATTTCGCGACCAAAAACTCCTGCCACCGTTTCCTTGGTGAGATCGTCATACGTGGGGCCGAGGCCGCCCGACATGATCACAAGATCGCTGCGCGAGAGCGCAGCCGTCACATCCTCACGAAGGCGTGCGGGGTTATCCCCCACCACGGCTTGACGGTAAACGCCGATGCCGAGAGTGGCAAGGCGACGGGAAAGATAGGCCGCATTGGTATTCACGATATCGCCGATCAGAAGCTCGGTGCCGACGCAAAGGATCTCGGCACGCTCAAAGCAATTGTTATCCATAATACACCTCATTTCAAAATGCTGTTATTATTGTAGCATAGATTTTGCCTTTTGGCGCACCGTAACGCGAAAAACTTGAAATTTTTTCACGGGTGTGGTAGAATAAGGGCAGAAAGGGGGCGAAAAAATGGCTGCTTGTATGCTTTGCCCGCGTCGGTGCGGCGCGGATCGCACAGCGCGGGAGACGGGCGCGTGCCACACGGGTGGCGATATTTTGATCGCGCGGGCTGCCCCGCATCACTTTGAGGAGCCCCCTATCAGCGGCACGCGCGGCTCGGGCACGGTGTTTTTTGCGGGCTGCTCGCTCGGTTGCATTTTTTGCCAGAACGCGTCCATCAGCCGCCACGCGGCGGGAAAGATCTATGACGAGGAGGAGCTGGCCGAGCTGCTTTTAGGGCTGGCCAAAAGCGGCGTACATAATCTAAATCTCGTGACCGCCACGCATTATACCGACCGCGTGGCGCGGGTCCTTGAAAAGATCAAGCCGCAGCTGCAGATCCCCGTGGTGTGGAACAGCAGCGGCTATGAATCCCCCGAAACGCTACGGCTTTTAGAGGGTTTGGTGGATATTTATCTCCCCGATTTCAAATACGTTGACCCTGCACTTTCCAAAGCCTATTCGGGAGCGTCCGATTACGCAGACATCGCCATTACAGCCCTTTGGGAGATGCACAGACAGGTGGGCGCCGTGCGCTTTGATGAAAACGGGCTCCTTGTGCGCGGTGTCGTGGTACGGCATTTGGTGCTGCCCGGCTGCCGCGCCGATTCCGCAGCCGTGCTTGACACCGTGGCGGCTACTGTGCCCGCAGCTGACATACGCCTATCCCTGATGCGGCAGTACACCCCCGATTTTGCACCCCGTACCGCCCCTAAAAATTTATTGCGCCGCACAACCACCTTTGAATACGAGCAGGTGCTGAAGCACGCATTGGCCCTTGGATTTGAGGGCTTTACACAGGGAAAGGAAGCCGCAACGGCAGCCTTTACGCCCGATTTTGACGTATAATGCCGCGCACGCCGTGCATACTAAGCAAAAACGAGGTGATAGCATGGCAGACAAGAAACAAAAGCCCGCAAACGGGATGGAAAACAGCGGGATTGGCGTGGCGATGCTCGGCAATTTCAAGCCCGCTGAAAAGGACCGCGCGACGCGCGAAATTGCGCTGGCGGATTTTGAGCCAACCAACAAGCGACAAACAAACGAAGATCAAAATTAAAAAGCCACCCGGGGCGCCGCAACGCGGCGCCGCGGGTGGCTTTTGCAGGCCTCAGATAAGAGCTGCGGCCTTTTTTTCTTGCACAAAATCGCAAAGAAACGTGAAAAATTCCGACACCTCGTGCTTGGCGCCGCCCGTTTCCCGCTTTTGCAAAAGCAGATTGCGGCGGCAATCCACATCGGTAATCGCGAGCAGGCGCACGTCGGGATCGCTGCAGCGCCCCCAGGAAAACTCGGGCCAGAAGCCAACACCCGCGTGTGCCGCGATCAGCTTTTTCACGGAGGCGGGATTGTCGCTCTCAAAGCCGACCTGCGGTGCAAAGCCCGCCTGCAAGCAAAAGCGATCGCAAATACCGCGGAACTGGCGAGAACCGCCGAGACTGATAAAATTTTCCTCTGCCACGTCAGCGAGGGCAATCTCACTCCTGTTGCCGTAGCGTCCACCGTCCGACACGGCAAGAAAAATGTGTTCCTCCAGCATCATACCGCCCGCCGTGTGATCGGGATCGTATACGGGCGCGTTGGAAACGACAATATCGCAATCGGTCGCCTCCGCACTTTGCAAAAGCTTAAAATGCGTGGCGGGGTGGTTTTGCTGATAGGCGACGATCGCGTCCGTGACCAAAGAGGTGGCAGCCAGCACGTTTAAGCGAATGGTTGTTCTCTCCCCCTTGGCAAGCTCCTGCAGCTCGGCAGGCAAGTCCGCAAGCACCGACAGCGGCGCGCGCAATCTTTCCAGCAAATAAGCACCGTAGACTGTAAGGGTGAGCTGGCGACGCTCACGCTTGAACAGCAGCACGCCGAGCTCACGCTCAAGACGGCTGATGGCCTGCGAGAGTGCGGGCTGCGCCACGTGCAGACGCTCTGCGGTGCGGGTCATATGCAGGCTCTCGGCAACGGCGACAAAATACTGTAATTGTGTGAGTTCCATAGATATAACCTCCAATTATCGTTTCTATAATCATTATATATTTGACATTATGATTTGTCAAGGTTATACTGAAAATAAAGAAATAATTTTTTCGGAGGCGCACGAATGAGCGAATTTTTAGAAACCGTGATGCTGATCTGCTTCGGTCTTTCCTGGCCGGTGACCCTGCTGAAAAAGCTGCGTGCCAAAAACGCCAGCTCGACCAGTCTTGCTTTTATGATTTTGATCTTGGTGGGCTACGCGGCGGGCATTACCGCCAAGGTGATGACAACGGGCTGCAATTATGTATTTTACGTTTATATTTTTAACGTGCTGATGGTACTTGCCAATTTACTAACCACGCTCTACTTCCGCGCCAAGGCCGGACATGCGAAACGGAATGCACGCGGCAATGCACCGAATGCGCTATATGCCAAATAACAAAAAGCGCACCGCGCCCCAAACGGGGAGGCGGTGCGCTTTTTTGCTTTTCTAATTTTTATTTTTATATTTTCCAGTTTTGAATGCTTGCTTTTCCAAATCTCGAAAAATATCTTTTTGTTTTTTCTTATTCCTGCACAATTTCCATGGTTTCGATGACAACGGGCTCCACAGGCACATCCTGCATGTACCAACCGTAATTGCCGGTTTCAACGCCCGCGATCTTGTCAATAACATCGTCGCCCTCGATCACCTTACCGAAGCCCGCGTACTGTCCGTCAAGGTGCGGTGCGTTTGCATGCATCACGAAAAACTGAGAGGAAGCGGAGTTGGGATCGTTGGTGCGCGCCATGGAGAGCACGCCGCGCGTGTGCTTCAGGGTGTTGGTCTTGCAGCCGTTGGCGGCAAACTCACCCTTGATGGCAGCGGTCTCCTTATGTGCCATCTCCTCGGTATATCCGCCGCCCTGCAGCATGAAGCCTGCAATGACGCGATGGAAGATGAGGCCGTCGAAAAACTTCTTCTCGATCAGCGACAGGAAATTGGCCACCGTGAGAGGTGCCATTTCGGGGTAGAGCTCGGCGGTCATGGTGCCGAAATTTTTTACGTGAATTTTGATCGTGGGATGGTTCATCATCATTCTCCTTATTTTTTGATCTTTTTGTTAAGCTGTTTTGAGGTCCACGGTGGCGCCTGCGGCAATGCGAACGGGGCTGCCGTCCACGGAGATCCAAACGTCGGTGGCGGTGGGATTATAGACGACGGTGCGATCTGCGGTAAACTCCAGCGAACGCAGGGCGGCATAGTAATCATAGATCTCAATGTTGGTGGCATACCATACGTCGTCATCGCCGCCCGCCTCGGCGCAAAAGCGCTCGATGCGCTCCCAGTTGTTGTTTTTGTCAAACTCAAAGCTGTGTCCCCAAACGTAGAAAAGCGCCATGGGGTAATCGGTGGTCTTAAATTTTTCAAGCAGGTCAAAGAGCTTGGGGCTATCGTGGTGGCAGGTGGGGTGCCAGGCCATAAAATCCTCGGGCATACGGAAGCTGTCGGTCGCCTTGGTGGTGCGCGAATACTTCATGCCGAGGGGACGAAGCATATTGATGATATTCTCCGAGTAAAGACCGTAAGGATAAGACATACCGCGCACTGGGTAGCCGCAGCAGGCCTCCAGGTTACGGCGATCCTCCATGACCTCGTAAATCAGCTCCTCATCCGAGACCTTGTCAAGACGGGGGTGCGTCAGCGTGTGGCCCGAAATCTCGTGCCAGGTAAATTTATCGCGCACATCCTCAGCAGAAAGATATTTTTCATTGGTAAACTTACCCGAATTGAGATGGAAGGTGCCGCGAATGCCGTGCAGATTAAAAAGCTGCACCAAGCGCAGATCAAAGGTTCTGCCATCGTCATAGCTCATGGTGAGTGCCTTTTTCTTGCCGTCTTTATAATAATTGTATCTAATCGTCATAATGCTCCTTTGCCGATCATTCGGCGCTTTTGGTTTGATAAGCGATCTCAAACAGGGCTGCGGCGCGATCCTGCCTGCCCGTGAGGTAAAGATAGCCGAAAAGAGCCTCCATGCCCGTGGCGCTGCGGTACTCGGCTACGGTGGCGTTTTTGGGCGTGTTGGTGTGGCCAACGTTTCGGCCGCGCCGAAAGACGGCCGCCTCCTCCTCACTCAAATGCGGTAACAGCTTTGCCATGGCCGCCGCTTGCGAGGGGGCGCTGACAAAGGCGCGCGCGTGGTTATTGAGGGACTTGGAGGAGGAATGCCCCTCCCCTACCAGGCGGCGACGCACCAGCAGCTCGATCACGCTATCGCCAAAATACGCAAGTGCTGCGGTGCTGACCGTGCGAACGTCTATTTCCGTCATGGCGTTGGCTCCTTTGCAAAATCGGGATAGAAAAAGCGACCGGAGAGTGCAGCGGCATTGCCCTCTTTGAGGGGGGAGGAAAGAAGCTCACCGACCAGGTGGTCACAGCAACGGAAGGCAATGGCGGAAAAATGGCCGTCATCCTCCACGGCAAGGCTATGATAAGAGGCGTTTGGCAAGTAGGGCACCTCGTAGCGCCCGGCGAGAGGCAAACCGAAAAAATGCGAGACCGCGAGGCTGAGCAGCGACCCGTGTGCCACAACGGCAATGCATTTTCCGCGATTTTCACGCACGATGCGCGAAATAGCGGCAGCGGCGCGCAGGCGCGCGTCGGTAAAGCTCTCACCGTTTGGCATTTGCAGCTTTTCGGGCTCCTCATGCCAGTTGTGCCAGATCTCGGGCCAGTTGGCCCTCGTCTCCGCAAAGGTCACACCGTCAAGATCACCCATATCCATTTCCCTCAGCTCATACACGGTGTGTATGGGCATTTCTCGCGTGCCGCGCACGCCCTCGGCGGTCATGACGGCACGGCAGAGCGTGCTGGCATAGATCACATCGGGGCGGATCTTGGCGAAGGGGGCGGTAAGTGCGGCGGCCTGCCGCATACCGAGTGCATTTAGGGGCTGATTGGACTTACAGCCATTATAGCAGCCGACCAGATTGTTATCTGTCTGGCCGTGTCTGATCAAGTAAAGCGTCGTCATATGCTACACCTTTCTATAGCCAAACCCACAAGATTAGAGCAGTCTCGCTTCAGTATACCACTTGCGGCGCATCCTTGTCAAGCGTGATGAAGACAAAGAACGCCGCAGGCATCAAAGGCCAATGTGCGTATATTCACCTGCGGTAAGCAAAGACGCCTCGCGCGTGTGGCAGGTAAAGAGCAGGCATTGACCGCCCGCGCGGCAAAAGGTCTCAAGCACGCCGAGCAGATGGGCGGTGCGTTGGTCGTCGAGATGTGCGGTCACCTCGTCAAGCAACAGAGGAAGAGGCTCCTTGGTGATGAGCTCCGCAAGACCCAGACGCAGCGCAAAATAGGCCGCGTCGCGGCATCCTGCGCTGAAATGAGAAAGCGGAAGATTCCCCTCCGGGGTGCTGACCGACACCGTAAAATCATCCGACAAGCAAAGCGCGCGGTAGCGGCCGTCGGTCAATCTTTCAAAGATGGCAGAGGCGCTTTCGGCCAAGGTGGGCAGAATGCTGCCGCGCAGCGTTTCATTTGCCTCGGCAAGCGCGTCGCTCGCCATCTTGACAGCAGCAAGACGTTGCCTTGCGGCAGCCAGCTCCTTTTCAACCTCGGTCTTTTCGGTAAGCAGGGCAGCGGGGTCGGAGGATACCGCCATCACGGCGATCTCCTCTCGCTCGGCAGCAGCCAGCTTTTCGGTAATTCCGCGCACGGTCTCGCGCAAAAAGGCGGCGCGTCGCTCAAGCTCGGCGGCATCCGCCGTGGGTGCAGGCAGCGCAGCACGCGCCGCGCGCAGCGCCCCTTCCTCGGCAGCATCAAGTCCGCTTGCCAGCGCTTCGGTGCGGCTTTTGGCATTTTCATACCGCAAACGCTCCTCGGCATAGGTGCTTTGCCGTACGGCGACACGCTCACGCAGGGCTTGAAGCTGCTGTGCGGCCTCGGCGTGTGTGCGGCAGGCGGGCAGCCCCATGGCCGCAAGCGCCTGCGCGAGCTTCTCAAAGGCCTCTCGCTCCTGCGCGGTAGCCGTCTGCAAAAGCGCGGCCGCCCTTTGCTGCACGGCGTGCGTCTCCGCACGCTCCGCCACCTCGTCCGCATACTGCGCCAAAAGCGTGCGCAGCATCGACGGAGATTTCAGCTGCATATGGCGGTAAAAGCGACGCTCACCAAGCCAAAGCGAGATTCGCCACGCAAAAAAGAAGAGAAACAGCAAGGCAGAACCACCCGATGCCCAAAAGAGCCGGGGTAGGCGCGTTTTCAAGAGCAGCCCAAACGGGAGCAGCACCAAAGCGGCCACGGCGAGCACAATGAGCATCATGCTGCAAAAACGCTTTTTCGCGGCGAAGCTGCGCGCTTTGCGTGCGATCTTATCCACACCGCCGTTTTGCTCAATATAGGCGGCAACGGTGTCGTTTACGAGGGTGTTTGACGCGCGGTCAAGGCGCACGGTCTCGTCGGTGCAGAGCGACACGCTTGCCTCGGCGGCAGCGTGACGGTAAAGCAGGCCGTTGGCCTCCTCCAACGCTTTGGGTGTGGGCAGGGGCTCCTGCTCCCCCGCAGTAAGGCGCGGCCTGTCGGTAAGCAAGCTTTTTTCCTCGTCTGCGGCGCGATGCCACGCATCGTAACGCGCAAGGTGACGGTCAAGCTCGGCAGCGCGGAGCATATTTTCGGCTTGCGCCAGCTCCTTGTTTTTATCCTGCAGGAGCATACTGTAGCGCGATTTATCGTTGCGCAGCACGCGCAGACGCTCGGCGTGCTCACGCGCGGCGGCAAGAGACTCGCCCAGCGCTTCGCTTTTTTCCTCCAGCGCGGCGATCCTACCGCCGCGACCGCGGTTGTGCTGCAGCGCACGGCGTGCATCGTCAAGAATCCGTTCGGCGGTGGCAAGCTGTGCGCCACCCTCACCGAAAAAGAGCAGCTCGCCGACCGAATCCCCCGTCGTGGCGGTGGCAACGCCGTCTATTTCCGACTGGCGCACACACACGCTGCTATGGTAAAGCGCCACAGGGAGAGACAAAAAATATTCTCCGGGGCTTTTGCCCTCGAGATCAACGGCGCTATGCGTGGTATCGCATACCACGGAAAGCTGCTCCGCAGGCATCTCGCGCCCACCCAAGGTGTGCAAAATATAATCACGGCGCACGGTATACGTGGCTTCCTGCCAGATGAAGGTCACGCTGCCCGCGGCACGGTGCGTTTTGCGGGAAAGGCGCTTATAGCGCTCCTCCCCGTCAGCGCCGCCGCGGCGGGGGAAGCCGTAAAACAGGAAGCGAAGCAGCGCTTGCAGCGTGCTTTTTCCACTCTCGTTCGCCCCCTCGATCAAATTCATGCCCGAGCCGAAGGTAAAGTCACGCTCGGTGAGGCAACCGAATTCCTCGGCGTAAAGATGGATCAGCTTCATAGAATATCCCTCCCCGCGAGGGCCGTAAAGCCAAGGCGCAGCGCCTCGGCGGCGACGGCACGCTCATCCTCATCGTCGCTCTCAAGGCGCGGCTGCATGGCGCGGTAAAACGCGCCGCGAAGCCCTAAATCCTTTTCAAGAAATGCCACATCATATAGCGGCAGGGTCTCATCGCGCACCTCAAAAAGCGCCAGCTCCGTCCCGAGACGAGACAGCGCTGCGACATCGGGCACGCAGGAGGCACTCACCGCGCCGCGCAAAATGACGCGCAGGGCGACCTCGGAGGAATACGCGGCGTCGTTCAGGGCAGCTGCAACGCGCCCGCGCACCTCCTCACCGCGATCGGCGCCCGTGCAATCCACTTCGAGTATTTCAAACCGATCGGCCGTGCTTTCAAGATGCGTCACGTTCACGCGGCCGCCATTGATCTCCACAAGATTGGCTTGTCCCGCACCGCACTCGTCAAAGCCGCGACCGACAAGAAAGCCGCTATAGGCCACCACGGTATCGCCAAAGCGGCGCACCGGCATGGGCTTATGCACGTGTCCAAGCGCCGCATACGCAAAGCCGGAGGCGGCAAGCGCACCCGAGGTGATGGGTGCATAGGGCGAAAGAGGCGAGAGGAGATCGGCATGGGCGAGCAACAGATTGACGCGATCGGTGGGAAGCTCGGCACGGCGCGGCAAGGTCGGCGCCTTGGCCGTTTCCCCGATAAAGGCGTAACCGTACACGTTTACCCCCAGCTCGGGCAGCTCAAAAAACGCGAGGCTCTCCTCGCGGAACAAACAAACGTTGGCGGGCAGGTCGGCCGTATCCCAAAAGGAGCCCGCGCGATAAGGATCGTGATTGCCGGGGGCGATCACCACGGGAAGGCCCACGCGGGCAAGCAGGTCAAAAAAGCGCGCTGCGGTATCGGGATCGGGCGTGGCGCTGTCAAAGCAATCACCCGCAAACAAAAGCAGGTCGACCTGCCTTTGCAGGGCATCTGCAATCACGGCCTCGAGCGCCTCAAAGGCGCGTGCGCGTCTCACCGCCGCCGCACGCGGCGAAAAGGCGGAAAAGGAGCTGCCGAGATGCAGATCTCCCACGTGCAAAAAACGAAGCATGCCGTATCACCTCCTATAAAAGCATCATGAATTTACTGATTGAATTATATCACATTTCAACCTGCGGCGCAAGGCGCATTTCCCGCATTTTGCCGCGTGGGGTTGATTTTATTTCACTTTCGTGATAAAATAAAAGTACCACTCAACACAAAGGAGTACACGATGGAAACGATAATGGAAATCCTCGTATGGTTGGCGGGACCCGTTGTGGGTGCCGTGATCGGTATTTTTACAAACTACATCGCCGTGAAGATGCTGTTTCGCCCCTACCGCGAAAAGTACATCGGCAAATGGCGCTTGCCCTTTACCCCCGGCATCATTCCGCGCAGACAGCCAGCGCTCGCCGCAGCCCTTGGCCGCATGGTCAGTGAAAAGCTGGTGTGCGAGGAGGATATCAAGCGTGCGCTGCTTTCCGACGAGGTGACCGAGACCGTGGTGAATGCCATATTGGCACTTCCGCCCGTGCGCGAATCGGGCGAGATGCTCCTCTCCGGCACCTACGATATCCAGCGCGAAAAGCTGCTGAATCTTTTGACCGACAAGATCGTTACCGGCATAGCCGGGCTTGACCTCAACGACCTGCTGACGCGCGAGGGCGCAAACATTGCAGCCGGCATCAGCCAGCGCAACCCCTTGGTCGGTATGTTTTTAAACGAGGGCACGATCGCATCGCTTGCGCCCACCCTCACCGAGCGCATTCTTGCCTTTTTGGAGGGGGACGGCAAGGTCAAGCTGCACGCGCTGCTTGACGCCGAGGCCGCCAAGCTGGAGGAAAAGCCGATCGGCGAGATGTTTGGCACGCGCGAGGAGGTAGCCCCCGTCCTTGCCTCGGTCTACCATCGCCTTGTCAGCGATCACGCCGACAATATCGCCTCTCGCTTCCACATTGCCGAGATCGTGGAAAAGCGCGTCACGGCCATGCCCCCCGAGGATCTTGAAAAGCTGATTCTTTCGGTCATGAAAAAGGAGCTCAACGACGTCATTCAGCTTGGTGCCGTGATCGGCTTTGTGATGGGTATTTTCACGACGCTGATCAACATGATCTGACACCGCCAAGGCGGAAAAAGCCCGCCCCTGTCTGTAGGACAGGGGCGGGCTTTTCTTTGTACCGTGCTCACGATTTGCCCGTGACAAACACGCGGTTGGCAGAAATACCGAGCGTGGTGGCGACAAGCTCGGTGAGCGTTTGCCTGACCGCCGCGCTGTTGCCGCCGCGGCACACGATGCCAACACCCCCCACAACGGGGGCGGAAATGCGCTCAAAAAGCGCCTCCTCGCTGCTGCCGGAGCCGACGAGAACGGGTTTGCCGTCTCCATCCTCGGTATATGAGACGGTATAGCCGCCCTCAAGCGTGATCATCACATCAACATCCCCCACGCCCTGTACCGCCTCGCACAGTGCTTTGATCTGCTTTTCGAGGTGGAGCTCATACGCTTCGACTTCAGCCACACGTGCCGCAAGGGCATCCGTGCTCTCCTCCTTTGTGCTCGTTTCACCCATGCCGCCAAGCAGCAAAAGCAACACGCCGAGCAAGCCGCCGCCGATTAAAATCCACAGCCGCCCCTTTGTGCGCACAAAGGATAAAAAACCGTGGCTTTTACTCTTATTTTCTCCCATTATCTGACCTCCGTTTCGCAATGCAATCGCGCCGAGATATCGGCGGCAATGACGTCGGGATCCTGCAGCAGCGCCCTGCCCGACAAATAGATCTCTATCAGATGCAAATTGCCCTCGCTGTCAAAATGGACGTAAATATCCGCATCCTCCTCGGCAATACCGTATTCCTGCGACAGAAATAACGCGAGCCCCTTTTGAAGATCCTGCGCACACCCCTCCTGCACGGCGCGATCAAAGATATCCTGATAGTGCGCCTCGCTCTCCTCCGGCGCTTCACCCACCAGCTTCTCAAAGGCAAGGTCGGGGGCGGTGCCGAGCAAGGAAAAGAAGGGACGCGCAAGCAAGAGCAGCACCGCAAGCGACACCAAAAGGCGCAACGCCGTTTTGGTACCGCTGCCCTCCCCCGGCAGCAGGAGCTCACAAAGCGCGGCCGCGAACGCAACGCCAAACAGGGCCAATACCGTGTTTCCCATATCTCACCTCATATGGCCGTTGCCGCGTGAGCAAGGAGCGTCAGAGAAAACACGGTCATCACGAACAGGCACGCGATCACGGCAAGAAAATAGCCCCAGATGCCCGCGAGCTCACCAAGCAATCTTTCCTCCTGCGGGCAGGAAAGCAGCGACGCCACCGCGCCGCAAAGCAAAAAGGCAAGGCGCGTGATGAGCACCGACAAAAAGCAGGGCAAAAAGAGGAAAAACACCACGAAAATGCCGCCCGTGCCGACCACGCCGCGCAGATAGGATACGCTGCCCGCCACGGTGCGCAGGCTCTCGGACACCGACCCGCCCACCACGGGCAGAAAGCTGCCCGCAGCAAAGCGCACGGTGCGCAGCGCAAGTGTATCGCTCCCCTTGGCAAGCGTTTGCTGCGTGCCGAGCACAAATGTCAGCAGCATCATAAAAAAGGAAAGCCCCCACGTGAAGGTACGGCGCACAAGCGTGGCCAGCGCGCGCAAGGAGGCCTTTCCAGACACGGCATCGGTCACGGCAAGCGCCAAAAGGCCGTTTGCCACGGGAACCACCGCGCCGCTGCAAACCGTTTCCAGTATCGCGAGAAATCCACTCATCACGCCGTGATTGGCCACCGCCGCACCGACGTTGCCTCCCATAGCATACAAAACGCCCATCAAAGGGATAAGCGAGAGGCAAAGTGCGCGAACGGTATCAAAAAAACGGTCTATTTGTGCAAATCTCGTTTCCTCTCCCGCGAAAAGCAGCCCCGTGATGGCAAGGGCTGCAATGAGCGACACCGCGCGCCCCATGCCGCTTTGCTTTTCGAGGGTAACGGCGCGAAAGGTGGCCGAAAGCACAAGGATCCCGCAAATGCGGGCAAGGAGGGAAAGCGCATTTACCACCGTCACGCCCGTGACCTGCCCCACGACGCGAAAAACGGCTGCGGGTGTGCTGAGCTCCGCCACGCTATCGCCCACCGCCGCAAGATCCTCCGAAAAAAAGTCGGTCGGCAGCAGCTCTGCCACCTCGGGGGGAATTTCCCCCACAAACGCCTGCCACGCCTCCTGCAGCTCCGCGTTTTCGAGCGTAGCATCACCCGTGTCGGATTGTGCTGCCACGGGGCAGGAAAGCAGCAGCAACAATCCCGCGAGGCAAACAACCAACCAAATACGTTTTTTTCCTTTTCTTGTCATTTTAGCAGCTCTCCGACTATTTGTATCAGATCATCGACCAGGGGCATGGCAAGCAGCAATATCTCCAGCCTGCCGAACAGCAGCACCCCTTCCGCGATGGTGTTTTCTCCAAGATCACGGCAAAAGGCAGCAGAAAACTCGCAAACCATGCCGATGCCGACGGCACGCAGGACTGCCGTGACCAGCGCGCCGCCATCGCCAAGCGCAAAAAGCGTGCGCACGCGCGTGAGCAGCGGCGCGTAAAGCCCCAGCGCCGCCCCGAAGAGCACCAGCGTGGTAACAAGGCGCACGGGGGGCGCGGCAGCGGCACGCATTTCGCGCAGCAAAAGGATCACCATTGCCGCTAAGAGGGCGATGCCCGCAACCTGCAAAATGCTCATCAGAAGCCAAAAATATCGCGCACGGTATCAAACAAATTGCCGATCTCCTGCACGAGTATCAAAAACACCACCACGAGCCCCGCGACCGTCACGAGCGTTGCCTGCTCGTCCCTGCCGCTTTTGGAAAGGATCTGCGCCGCCACCGCGACCAAGATCCCCACGCCCGCTACGCGCAAAATCAGTCCCACATCCATGTATTTTTCTCCTCATCCTCTATAACAGTAGTAAAATAACCGCCACCGAGAGCGCCGGGGGCAAAAGCAGCGCCATGCGCTCCCGTCGCGCGAGATCTGCCCGCAGTACATCACAATACGGGGCAAGACGTGCCAGATAATAATCACAGCAGCGCAGCTCCTCCTCCCGATAGCTGCCGCCAAGACGCGACGCAAATTCGCGTAAAAGACGGCAGATATCCTCGGAAAGATACAGGCGCGTTGTGGCCAGCATGGTACCAAGATCCGCGGGCACCGCCGTCGCGCCGCAGGCGCTCAGCACCTCCTTGTCGCACGCGGCAAGAATGTGCCCCACGGGCATGGAAAAGCAATCGATCTGCAGGCGAATGAGACGCAGAAGTGCCAAAAATCCCTCGGCCTGTGCCACACGTCTTCGCTCAAAGGCGGCGAAGCATACACCCGCAAAAATGCCGCAAAGTAAGATCAGCCCGATACCGAGCCATTTAAAAAAATGCATCTGCCGCCTCCCAATCGGTGACGTCGTACGTATACAGAAATTGCCCCGAGGCGCGGGAAAGACCCACATATGCACCGAACACGCGTGCCTCGTGCAACAGACGCATACCGGGACGCGCGAGCAGCTCCCGAATACCTGCAGCGTGCGCCGTGGCAATCAGCGGCACGCCGCCCGTGTGTGCCGCGACGATCTCCTGTGCCTCCGATAGATCACCGATCTCGTCGCACACAATCACCTCTGCCGAGAGCGTGCGCGTGGCAATCCCGATCCCGCGCCCGCGCGGATAACCCATTAAAACATCAAGCAAAAGCTCCGCGCCCTCGGTAAATGCACCGAGCTCACCGCGCGTATCCACCACGGCCACGCGACGCGGGTGCGCGCCTCCCGCGAGACCCACCGCAACTCCGCGCAGCAGCGTGGTCTTCCCCACCCCGGGCGGCGCGTAAATTAAAATACCGCGCGTGTGGGAAAGCTCCTCAAACAAAGCACAGATCTCCCCGCCCACGGGGGGTGTTTTGTGCGGCAAACGGATGGAAAAAGAGGAGATGTGAGAAATGCCGGTGATCTTGCCGCCCACCACCGCAGCGTGGCCGCAAACACCGACACGCACACCGTTTGACAAAACGAGATACCCTTCACCAAGGGTCTCGCTGTGCGCATAAAGAGAACCGGTGCAAAGCTGCAGCAAAAGCGTTTCCATCTCCTCGCCGCCAAGCACCGTGGCAAGGCGCAGATTTTCGCCGCCCACCGTCACCGATGCACACCGTCCGCGACGCAGCCGCAGCTCCTCGGGAAACATCCCGCCCGGCACCGTACGCTCCAGCTCCTCGAGAAGCCGCAGCGGCAGAAGCGCCGCGAGAAAGCGCGGCAGCAGCTCGCGCCGATCGACCACAATGCATTGCATACCGCACCCCCCTTTGCTATTACCTTATGTTGTGGGAAAGGCGTTTAGAACCAAACTTGTCCGCAGCAATCTGGTCTTATAAAAATATATCAATTTGGTTATTTCTTGCATATCAGTTTTGTGATACAATAACAGCATCAACACAAAAGGAGCCTTGTTATGGAACAGGATAAACGAGTTTTAACGGTGCAGGATATCTCTTGCGTAGGGCAATGCTCTCTGACGGTAGCACTTCCCATTATCTCGGCCTGCGGCATTGAGACCGCCATTCTCCCCTCGGCCGTGCTTTCCACGCACACGGGTGGCTTTTCGGGCTGGACCTTCCGAGATCTGACTGACGACATTCCCGCCATTGTCGACCATTGGCAAAAGGAAAAGCTCTGCTTTGACGCCATTTACACGGGCTACCTCGGCAGCAAGCGTCAGATCGAGCTGGTGAAGGATATGTTTGCGCGTCTCGGCACGCCCGATGCTTTAAAGATCGTGGATCCTGCCATGGCCGACCACGGCAAGCTTTACTACGGCTTTGACGAGGCCTTTGCACATGAGATGGCCACGCTGGTGGGGACGGCGGATATCGCCCTGCCCAACATTACCGAGGCGGCCATGATGACGGACACGCCCTACATCGGCGAGGGCTATGACGAGAGCTATATCCGCACGCTGATGGACAAGGTGCTGGCGCTGGGCGCGAAAACGGTGGTGCTCACGGGTGTTTCCTACCGCGCGGGCGAGCTTGGCGTTGCGGTGCTGTCGCGCGGAGATGCAGAGATCTCCTATTATTTCCACGAAAAGCTGCAAAAGAGCTGCCACGGCACGGGCGATATTTTTGCCTCTGCCTTTGTAGGCGCTATCGTGCGCGGCCGCGACCCGCTTGCCGCAGCTACGGTGGCTGCCGATTTCACGCTGGCGGGTATGCGCATCACGCAAAAGGACGACACGCATTGGTACGGCACCAAGTTTGAAAGAGCGCTGCCGATGCTGGTAAATGAACTGAACAAGTAAAGGCTTTGTGCGAAACAGCACACAAAGCACAAACGGAGCTGCGTCATTTGATGCAGAAGGCGTGATCTCGGCACGATAGGCGTATACACATACGTCGAGTGCCGAGAGCGCGCCTAAAAAGCACATAAAAATTGAAATTCGCAAGAATTTCTACCTTAAAACAAAAAAGCCACTTTACTATCGATATTTGATAGCAAAAGCGGCTTTATTTTTTTATTTGTTTTGTGTGTTTTTGGTCTGCGCGAATGACGTAGCTCCATTTCACTATGAAGATTTCTCACTTGCCTGCAACGGCGGTGCGTTGGTATTTTTCTTTGCCGCGCGGCGACCCTCGCCGAGCACGGCAAGCGTCTCGGTCAGCAGCACGCGCATGTCGTCGGGCATATCGGCATAAGCAGAAAGCATTTGCCGCCAGCGCTTGCCGCTGAGAACACCCGAAACGGTATCCTGCTCGCTTGCCTCCAGCACCGAAAAAAGTGCTTCGGAAAAACGGCGGCGGCGTTCGGGACTGGTGGTGTTGACAAAATGATCGACAATAGCCTCGGTGCGCTTGCCAAAGGCGGTACGCTCCTTGGTATAAACGAAATCGTTGCCTAAGACCTCCCAAGAATAGCCGTCGTGCTGCATGAGGCCCTTTTTGGCGCTTTTGACGATCTGATACTTGACGTCGTGCTCCAAAAGAACGGCTACGATGGAGGATTCGGGCAGATAGGTAAAGATGCGGTCACGCAGCTCAAGATAGGCCGCACTCGCGAGGGTACTGTCACAAAAGCCGGGACCGTCGTGATTATACACGGCGCGGATGCGGTGACGCAGGTGATCACCCGCATTGACCGCCGCGTACATGGCAAGATTGCCGCCCTTGGAATGGCCACCCGTAAAAATGCGACGCAGGGGATACGCTGCTGCGACCTCGCGCAGATACTGTACGGCCGCGAGCTGGGCGGGCACGGGGCACTCGTAGCTCATGCGGAAGTCCTCCTTCCAGCCGACGAGCGTATCGTCCGTGCCCTCAAAGGCAACGAAAATATTTTGCCCCGGCAGCAAAAAGGAAACGGCACCGAACTGCATGCCCTTTGCACGGTTGAGGATCTTTTTTGCCGCAAAGAGCCGCAATGAGGAAAAACGGCCCGTGTCGGCCAAGGTGCGCAAAAGCTGCTCGTGCTTGACGGGAAGCTCCCCTTTTGCCACGGTGGGACGCGCGAAATACGCCTTTGCAGCAGCGGCAAGACGCACGGGCTCAGCCGTGGGCGCCGGGGGCACGATGCCATCAAGATCAAGATAGGCGAGCATGGAAAAGATCAGCGCATCTACGGGGCAAAGCGAGGCGCTGCCGAACGAAAGATCGCCGCGCCAGGTAAGATAATCAGACAAATTGCTCATAAACGCCCTCCTTTTCCGAGTATATGCGACGGCTTGCCGCCTGTTTCAACAATATTATGATAACAAAAAAGCGGCGGCCTGTCAAGGCAGGCCGCCCGCTTAAAAGGCAGGAATATATTACCGCTTATGCCCGGCGACGGGCTTCTTTTTGCCGACGCGCGGACTGCTTTTGCCGCGTCCCTTGTCACCGCGCCCTACGGGGGCCTTGGGTGCCGCACTCGCCTTGGTGCGTCCCCTGTGCGATGCGGAGCTTCGCTTTTGGGGGGCGCCGTCGGTGCGGGGCGCTGCGCCCGCGGCGGGACGCACGAGGCAATGAGGTGCCGTGCCGATCAGATCCTCACGGTGCGCTTTTTGCAGTGCCTCGCGCACGGCAGCGGCATTTTGCGGCCGATTGAATTGCAAGAGAGCGCGCTGCAGCTGCTTTTCACGGTAGTCACGCGGCACAAAAACGGGCTTCATCGTGAGGGGGTCGATGCCGGTATAAAACATGACGGTAGAGGCGGTGCCGGGGGTGGGATAATAATCCTGCACCTGCTCGGGCGCATAACGGTCGCGCTTCAGGCACTCGGCAAGCGCCACGGCATCGGAAAGCGTACTACCGGGATGACTCGACATGAGATAGGGCACCAGATACTGCTCCTTGCCCATCGATTTGGTCAGCTCAAAAAAGCGCTCGCGGAATTTTTGATACACGCCGAAGTGCGGCTTGCCCATGGCGTCAAGCACACCCGGGGCACAATGCTCGGGGGCGACCTTCAGCTGACCGCTGACATGATCGCGCACCAGCTTTTTGAAAAAGCGCTCATCGGGGTCGGCGAGCAGATAATCAAAGCGGATGCCCGAACGGATAAAGACCTTTTTGACACCCGGCAAGGCCTCAACGGTCTCCAGCAAGCGGATGTACTCGCTATGATCGACCTTTAAATTTTTACACGGTGTGGGGGCTAAGCACTTGCGATTGGTGCACACGCCGCTTTTCAGCTGCTTGTCACACGCAGGGGCGCGGAAATTGGCCGTAGGGCCGCCCACGTCGTGTATGTAACCCTTGAAATCGGGCATGGCGATGATCTGCTTGCATTCCTCCACCACGCTTTCAATACTGCGCGAGCGCACCGTGCGCCCTTGGTGAAAGGCGAGCGCGCAGAAATTGCAGGCGCCGAAACAGCCGCGATTGTGCGTGACCGAGAAGCGCACCTCTTCTATGGCAGGCACACCGCCCAACTTTTCATACATGGGGTGATAGGTGCGCGCATAGGGCAGCGCGTAAACGCGGTCAAGCTCCTCGCGCTCAAGGGGCGGCATGGGGGGATTTTGCACCAGCATCTTGTTGTCGTAATATTCCACCACGGCCTTGCCGCTGATGCTATCCTGATTGCGATATTGCACACCGAAGGCCTCGGCATAGCGGCGTTTATCGTTTTTGAGCTCGTTATAATCAAAGGCGGCCGCCACGGGATAGTGCACGGGCTCCTCGCGCGCGCAGAGATAGACCGTGCCGCGCACGTCGCGAATCTTTTTGACGGGCACGCCCTTATCAAGAAGCGCGGCAATGCGGAGCAGGATATTCTCGCCCATGCCGTAGGTCAGCAGGTCGGCGCGGGCATCGACCAGAACCGAACGGCGCACCTTATCATCCCAATAATCGTAATGTGCGAAACGGCGCAGCGACGCCTCAAGACCGCCGAGAATAATCGGCACGTCGCCATAGGCCTCACGAATGCGATTGCAATAAACGATCACCGCGCGATCGGGGCGGTTGCCCATTTTGCCGCCGGGAGAATAATAATCATAGGAACGGCGTTTTTTGGCGGCGGTATAATGCGCCACCATGCTGTCGATATTGCCCGACGTGACAAGAAATCCAAGACGGGGGCGGCCAAACTCACGAAACGCCTCGGCGCTTTTATAATCGGGCTGGGCGAGGATGGCCACACGATAGCCCGCTGCCGTGAGCACGCGCGAGATGATGGAAACACCAAAGGAGGGGTGATCGACATACGCATCCCCCGTAACATATACAAAATCGGGCACATCCCAGCCCCTCGCCGCCATATCTGCGCGGTTAACGGGCAAAAATTCCGCATTTTGCATACCGTTTCACCCCTTTCTGCTTTTCTTCCCTTTTATGATACAAAATTTTACGGTCTTTGTCAAGTAAAAAGCGCAGAGTCATTGCTCTGCGCTTTTTACTTATTGAGCGAAATGGTAAGTGCCGCCACCGACGGTCTCGGTATAGCCGCCGGGCAGCAGGACGGTAGCCTCGGTGCCTTGCGGCACGGTAAACTCATAATACACGGTCTCCCCCTTATAATACCAGTTGCTTTCAATTCTGCCGCACACGGTATCAAGCGCACAGTTGATATGTCCCAGTCGTTTGTCGGGGTGAGGGGCGAGGGTGAATTTCCGATAACCTGCTGCGCGCTCATCAAACGTGATGCCTGCGGCAACGCCGTAGATCCAATCGCACACCGAGCCGTAAGCATAGTGATTAAAGGAGTTCATGCTCGTGCTCCAGAAGCTGCCGTCCTCCTTTTGGCTGTTCCAATGCTCCCACATGGTGGTGGCACCGTGCGTGACCGAATAAAGCCAGGAGGGATTGCGCTCCTCAAAGAGCAAGCGGTAAGCAAGATCGGTGCGGCCTGCGGCCGTCAGCACATGGAGAATATAGGGTGTGCCCACGAAGCCCGTGGTCATGCGCCCGTCAAAGCCCTCGATCAGCTCGACCAGCTTGGAGACAAGCGCGGGGCGCTCTGTCTCGTCGCAAAGGCCGAAATGCAGGATCAGCACGAGGGCGGTTTGCGTCACGCCCCGACGGAACGGATCGCGCGGCTCGCCCTTATCGTTGAAGGAGGTGGCGGGAAATTGCTCCTTTGGCATGCCGTTTTCCATGAAATAATCACGGAAGGTGCGGCGCACGTTCTCGCGCAGGGTGCGATAGTCGGCTACATCCTCGCCTAACACCTCGCCCGCCTTGACGACAAGGTCGGCGGAGTGATAGAAAAAGGCGGAGGCGATGAGGTCGGTTGAGGTAGCGCCCATGTACACGTCGGGACCCGCATCCATAGCGAGCCAGTCACCGTAGTGATAACCGCCGAGCCAGAGATATTCCTCCGCGCCCGCACTATGCTGGTAATCGACCCAGCGCTTCATGAGGTTAAAGTTCTCACAAAGGATCTGCTTGTCGCCGTAGGCGCAGTAGAGCTCCCACGGAATGACGGTGGCACAGTCGCCCCATGCGGCGGAAACGCGCGTGTACGCACCAACCACACCCGAGGGCACCACGCCAAGAACCGCGCCATCCTCACGCTGCTCGGCGCGCACGTCGGCCAGCCATTTTTCAAAAAATTTGCGCACATCGTAATTATAAGCGGCAGTGCGGCAGAAAACCTGGGCATCACCCGTCCAGCCAAGGCGCTCGTCACGCTGGGGGCAATCGGTGGGAAGATCAAGATAATTGCTCTTCTGACCCCAGACGGTATTGTGATAAAGCTGGTTGATCTTGGCATTGCCCGTGACAAGACGGCCCGTGCGCGCCATGTCGCTGTGCACGGCGATGGCGCGGAAGTCGCGCGGCTCTACCGCCTCGGCCGGGTAGCTGTCAAGGCGAACATAGCGGAAGCCCTGGAAGGAAAAGCGCGGCTTAAAGACGCGCGGCGTGCCATCCGAAACATAGATGATCTTGTTTTTTGCCGAGCGATAATTTTCGGTATAAAAATTACCCTCGCGATCCAGCACCTCGGCAAAGGAAAGCTCGATGCGGTCACCTGCCTTGCCACAGTAGGTCAGCTCCACGTAGCCCGTCATATTCTGCCCGAAATCGAGCACGCGCTCACCCTTCGGCGTGGTGAAAAGCGATACGGGTGCGAGGCGCTCGTGCTCGGTGATGTCCTCGCCCAGCTGCGGCACCAAGGGGAATTTTTCGCAGGTCGCGTCGGGGGTGGCGTTGCCAAGACGGGTGATGGGTGCGGTATAGTCAACGGTTTCGCCGTCGTAGATATCGGAAAAGAGGACGGGTGAGGTGAAAACCTCCCACGTGCCATCGGTCACCACGGTTTCGGCGGTGCCGTCGGCATAACAAAGCGACAGCTCGGCGGTGACGGCATAATGATCGTGATAGGTCTTGCCGGCAGCCTTCCAGCCCAGCTTTCCGACCGCCCAGCCGGGGGCGCCCGTGATCTCGATGCGCGCTTCCCCCGACATCATATCGGTGACGTCAAAGGTCATATACTGCAGGCGCTTGTCATATGCGGTATAGCCGGGCGTCAGCACGGCCTTTCCCACCTTTTTACCCCCAATACGGGCTTCAAAAAGGCCAATAGCCGAGACCGAAAGCGCGGCGCTTTCAAGCGGCTTTTTTAAAGAGACGGTTTTGGCAAACACACAGGAGGCGCTCCCCATCGGCACAGGGGCGGTGATCCAATTCTTGTTGTTCATTCTCGTTCTCATTCTCCTTTCATGCGGAAGGCACACCGAGGCGTACTGATTTCATCATATCAAAAAATTCGCCGTTGTCAAGCGCAGGTGAAAAAAAGGCGCAAATCGGAATAAGTAAAAGGGTAGCCGTAAAGGAATCGAACTGCCGCCTTGATGAAATACAACAAACGTATTTTTCTGTGACGCAAAAGATTTTATTTTCCAAAATTCCCCGCGTCCAAGAGAAATGAAACACCAAATTCGCACCCTGTGAAAAACGCCTTCTTTACAAAAAGTGCCTCCATATCGTACAATGCCTCAACATATTTTTCCACCGCCTGCTCTTGTTCTTTATTAAGCAAAGCACTTGCTTTTTCGTGTAGCTCTGCGGCCTTTTTTGTCAGCTTTCGCTCTTCATCCGTATCAATTGCGGCGCATTCGCCCGACAAATAGTCATTCCATAGCTTTGCAAGTGTTTCTTTCATTTTCTTCCTCCCTCAATAGTCCAAAAGCGAACTAAATATAGTATAGTTCAGATGCGAACTAAAGTCAACCCTTTTTAGTTTATTTGTGCTATAATTTTTAAAAAAGCACAGGGTGATAAAAATGGATGTATATCAAAGGCTAAAAAACCTAAGGGAAGACGCTGATAAAAGTCAGGAAGAAATTGCAAAAATCATAGGTACCAGTCAATCTTATTACGCCCAGTATGAAAACGGAAAAAGAGCCATTCCGTTTGAGCGCATGGTCGCTTTGGCAAGATATTACAATGTTTCTCTTGACTATCTGGCAGGATTTATCGACACACCGAAAAAGCTTAAATAGCTAACAATAAAAAAGGACGAAGAATTTTTACATTCTTCGTCCTTTTTTATTATTGATATGATCAAAGACAGCAATCTTGTCAAAAGCCTATTCGCTTACCTTTCGGCAATAAAGCCCCTGTAGTGCAAGACGGATTATGACCCTTCGTTATTTTCGCTCAGATGCGGCGCGAAAGGTCTCAAGCAAGCGTGCGTCATGCGCGAGCAGCAGCTCGCACACCCCGTCGCCGTTGCTGAGCGAGACCACGAGCCCCTTGGCGGGAGCAAGATCGGGATGGTAGTTATAGCGACGCAGGCCGTGCGGTGCACGGCGGTTGGCATCACTAAGCTCCGCCACCGCGGTGATCTCGTCAAGCCCCACGCGGCAAACGAGCTGCATACGCGCCCCACCGCGATAGGTAAAGACCTCAAAATCAACGCCGCCGTCCTCACGCGCGGTAAGGCGATACAGATGCTGCAAAATGAGATAGCGCGCCGTGAGCTGAATGACGGGCAGAAGCAGGCAAAGCCCGACACATTGCAAAGCGGCGGGAAATTTTGGCACAAGGGACGCCGCCGCAAAGGAGGCCATGGCTGCAAAAAAGCAGCAGAACACCGTGATCTTTGCCTTGGCATTGGTGCGGTTTGGTCTTGTTTCGTACATCATATGCTCCTTATTTACCGTAATTGTCAAGAGCCTCCTGCTCCTTGCCCGTCAGCTCACGCGCAAGCCACGCGCTGTCGCGGTGGTAAAGGCGCAGCGTTCCGTAGGGCGTTGCCCCGTAATCCACAGCAGCCCCGTAATACACATCGAAATACACCACCAGCACATCCTCGGTAACGGTGACGTTATCAAAGGTATAAATAAAGTAGGTGTAAAGCGAGGTGGTGGTGACGGTATGAGAGGTGGGTAGGATGCGCTCCTTGCCGATGGTCTCGCTGCCGTCCTTATTGTCCGTTAAGTCATCGGGCGTGAGATCCTTGACGACTGCCAGGCTGACGTCATAGACCTCGGTGCCGCGGGCGGGACGCTCGGGCAGTGAAAAATCCTTGGCGGTGGCCTTTAAGGTGCTGTTGTTATAGCGGAAAAGCACCTGCATTTGCGCGGCCTCGGGGATATACACGAACTCGGGCACGGCAAAATAGCCGTAATTCTTCTCGCCCTTGGTGACGGTAGCCTGCTCCTGCGTTTGCAGCACAAGCCCCTCACCGTGCGTAGCATAGGCGGCGGCCAGCGCCTCATTCGGCACAAGCCCCTCCATTTCCCTCGGCACGTTATCGGAAAAATAGACGCGCCAGAGCAAAAAGAGCACCATAACAAGGATCGCAAGCCCAACAAGGCCGTAAAGCAGCTTGCCTACGATCCACCAATAATAGCTTTTTCTCGGTTTTGCCATCATACACCTCTTCGTGCCACGGCGGCACAAGCAAAATTTATTTTCCCGCCTCGGCCGCCAGTTGGCGAAGCGTTAACATCACATTGTTTTCTCCCCTGCCGAAATAATCGTGCAGCTTTTTGTATTCCGCATATAGCTTATCGTAAACGGCGGTGGCGGCGGGATTGGGATGATATACCGTCTCACCGACACCCGACATGACTGCCGACGCCTCCTCATACGAGGCGAACACGCCTGCCGCCATGGCGCCGTTGATGGCAGAGCCGAGGGCGGGCGCTTGCGAGGTTTTTGCAATGCGGATATCCATATTCAGCACGTCGGCATAGAGCTGCATGGTAAAGGGGTCCTTGCGTGCAATACCGCCCGAGACCACCAGCCCCGCGATCTCCACACCGCAGGCGCGGAAGTTCTCAAAAATATTGCGCGTGCCGAATGCCGTTGCCTCAATGAGCGCACGCATGAGATCCTCGGGTGCGGTACCGAGCGTCATACCCACAAACACACCCGAAAGATCGGAATTGCCCAGTATGCAGCGGTTTCCGTTCCACCAATTGAGCGCCAGCACGCCCGAGGCGCCCGGTGCTTTCAGAGATGCCTTTTCGATCAGCAGGCGCAGCATGGAAATGCCGCGTGCCTTTGCCTCCTCCACGTAAGCGGGAGAGGTCAGCTTATCGGCGGCATAGGCAAAATGGTCACCAAGGCAGCAAAGCCCTGCCTCGTAGCCGAAAAGGCCGGGGACCACGCCGTTTGGCTGCACACCGCAAATACCGGGAACGGGGAGCTCGCGCTCACCCACCACGAAAAAGCACGCAGAGGTGCCAAGCACCGCGTACACGTCACCGTTTCGGCAAGCGGCAAGCGCGGGCGCTGCCACGTGTGCATCGGGTGCGGCAGCCGCAACCACAGTGCCCTCGGCAATGCCGAAGCGCTGCGCCGCCTCCCCCGTAACGCGACCGACGGGGGCACCCTGCGGCAGAATGGGATAGGGGAGTTTATCGCGCACCACGTGGCGCAGGCGCTCGTCAACGGCGGCAAAGAAGTCCTCGGTGGGGTAACCCTCGCCCAAGGTATATTGGCTCTTATACGCCGCAAACTGATAGGCACACGCGGGGGTACCCGTCAACTGATAGGTGATCCAATCCCCCGCCTCCATAAAGGCGTACGCTGCGTCATAGACCGCAGGAGCTTCATCTAAGATCTGATAGATCTTGGGGAACATAAATTCCGAGGAAACAGCACCGCCCGCGCGTGTCAGCCAGCGCTCGCCACGGGCTCTTGCCACGGCATTGATGCGGTCTGCATAGGGCTGTGCGGCGTGGTGCTTCCACATCTTTACGTAGGCGTGCGGATCATGGGAAAAGGCCTCCTCAAAGCAAAGCGGCGTGCCGTCTGCGCGCACGGGCAGCATGGTGCAGCAGGTGAAATCCACACCGATACCGACCACCTCTTCGGGGCTGACGCCCGCTTCCTTGATCACAGCAGGCAGCACAAAGGTCAACGCCGCAATATAATCGGCGGGGTCCTGCAGGGCATAATTAGCGGGTAAGCGCGCGCCGCTTGCCGCAAGGACGGTATCCATGACGGCGTGCGGGTATTCCATGGTGGCTTCCCCGAGCTCTTTGCCCGTTTTGGTATCCACCAAAACCGCGCGGCAGGAAAGTGAGCCGAAATCCACACCGATTGTATATGTTGCCATTATTTTCTTGCCTCCGTAGAAGATTTCAGAGCGATATATTTTATTGTATAACAAATCCCCAAAAAAGTCAAATGATTTCTGTGTGAACGGGTATTTGGCGGTATTGGCAGATTTTACATTCTCCAAACGGCGGCACTTTATGCTAAAATAAAGAAAACGCCAAGGAGGACTACACCATGAAGCGACTTTTCGCCGTGGGGTGTATCTCGCTGACGCTTCTTTGTACCGCGACAACACCGCTTGCCGCGCTGACGCCTACATACACCGTAACCGGCACTTATCAATCATCACAATATTATAAAAATTTGCAAATGATCACCAAAACGGGTGATGCCGCCTTTGATACCGTGGCTGCCGCCCTCTCGCAAACAGATTATCACGAGGGAAACAGCAAAACCGATTTTGACGGCAAAAACGGCTCGGGCACGAAAAACTATACCGAATATAATCGCGCCATCGGCACCATCAACGGCTCTTATTCCTACGCATGGTGTGCAGCCTTTGCCTCCTGGTGCCTTGACGTGGCGGGCGCGAGAAACAGCGCGGGAGGCAGATTTACGAGCTGCACGCTCTGGGTCGAACGGCTGCAGGAGCTGGGGCTTTACAGCAAACGCGCCTCGGGCTATATTCCGAAAACGGGCGACCTGATCTTTTTCCGCTCGGCCGACACAACGCGCGCCTCGGATCACGTGGGGTTGGTGCGCTACGTGAAGGACGGACGCGTTTACACCGTGGAGGGCAACTCCTCAAACAAGGTCTCGCTGCGCGACTATTCCCTCACCGACACCTATATCGTCGGATACGGAAAGCCGCAATACGGGGGCGAAACATTGAGCCAAACACTCACCGAGATGGAGGACACGGCTGCGGGGCTTTACATGGTTACCAACGATTTTGTTAACGTGCGCGCCGCGGCATCGCAGAGCTCCGTGAAGCTTGGCGTTTTGTATCGCGGCACGCTCACCGAGGTCACCGAGATCGCGGACGGCTGGGGAAGGATCACCTACAACGGCAAAACCGCCTACATATCGCTTGATTACGCGGATTTTGTGACGCCCGTGTTTTACACCGTGCAATATGCCGCCGAGGAGGCTGAGAACTGCCCGCCGAAAAGCTCTTACTTCAGCTTTGAGCAGACCAAGGTGAGCGACACCGTGCCCCTGCGCGAGGGCTACCTCTTTGCGCATTGGCAGGATGCAAAGGGCAATAACTACGCGGCGGGCGACACGCTGCCGCAGGGGAACCTTACGCTCTCTGCTGTATTTACCCCCATTCCCGTAGTGGAGGAAACACCCGAGGAGCTGCCCGTACCCGAGACACCCGCCCCCGACGGGGAGGGTGAAAACGAGCATGTGCCCGGGGCGGGAGCACCCGAGGAGGAAACACCCATCACCCCCGCACCGGGGCATGACGAGCGCGCGTCGCGCGCTGCCGCCGAGGCCGGCACCGTTTCGGGTGTGCTGGCTGCCGTGGCGGGCATTTGGTGGTACGTGAGGAAAATGCTGATATGACATACAAACATAAATTATTGAAAGGCAAGAGGGCGGGTCCGCGTGCACCGCCCTTTTTTATTTGCGGACTTTGTCGCGCGGTGTTGATAAAAATTTTCTTTCATTTATCATACAACGCAGGGAAAATTCATGCGTTTGTCACATTTGACTGTTATAATAAATTATTATTTCATTGATTGAAGGAGGCGAACACCTTGCTTTCCCTGCGCGACATTGTTAAAACCTATGTCTCGGGAGATACCGAGGTCACCGCGCTGCGCGGTGTAAATATCGACTTCAGAGAGCACGAATTTGTATCCATTCTCGGCCCCTCGGGCTGCGGAAAAACCACGCTTTTAAACGTCATCGGCGGTCTTGACCGCTACGACAGCGGCGACCTGGTGATCGGCGGACGCTCCACCAAGGAGTTTACCGACGCCGACTGGGATACATACCGTAACCACTCGATCGGTTTTGTCTTTCAAAGCTACAACCTGATCATGCACCAAACCGTGCTTTCAAACGTCGAGTTGGCGCTGACCCTTTCGGGTGTTTCCCGCGAGGAGCGCCGTGCGCGTGCCATTGCCGCCCTTGAGCAGGTGGGCCTTGGCGACCAAATTCACAAAAAGCCCAACCAGATGTCGGGCGGTCAGATGCAGCGCGTGGCCATTGCCCGTGCGCTTGTCAACGACCCCGAGATCATTCTCGCCGACGAGCCGACGGGTGCACTTGACACGGTGACCAGCGTGCAGATCATGGATATCCTCAAAAGCGTTTCCAAGGAAAAGCTGATCATCATGGTCACGCACAACCCAGACCTCGCCGAAACCTATTCCTCGCGCATTATCAAGGTGCTTGACGGTAGGGTGACCGAGGACAGCAACCCTTACACCCCCGCAGAAGAGGCTGCCGCAGCACCCGAAAAAGACGCTGCCCCCGAAAAGAGCACCGCTCCCAAAGAAGTGAGAGAAGCGGCAAAGGTGGGGGAAGCTGTAAACAAAGGCAAGCGCTCGATGTCCTTTTTTACCGCGCTTTCCCTCTCCTTTAACAACCTGCTGACCAAAAAGACCCGCACACTGCTGGTCTCGGTGGCGGGCAGCATCGGTATCATCGGCATTGCGCTGATCTTGGCGCTTTCAAACGGTGTAAATCTGTTTATCGCCACCGTGCAGGAGGACACCCTCTCGACCTATCCCCTCACCATCTATCAGGAGACGCAGGATATGTCCGCCATGCTCGGTGCCATGACCGCCACCGACAGCAACGCCGATTACTCGGATTCGGGCAAGATCCACGTGGACGATTCGCTCGGCACCATGATGTCGGCGATGAGCGCCACGGTCACCAACAACCTTGCCGCCTTTAAAAAATATATCGAAGACAATCCCGACAAATTTGAGGGGCTGGTCAACGATATTCAGTACACCTACGACTACAACCTGCAGGTCTTCAATATGGTTGCCGTTGATAAGGACGGCAACGTGGTGACCGAGGCACGCGAGATCGGTATGGACGTGGTATTCGACCATATGGGCTCCGCCTTTTCGGGCATGTCCGAGCTGATGGAAATGAGTGGCAGCATGGGCGGTATGAACGTCTTTTCCGAGATGATCAACAACCAAGACCTGCTTGACCAGCAATACGACGTGATTGCGGGCTCCTGGCCGCAAGCCTACAACGAGGTGGTGCTGGTGGTGAGCTCGAACAACCAGATCGGCAAAATGACGATGTATATGCTGGGCATGCTTGACCCCGCCAACATCGAAAAAGAGCTGGAAGACCTCATGGCCGGCAATTACAAGCCCGAGGAAAATCTTTCTTATAGCTTTGAGGAGCTGCTTGACACCAAGTTTATGCTTCTCACCACCGCCGATTTCTTTGTCAAAACCAACACCACCTATCAAACCGACGGGGGCGATCAATACGTGTGGGCCGACGTGCGCGAGGGCTTTGACTTTGATAACACCGCCTTTGTCACCGAAAACGGCGTGGAGCTGAAGATCTCCGGCATCATCCGTCCCAAAAAGGGCGTGGCCGCCACAAGCGTGACGGGTGCCATCGGCTACACCAAAGAGCTGACCGATTACATTCTCGAGAAAAACGCGGGCAGCGAGGTCATCAATCAGCAAAAGCAGAACCCCACCGTCAACGTCCTGACGGGTCTGCCCTTTGAGCGCACCCACTACACCCCCGAAAACATTCACGAGCTGGTGGATAAGATCGACGCCGCAACCATGGATATGTTCTACGCCTATATGACGCAGCAGATCCTGACCAATCCCGATTTTGCCGACCGCATTGAGGTCACAGACACCGAGTCCTTCCTCGGTATGTTTATGCTGTTGCCCGAGGACGGGCGCGCAGCCATTGTCGAATCGATCCTCACTGCGGCAAAGGCTAACCCCGACAATACCGAGGGGCTCGGGCGGCTGTGCGACGCTTTGACGGCGACCACGAACGGCATTACCGTGACACCCGACAATCTTGTGCGTCTGCTGCCCGTGCTTGACCTGCAAACGCAGGTGATGATGGCGCTGATAGGCATACCCAACCCCGAAATACCCGCGATGTCCATACCCGGTCTGATCGCAATGGCGGGCGAGGACACGATGCAGCTTATCTATGCGCAGCTGACCGAAAGCATCAAGGGCATGACTGTCAACCGCGAGATCTTTGTGGCGCTGCTCGGCACGCTGACTGCCGACGACCCTGCGTTTATCCAGCTGGAGGAAACGCTGTACTCCATGGCGCCCCAGATCGACGCGACCCTTGAGAGCGTTCTGGACGTGCTTGACGACGCCGAGGCGGCAAAGCCTGCGTCGGTGAGCTTCTATGCAGTCGATTTTGAATCCAAGGAAACGATCGAGAGCCTGATTTCCGAATATAACGAGGGGGCAGCCGAGGCCGACAAGCTTGAGTACAGCGACCTGGTAGGCACGATGATGTCCTCTGTGACCATCATTGTCGATGCCATCTCCTATGTGCTGATCGCCTTTGTGTCAATCTCGCTGGTGGTATCCTCGATCATGATCGGCATTATCACCTATATCTCGGTTCTGGAACGCACCAAGGAGATCGGCGTGCTGCGCGCCATTGGTGCCTCGAAAAAGGATATTTCCCGCGTGTTCAACGCCGAGACCCTGATCATCGGCTTTGCCGCCGGTGCGATCGGTATTTTGTTCACGGTGCTGATATGCATTCCCATTACGCTGATTCTGCGCGCCGTTACGGGCATTGCCAGCATCACGGCCGTGCTGCCTCTCGGAGGCGCGATCGCGCTGATCGTCATCAGCATGGTTCTGACGCTTATTGCGGGTGTCATTCCCTCTCGCATTGCCTCGAAGAAGGACCCCGTGGTGGCGCTGCGTACCGAATAAATTTTTCCCAAGTGCCGTGCACCGTTTTGGTGCACGGCGCTTTTTGCACGCGCGGCAATCCGACGGTAAGCGAAGTTGCAAAGGGTAAAAACGGCGCTCTTTGTGATAAAAATAACAAGCAAGGACGCCTTTGTTCGGCTTGTGAAAAGTTTAACAATTTTTGGGGGTTTTTTCAAAAAAATTATAAAATTGTTATAAAAATTGTTGCTCTTTCCCTTGACATGAAAAAGCACATTGTGCTATACTATCTATGGCCGAAAAACGACGGATGCAATCTCTATTGCAAGAGTAACAACGGCCCTTATCGTGTGCCGACCGTCGGGAAACAGCCGCATGGTCGGATTTTTCTTTGTGAAACCGTTAACAAAAAAACAATTCATTTTGGAGGTACAAATACATGAGACAAGAATGGCAAGGCTTTGTAGGCGGCGCGTGGGAAAAGGATATTGACGTCCGCGACTTTATCCAGAAGAACTACACCCCCTACGACGGTGACGACAGCTTCCTCGCCGGCCCCACCAAGGCAACCCTTGACCTGTGGGCAAAGGTCAGCGAGCTGAAAAAAGAGGAGATCGCCGCAGGCGGCGTTCTCGACATGGATACCAAGGTGGTTTCCACCATCACTTCCCACGCCCCCGGCTACATCGAGCAGGAAAAGGAGCAGATCGTCGGTCTGCAGACCGATAAGCCCCTGAAGCGCTCCCTCCAGCCCTACGGCGGCATCCGCATGGCAATGAAGGCCTGCAAGGACAACGGTTATTCCGTTGCTCCCGAGCTGGTTGAGTTCTTCTCCGAGCACAGAAAGACCCATAACGCAGGCGTGTTTGACGTTTACACCCCCGAGATCAGACGCTGCCGCACCAATCACATCATCACGGGCTTGCCGGACGCATACGGCCGTGGCCGTATCATCGGTGACTACCGCCGCGCAGCACTTTACGGTATCGACCGCCTCATTGAGGACAAGAACGCGCAAAAGGAAAGCACCCCCGCGACCCTCACCGCAGAGGTGATCCGTGACCGCGAGGAGCTTTCCGAGCAGATCCGCGCCCTTGAAATGATCAAGGCAATGGCCGCAACCTACGGCTGCGATATTTCCAAGCCCGCCGCTACCTTTAAGGAAGCCGTGCAGGCAACCTACTTTGCTTACCTTGCTGCCGTGAAGGAGCAGAACGGTGCCGCCATGTCCCTTGGCAGAACCTCTACCTTCCTTGATATCTACGCAACCCGTGATATCGCAAACGGCACCCTCACCGAGGAGGAGGCACAGGAGATCATCGACCATTTCGTGATGAAGCTCCGTATGGTATGCTTTGCCAGAACCCCCGAATACAATGCCCTGTTCGCAGGTGACCCCACGTGGGTGACCGAGTCGATCGGCGGTGTCGGCGTGGACGGCAGACACATGGTTACCAAGACCTCCTTCCGCTTCCTCAACACTCTCAACAACATCGGCGCGGCTCCCGAACCCAACCTTACGGTTCTGTGGTCCACCAAGCTGCCCGAGGGCTTCAAGCGCTTCTGCGCAAAGGTCTCCATCGAGCACCACGCCGTACAGTATGAGAACGACGACCTGATGCGTCCCGTACACGGCGACGACTACGGCATTGCCTGCTGCGTATCCTCGATGAAGATCGGCAAGGAGATGCAGTTCTTCGGCGCACGTGCCAACCTTGCAAAGTGCCTCCTTTACGCCATCAACGGCGGTGTGGATGAGATGACCGGCACGCAGGTTGCTCCCAAGTTCCAGCCCATCACCTCCGAGTACCTCGACTACAACGAGGTCATGGAGAAGTACAAGGTTATGATGGAGTGGCTGGCAGGTGCTTACGTCAATGCACTCAACGCCATTCACTACATGCATGACAAATACTGCTACGAGCGCGCACAGATGGCGTTCCACGACAAGGAGGTCCGCCGCTGGTTCGCAACCGGTATTGCAGGCTTCTCCGTAGTGGCTGACTCCCTGTCTGCAATCAAGTACGCTAAGGTCAAGGTGATCCGTAACGAGCAGGGCATTGCCACCGGCTTTGAGACCGAGGGCGACTTCCCGAAATACGGCAACGACGACGACCGCGTAGACGAGCTGGCAAAAGAGGTTCTCCGTCTGTTCATCACCTACCTGCGCAAGCAGCACACCTACCGTAACGGTATCGTGACCACCTCCATTCTGACCATCACCTCGAACGTGACCTACGGTAAGAACACCGGTGCCACCCCCGACGGCAGAGTTTGCGGTGAGGCCTTTGCACCCGGTGCAAACCCCATGCACGGCAGAGACGAGAACGGCGCAGTTGCTTCCCTTGCTTCTGTTGCCAAGATCCCGTTCCTTGATTCTCAGGACGGTATTTCCAATACCTTTACCATCGTTCCCTCCGCACTCGGTAAGACCGAGGAGGAGCGCGAGACCAACCTGATGGCCCTGCTTGACGGTTACGTAGCAAAGGGCGGCTTCCACCTCAACGTCAACGTATTTGACCGCGAGCTGCTGCTTGACGCACAGAAGCACCCCGAGCTCTACCCGCAGCTTACCATCCGCGTTTCCGGCTATGCCGTCAACTTCATCAAGCTGACCAAGGCACAGCAGGACGAGGTCATTTCGAGAACCTTCCACGGCTCGATCTGATATGAAGGGGCACATCCACTCGATTGAAACCTTCGGCACGGTAGACGGCCCCGGCGTGCGCTTCGTAGTCTTTTTCCAAGGCTGCCCCATGCGCTGCCTGTACTGTCACAATCCCGATACATGGGTCGCTGAGGCGGGAGACACGCTTTCCGCCTCCGACCTCATTGCACGTATGCTCCGCAACGTAACCTTTTACCAAAGCGGCGGCATTACCGCAACGGGCGGCGAGCCCCTTTTGCAGCTTGATTTTCTCATTGAGCTCTTTGAGCTTGCCAAAATACACCGCATCCATACCTGTCTTGACACCTCGGGCGTGACCTTCCGCGACGAGCCGCACTATCTTGAAAAGCTCGACCGCCTGCTGGCTGTGACCGACCTTGTCATGCTTGATATTAAGCACATGGACAGCGATGCGCACAAGCAGCTCACCGGTCATACGAACGCCAACGTGCTGGCTTTTGCTACATATTTGCGCGACAAGGGCGTAAATATGCGCGTGCGGCACGTGATCGTGCCCGGTTACACCGATGCACCCGAGCAATTGGCGTCCCTTGGCAAGTTTTTGAGAGATTTTGACAATCTCGAAAAGATCGAGGTGCTTCCCTACCACACGCTTGGCAAGGCAAAGTATGAAAACCTCGGCATCACCTATCCGCTCGGCGACACACCGCAGCTGACGGGCAAGGATGCAAAAGCGGCGCTTGCCGTGATCGAAGAAAACATGAAAACACAAAAAACGGGCGCGGTTTGTTAACCTGCGCCCTTTCTTTTAAGGAGCATGATATGATATCCGACATCACACCCTTTCGCATGATCGGAAACCTTTATTTTGTGGGCACTTATGCCGCTTCCTCTCACCTGCTGGTGACGAGCGAGGGGCTGATGCTCATTGACACGGGCTACGATTACAATGCCGAAACCATCGTGGATTCCGTCACAAAGCTGGGCTTTGACATCAAAGACCTCAAATACATTCTGCATTCGCACGGGCACGGTGACCACACCGACGCAACCGCCGCGCTGGTGGCGCTGACGGGTGCAAAAACCTTTCTTGGGCGCGAGGATCTGCGCTACATCAAGGGCTTTACCCCCGATGTTTTCTATGAGGATAACATGACCGTGCGCCTCGGAGACACCCAGATACGGTGTGTGTTTACCCCCGGGCACACCGAGGGAGCATATTCCTTCTTTTTTGACGTAACGGAGGGCGAAAACCGATACCGTTGCGGTATGTTTGGCGGTGCGGGCCCCAATCAGCTCAAAAAGGATTATATGCACAAACGCGGCGTCTCCTACCTAATGCGCGGTGAATTTTTCAAATCGATCGAGCGCATGAAGCAGGAGCACGTGGATGTGTTTGTGGGCAATCACGCCTGGCACAACCACACCAAGGAAAAGGCGGCGCGGCTCTTGACCGCTGCAGAAAACCCCTTTATTGACCCCACCGAATGGGTGCCCTTTCTTGAAAAATCCGCCGAGAAGCTGCACGAGATCATTCTCGACGAGAGCCGCACGCATTTTGTGAACTACGCGCACCGCGGCGCCTCGGAATACACGCCCGAAAACACCGAAATCGCCTTTGAAACGGGGCTTAAAATGGGCGCAAACGGCATTGAGACCGACGTGCGACGCACCAAGGACGGCGTGCTTGTGTTGCACCACGACGAAACGACGGCACGGCTGGCGGGGGTGGACCGCGCAGTTCGCGACCTCACGCTCGACGAGCTTTGTGCCCTGCCGTTTGAAAAAAACGGCGTCACCGATCACGCCATGACCTTAGAGGACTTTTTGCGCAAATTTGGCGAATATCCCATCACGTTTGCCATTGAATTAAAGGACGAGGGGATCGAACAGGACGTCGCCGATCTGCTTGTGCGCTACGGCGTGGCGGGCAAATGCATCGTCACCTCATTCCATTTTGATTACATCAAAAACATCAAGGCCCTTGCTCCCGCGCTGCGCGTAGGCTGGCTGGTCAAGGACGTTGACGAGGAGAAGGTTGCGGCTCTGATGGCGATCGGCGGCGAGGAGATCTGCCCGAGAGCCACCGAAATTACCCCCGAACGGGTAGAAAATTGGCACCGTCTCGGGCTTAACGTGCGCGCGTGGGGCGTCGCCGACGAGGCGCTGATGCGTGCCGTATACGACAGCGGTGCCGACGGCATGACCGTCAACTTCCCCGATAAGTTAAGCACCTATATCATTGCACAGCAGGCATAATCATAACCACCCGTCAAACGGGTGGTATGCACAAGGGCTAAAAGCCCAATAGTACCAGCCAGCGTGGGGGGCCGCTGGCTTTTGCTTTGCAAAAACTTTGAGCAAAATTCCCCTCCATAATCCGAAAGCGCAAACAACAGTAAGCCTTCCCCAGCGGGGGAAGGTGGCAGCCGAAGGCTGACGGATGAGGTGTTCTAATTCCAAAGCAACTCCTCATCCAAAGAACGTGCAAACGTTCTTTACAGGTGGAGGCGGCAAGGCCGCGACACCTCATCCAAAGAACGTGCAAACGTTCTTTACAGGTGGAGGCGGCAAGGCCGCGACACCTCATCCACCACCTACGGTGGTCCCCCTTCTCCCACAGGAGAAGGCTTATGTTACATCTGCTCCAAAGCAAGGGTATAACCTTTATTGCCCACCCGCATAGCGGGTGGTTGTCTGTTTCGCGCTTCGCGCGGGGCGGCCTAAAG
>JAFTKK010000002.1 GCA_017453325.1 Clostridia bacterium
CCCGAACAGAACGCCTAAAACCTAACAGAATACAAAAATAGCCTCTCTTGCTGAACTCAAGCGTTCAAACAAGAGAGGCTATCTCTTATATTGAATTTATTATGAGAATAATTCCATTGGTATCAAAACGGTATCAAAAATACGTTTGAAGTGCCGAAAACCCTTGAAATATAAGTCTTTTTCGACTTGCGTTTATTATTCCCATTCAATCGTGCCCGTGGGCTTCGGCGTCAGATCGTAAAGCACACGGTTGATGCCCTCTACCTCGGCGGTGATACGGGCGGTGATCTTATGAAGCACCGCGTAGGGGATCTCCTCGATGGTGGCGGTCATGGCATCGGTGGTATTGACGGCACGGATGATTGCGGGCCAACCCTCGTAGCGGCTTTCGTCCTTCACGCCAACGCTCTTTACGTCGGGAACAGCAATGAAGTACTGCCAAACCTTTTCGGCAAGGCCTGCAATATCAAACTCCTCGCGCAAAATGGCATCAGCCTCACGAAGTGCATGCAAGCGGTCACGCGTGATGGCACCGAGGCAACGGACACCAAGGCCGGGGCCGGGGAAGGGCTGACGGTAAACCATGGCATGAGGCAGACCAAGTGCTTCGCCAACCACGCGCACCTCATCCTTAAAGAGCAGCTTGATGGGCTCAACCAGCGCCATCTTCATATCCTCAGGCAGACCGCCCACGTTGTGGTGAGATTTTACGGCCTTTTTGCCCTCTGCCTGCTTTACGCTCTCCAGGATATCGGGGTATATGGTACCCTGTGCCAAAAACTCAATGCCCTCAAGCTTTGCAGACTCCTCGTCAAACACCTTAATAAACTCGGCACCGATGATCTTACGCTTCTTTTCGGGATCGGAAACACCGGCAAGCAGATCAAGGAAGCGGTCGGTAGCATCGATATACACAAGGTTTGCATCCAGCTCCTTGCCAAACACCTCGATCACCTGCTCGGACTCGCCCTTGCGCATCAGACCGTGATTGACGTGCACGCAGACAAGCTGCTTACCGATTGCCTTGATAAGAAGTGCCGCAACAACGGAGGAATCGACACCGCCCGACAATGCAAGAAGCACCTTTTTGTTGCCTACCTGCTCGCGAACTGCGCTGACCTGCTCTTCGATAAAGCGATCGGCAAGCTCCTTGGTCGTGATACGTACCATATTTTCGGGTCTTGTGTTCTGATCAAATGCCATTGCTTTTTCCTCCTTTGATTTCGCATCCCGCATATTTATTTTGATATGCTATATTATAACACTCCGCCGTGGCCTGCGCAAGTACCTTTTTAAACTTTTTTTGATTTTTTGCGCCTCAAAAGCCCGCACACGATTGACAAATCCCCCCGTGAGAAGTTATAATAAAAAGGTAGATCATCTTACAGAAAGGAGCACGCCGTGAAGGAAGAGCTTGTAAACAGCATCATCAAGGAAGAAGAATTCAGAAAATCACTTGCCGATGTCACAGGGCGTGCATTTTTGTTCTTTGGCGAGGAGGATTATCTGAAGGCCGCGACAGTAAAACGGGTGCGTGAGCTGCTCTGCCCCGACCCCGGCATGGCCTTTTTCAATGACGTGACGATCGACGCCACCGACTACACCCCCGACAGGCTCCTTGACGCCATGTCGGCACCGCCCATGATGACAGAGGGCAAGCTGATCGTGCTGCGCGGCTTTGATTTTAACACCATGCGCGCGGGCGAGATCGACGCCATGCTTGAGGTGCTGGCACAAATTGAGGAATACGACTATAACTGCATTATCATTTACGCGGCGGCAGATCTCTTCCCCGAGGGGAACCTGCCCAAAAAGCCCTCTCAGGTGCTGCAAAAATTTGCCACGCTCGTGACCCCCGTGCACTTTGAAACCCCGACCGATGCCCCCCTTGCACGCTGGGTCGGCAAGCACTTTGCACACTGCGGCGTGACGGCGTCGGGCGCCGTTTGCAGCACGCTGATCAACTACACGGGCAAGACCATGTTTACCCTGGCCGGGGAAATTGAAAAGCTGGCCGCTTACGTCAAGGAAAACGGACGCACCGAGGTCACGGCCAACGACGTAAAAAACGTTGCCGTGCCCGCCCTTGAGGTTGGTGCCTTTGCCCTATCCAACGCACTCCTTTCGGGCAACGGAAAGGAAGCACTTGACGTTCTTGCCGTGATGAAATTCGAGCGCGTGGAGCCCCAAAAGGTGCTGGGTGAAATTTCCACCACCTTTTCACAGATGCAAAGCGCACGCGTGCTCTTTGCCGCGGGCATGAACATCAAGGAGGTCTCGGCCGCGCTGAAGATCCATCAATACAAGGTCGGCCTGATTTCAAAGGCGCTCTCCCGCACCGCCCCCGCGCGCCTCGCGCGCGCCATCACCCTTGCCGCCGAGGCAGACCTCTTGCTGAAAAACGGCAGCGCGGATTACGCGCCGCTTGAAAAGCTGATCTGCGCGCTGTAGTGCCATATAGCGGTTGACTTTTTTCAAAAGCCGTGTATAATGAATAATGGCAGCTTGCCAAAAGGAGAACACATGAAAGCTTACAAAATGACCATCGCGGGGCTTGAGCGCGAGCTTCCTCTCTGCCCCCTCAACGACGATCTTTGCATCGGTGCCTTCGTCATCTTCGGTGACCCCGAGCTGGCTACCGCCTGTGCACAAGCGCTGCTTGACCGCGCACCCGCGTACGACTATCTGATCTCTGCGGAAGCGAAGGGTATTCCGCTTGTGCACGAAATGGCGCGCCTTGCGGGTAACCAAAAATATATGCTCGCACGCAAGTCCCCCAAGCTTTATATGACGGGCGTGATGGAGGTCAACGTGCAGTCGATCACGACGGCAAAGGAGCAGCACCTTTTTCTTGACACGGCAGACGCTGAGCTGATGCGCGGCAAGCGTATTCTCATTGTGGATGACGTGATCTCCACGGGTGCCTCGCTGCACGCCGTTGAGGAGCTTGTCAAGGCAGCAGGCGGCATCGTATGCGGCCGCATGGCGATCCTTGCCGAGGGCGATGCACAGAACCGAGACGATATCATTTATCTTGAAAAATTACCGCTTTTCACCGCGAACGGTGAAGTGATCGAATAAAAAGGAGACGAAACATGGCTGAATTTTTGACCAAAGAAGACAAAAGAACGCATTACTGCGGCACGCTGACCGAGGGCGATATCGGCAAAACGGTATCGGTCATGGGCTGGGTGCAGCGCCAGCGCGACCTGGGCGCCTTGATTTTCATCGACCTGCGCGACCGTACCGGCATTTTGCAGCTTGCCTTTGATGATACGACCCCGAAACCGATCTTTGAAAAAGCCTTTGCCTGCCGCGCAGAATACGTAGTGGCCGTACACGGCGTGGTGCGCGCACGCGGCGAGGGTGCCGTAAACCCCAACATCCCCACGGGCAAGGTTGAGGTATACGTGACCGAAATGAAGATCCTTTCTGCCGCACAGACCCCTCCCTTTGAGGTCTCGGACAGCAAAAAGGTCAAGGATGAGACGGCTCTGAAATATCGCTACATCGACCTGCGCCGCCCCGAGCTCCAGAAAAACATTCGCATGCGCCACGAGCTTGCACGCGTGGCACGTGAGTATTACTACGAAAACGGCTTCATGGAAATCGAAACGCCCATGATGATCAAGGCCACCCCCGAGGGCGCGCGCGACTATCTTGTGCCCTCGCGCGTGCACAAGGGCAGCTTTTACGCCCTGCCCCAGTCCCCGCAGATCTACAAGCAGCTTTTGATGCTTTCGGGCTTTGACCGCTACATTCAGCTGGCTCGCTGCTTCCGCGACGAGGATCTGCGCGCCGACCGCCAGCCCGAGTTTACCCAGATCGACCTTGAAATGTCCTTTGCCACGCAAGAGGACATCATGGAAATGAACGAGGGCTTTATCGTGCGCGCCTTCCGCGAGCTGATGGGCATTGAGCTGGAAACGCCCATGCGCCGTATGACCTATGCCGAAGCCATGGAGCGCTACGGCAGCGACAAGCCCGACACCCGCTTTGGCATGGAGATCGAGGATATCTCCCCCGTAGTGGCGGATTGCGGCTTTGCGGTATTCAGCGGCGCCGTGAAGGATGGCGGCAGCGTGCGTGCCATCGTAGCCAAAAATGCAGCCGCAACCCTTTCCCGCAAGGAGATCGATAAGCTGACCGAGCACGCCAAGGGTATTGGCGCAAAGGGTCTTGCTTATATCCGTTGGGTGGACGAGACCCCCAATATTTCCTTTGCCAAGTTCCTCACCGAGGAGGAGCAAAAGGCCATTTTGACGGCACTTGGTATGGAAAAAGGCGATGTTGCCCTCATCGTGGCAGACAAAAACCGTGTGGTGCTCCCCACGCTGGGTGCCCTGCGCAACCTGCTTGGCAAGAAGCTTGAGCTTATCCCCGAGGGACAGTTCAACTTCCTGTGGATCACCGAATTCCCCTTCTTCGAGTGGAATGAGGAGACCGGCGCATGGGATGCCATGCACCACCCATTCACCATGCCGATGGAGGAGTGCCTGCCCTACCTTGAAACCGACCCCGGCAAGGTACGTGCCAAGGCCTACGATATGGTCCTCAACGGCACCGAGCTGCTTTCGGGCTCGATCCGCATTACCGACTGGCAGCTGCAGGAAAAGATGTTCAACGCCCTTGGCCTCACCGCCGAGGATATTGAAAAGAAATTCGGGTTCCTCGTCGATGCCTACAAATACGGTGCACCGCCCCACGGCGGCTCCGGTATGGGTCTTGATCGTCTTGCCATGGTCATGGCAGGCGCCGATTCGCTGCGTGACGTCATCGCCTTCCCCAAGGTGCAAAACGCGAGCGAGCTGATGTCGGGCTGTCCCGCGCCTGCCGAGCCCAAGGCTCTTGCAGATCTCAGCATTGCCGTCATTGAAGAAAACAACAACTAACAAAAGCCGCGCCGATCCCCGTGGGGAAACGGCGCGGTTTTCTTTTTTATTGCTTGAGGTGCACGTCCATTTGCGGAAACGGGATCTCGATACCCTTCTCGTTGAAGGCGTCGTAGATCTCTTCCTTTAAATCAAAATTGACCGACCAATAGTCGCTGCCGGAAAGCCAGACGCGCACGGTAAAGTGAAGTGCTCCCTCGGCGTGCTCGGAGAGCCTGACGGTAGGCGGCGGAGTGGAAAAAATCTCCGTGTGGCGGGCAATTACCCCCAAAACGGTGCGTTTTACAAGCGTTACGTCGGTGCCGTATGCAACCGAAAGCACGAGATCAAGACGGCGTGTACCCTTGGTGGAATAATTGGTAATGTTGGCAGCGGTCACGGTACTGTTTGGCAAAATCACGACCTTGTTATCGGGGGTGCTTAATCTGGTAGCGGAAATGGTGATCCCCTCCACCGTGCCGGATGTGCCGCCGATATCCACAAAATCACCCTCCTCAAAGGGCTTGGTGACCACCAGCATGATCCCCGACGCGAGATTTGAGATCACACCCTGCACCGCCAGCGAAACCGCCAGCGTAAGCACCGAAAAGATCGCCACCAGCGACGTGGTATCGACGCCAAGCATGGCGAGCAGAATAATGACATAAAGTGCGATCAACCCCGTTTTGACGAGGGTTGTTAAAAAATGTCCCGTAGCGCCCCGCAGCCTTGACCTATCCATGGCGCGTCCAAAGACGCTTGTTGCGATCTTGACCGCGATATAACCGACGATCAAAAAGCAAACAAAAGCAAAGATGGCCCGCCAATTGCTGCGCAAAACATTTTTTGCAGCGTTTGGCAGGCCATGCAAAAATTCCTTCATTTTTGCGTTCCCTTATTGTTTATTTACAGCAAAAAACCTGCACACGGTTAGTATACGCACTTTTTCGCGCAATTATTTCACCACAGGTCTTGCCGTCAGGGCAATGAGCAGCTTTTTGCTATCGGGCTGCACGGCAGCCTCGTGTGCGGCGCGGTTGCGATGCAGCTCGCCGCATTTCGTGCAGCGATAGACGATCACATAGCCCTTTTTGGGGTCGGGCTGACAAGAGATCGGCTCCATCTGCCCACCGCACTCATTGGCGCGGTCACCGGGATTGATATCCACGTGCAGGCTCCAAAGGCAAAAGGGGCAATGATCGCGCGAGGTAAAGCCAAGCGGCTCAACCTCACGGCCGCAATGCGCGCAAATGAAGCCGCTATCATTTTTAGAAAATCGTTTCGTTTCCATATTTTTGCAAAAAACGCCGCCGTTTGGCGGCGTTTTTATTTCGTTATTATTTTTTTAATGCAAGCGCCTGCTTTGCCTTTTCCACAATGTTTGCGGGGGTAAGGCCATAGGCTTCAAGAAGTGCGGGCACGGTGCCGGAGCGACCGTAGGTATCCTCCACGCCAACGCGCACCACGGGAACGGGGCAGCCCTCGCATACCGTTTCGGCAACGGCAGCACCAAGACCGCCGATCACGCTGTGCTCCTCGGCAACCACGATGGCGCCGGTTTCCTTGGCAGCCTTCAGCACGATCTCGCGGTCAAGGGGCTTGATGGTGTGAATATTCACCACGCGGGCGGAAATTCCCTGCTCGGCGAGCTGCTCTGCCGCGGTGTTTGCCATATCCACCATAATACCGGTGGCAATGATGGTGAGATCGCTGCCGTCACGCATCTGTACGCCCTTACCGAGCTCAAACTTATAGGTTTCCTTATCGTTGATCACCGGCACGGCGTATCTGCCAAAGCGCAGGTACACGGGGCCGTCGGTGAGGATCGCAGCCTCAACGGCAGCGCGGGCCTCAACGGCATCGGCGGGATTGATGATGGTCATGCCGGGGATGGTGCGCATCAGCGCGATATCCTCGTTGCATTGGTGCGTCGCACCGTCCTCGCCCACGGTAATGCCCGCGTGCGTCGCGCCGATCTTCACATTGAGGTGAGGATAACCGATCGAGTTGCGGATCTGCTCAAAGGCGCGGCCGGCCGCAAACATTGCAAAGGTGGAGGCAAAGGGAATTTTGCCCGCTGCCGCAAGGCCTGCTGCCACCGACATCATATTGCCCTCGGCAATGCCGCAGTCAAAATGGCGGTTGGGATATTTTTTCTTGAAAACACCGGTTTTGGTCGCTGCCGCAAGGTCGGCATCCAATACCACGAAATTATATTTCTCGCCAAGCTCGGCCAATGCCTGACCGTAGGCTTCTCTGGTTGCAATCTTATCTGCCATGTCTTTTTCCCCCCTTAGATCTTAGCCTTTGCTTTGATTTCCGCAACGGCAATCTCGTACTGCTCGTCATTCGGTGCGGCACCGTGCCAGCCAACCTGATTTTCCATAAAGGAAACGCCCTTGCCCTTCACGGTCTTAAAGATGATGGCGGTGGGCTTGCCCTTGACGGTCTTTGCCTTCTCAAAGGCCTTTTCGATATCGTCAAAGTCATGGCCGTTTGCCACGATCACGTGGAAGCCGAAGGCCTCCAGCTTCTTATCGTGGGGCGTGGGGTTCATCACCTCGGTGACGGGGCCGTCGATCTGCAGGCCGTTCCAGTCGATCATCACGCAAAGATTATCAAGCTTGTAGTGTGCGGCAAACATCAGGGCCTCCCAGACCTGACCCTCCTCACTCTCACCGTCACCCACCATGGTGTAGGTGCGGTAATCGAGTCCGTCAAGCTTGGCGGCAAGCGCCATGCCGCAGGCGGCGGAGATGCCGAGACCAAGCGAGCCCGTGGTCATATCCACGCCGGGGGTGTGCTTCATATCGGGGTGACCCTGCAGGAAGGAACCGATCTTGCGCAGCTGCAAAAGCTCCTCGCGCGGGAAAAAGCCCTTTTCGGCAAGCACGGCGTAAAGTGCGGGGGCCGTGTGACCCTTGGAAAGCACGAGGCGGTCACGCGACGGCGATTTGGGGTCGGCGGGATCCACGTGCATTTCCTCATAATAAAGATACGTCAGAATGTCCGCGATGGAAAGCGAGCCGCCCGGATGACCCGATTTTGCGGCGTGCACCTCGTCAATGATATCCAATCTCACCTGCGCGGCAAGCTTGGCAAGCTGTTGTTTTTTGGCTTTATCCATGATTATCCTCCTCGTGCCCGCCTCGGCGAGCATATAGTATATCATATATTATTATAAAGCTTACGGCGCGTAATGTCAAGAGGAAGTGCGAGAGGTAACGGCTTTTTTTCGTCGGTGGCGCTTTTCGCACTTTGGAAAAGCCTTCCCTTTTTTCGCGTGATTTTTCTCCTTTTCAAAAGACGGCATCACGCGCTTTTGCACAGGAAAAAATTTCTTCAAAAAACGCGCAAACCCATGTGTGCAAAGGAGTTTTACACAGTTTCCACAGAGTTTTCCACAGGCTGTTTCCACACCCATGGGGAAAACACGGGCACTTTCCGTTTTTGGAATTTTTGAAAATCTGAGCGCAGTTTTCCCCCACCAAAAGCCGTTTTTTCGGTTCTCGGGACATTTTTCTTCCCACATCCGCATTTTGCGTGCTTTCTCGCACGGCGTCACTTCGACAAGCGAGAGAGACATCGTCAAGAAAAAGCTGCAACACCCCTTGACAGGCGTTTTTCGGTGTGCTATACTTTGCACAGTATAACTTTTCATACTTTTCACACCAAGGAGGTCAACATGGCAGAAAAAGCACATCAAAACGGTGATAAATATTTATTTGGTACGGTGCGTGTAGGTGAAAAGGGGCAGATCGTGATCCCCAAGCAATGCCGCGAGGTGTTTGACATCAAGCCCGGCGACACCCTGCTGATCCTTGGCGACAAGGCGCAGGGCATCGGCATCGTCAAGCAGGAGAAAATGATCGAGTTTGCGCGCGCCATTTTTGCCGCACCCAATACGGAGGCGGAAGATGACGAACAATAACCGCCCTCTTGCCATTGAAACGAAGGGACTTTGCAAATCCTTTGGCAGCATCAGCGCCGTGCGCGACCTTGATCTCGCGGTAGCCGAGGGCGAGCTCTTCGCCCTACTTGGTGTAAACGGCGCGGGCAAGACCACGACCATCCGTATGCTGACTTGCCTCACGCCCCCCTCCGCGGGCGAGGCCTACGTCATGGGACACCATACCACGCGGGAGTCGGCGGCGGTCAAGCAGTTGACCGGTCTTTCACCGCAGGAAACCGCGGTGGCGGCAAACCTCACGGTGCGCGAAAACCTGCTGCTGATGGCAGGGCTGTACGGTGCGGCGGGGCAAGACGCCGCAGACAAAACCGAGACCATGATCGCACGCCTTGGGCTCGGTGAAGTGGCCGAGCGACGTGCACGGCACCTGTCGGGCGGTTGGCAGCGCCGCCTTTCGATTGCAATGGGGCTGATTTCCGACCCCGCCGTGCTCTTTCTTGACGAACCGACGCTGGGGCTTGATATTCTCGCCCGCCGTGAGCTCTGGGAACTACTGCGTGCCCTGCGCGGCAAGACCTGCATTGTGCTGACCACGCATTATCTTGAGGAAGCCGAGGCGCTGGCTGACCGCATCGGCATCATGTCGGGTGGCACGCTGGTGGCCGTGGGCACCGCGAAGGAGCTTTGCGCCCTTGCGGGCACCGCGCGCTTCGAGGACGCCTTTGTGGCGCTCGCCACCGCAAAAAACAGCACCGTAAGGGGGGATCTTGCATGAAAGCACTCTTGCTCGCCAAGCGAAACTGCAAGGAGATCCTGCGTGAGCCACTCTGCTTTGTCTTTTGCCTTGGCTTTCCCGCGCTGCTGCTCATTGCCTTTCGCCTGATCAATTACTACGCAGGCGGCCATTGGATGGCGCTTTCCGACCTTTTGCCCGGTGTTGCCGTCTTTTCGCTTTCCTTTATCATGCTTTTTATGACGCTGCTGGTCTCCAAGGACCGCGCCACCGCGTTTCTCACCCGTCTTTATAACGCACCCCTTTCTGCTGTGGATTTTATCGTGGGGTACGCGCTGCCGGGCATCCTGCTCGGCGTACTGCAATCGCTGATCACCTACGCGGTGGGTCTGCTCGTTTGTCTGATCCCCGACGGCAGCTTAGCGGCACGCGGCATTGTAACGGTGGCATGGGAGATCGACTACACCGCGCTGCCACCCGTGGAAACGCAGGTGGGCGTCACGCTGCCCTTTGGCGGCATCCTCACCGCCACACTTGCTGCACTTCCCGTTATTTTGCTTTTTGTGGCACTCGGTATTCTTTTCGGCACGCTCCTTGGCGAGCGCGCCGCCCCCGGCGCCACCTCCGCCCTCATCACGGGTGCGGGGCTCCTTGGCGGTGCGTGGATGCCGCTTTCCGAAATGGGCGGCTTTGAGACCTTTTGCCGCATATTGCCCTTTTATCCCGCCACCATTGCCGCGCGCCACGCCTTTATGCTGCGGGCACCGAGCTTCGAAGAGCTCTTCCTGCCGCTGCTGTGGGTGCTGCTTTGGGCAATAGCAGCCTCCCTGCTTGCCGTGCTGCTCTTCCGCCGCGCAATGCGCGGGTAAAATACCGCCCGAGCAGCAGCCGCCTCTCGGCACAACCACAAAAAGCCCCCACACACCGTTTTTTGAACAAGTCCGTTAAAAACGGACAATAGACAAAAGCCCCCTGGTGTAGTAAGATATAATTACTACACCAGGGGGTACTTGTATATGGCAAGGAAATATCAACACACGCAAGAGCTGCTGCCGCAGATCCAAGAGATGC
>JAFTKK010000041.1 GCA_017453325.1 Clostridia bacterium
CCGCCAGCGTTAATCCTGAGCCAGGATCAAACTCTCGAAATCATAGTATCTTAACTCCCGGCGAAGGGAGATAAAATCAATTCCGAGCTTGATTGCTCTTTTACTTTTTTAAAGAGTATATTTCTCTTTTGGAATTGTCGAGATATTTTCGCACTTGCTGTGCTTCATACTATCTCTCGTTGTTCAATTTTCAAGGATCATCTCTGCCGCCTCTTTCGCGGCGACCTTTTGATTATACCACAGTCTTTTTCCTTTGTCAATACCTTTTTTAAACTTTTTTAAAGTTTTTTTGAGGTTTTTGAGGAGGCTTGCGGTGGTATGCCCGATTTGCGCGAGCCTATATATATTACCATCTTTGAGAAAAAAAGTCAAGACCTTTTTTAAATTTTCCATTTTTTCCAAAGGCGGCACCCATTATTCTATCCTGCATCATTCAATTTATACATAAATCGCACAAAAAGCTGCACACTAAGCAAAAAAGGCAGGAAGCTATGGCAACGATTTTGATGCGCACGGTACTCATATATATCCTTTTGCTTGCCACCATGCGCTTAATGGGCAAGCGCCAGCTGGGAGAGCTGGAGATCTCGGAGCTGGTAACAACGCTGCTGATCTCCGAGATTGCTTCCCTTCCCATTGCCGACGCAAACATCCCCGTGATGCACGCGGTGATACCGCTGATTACCATTCTCACGCTCGAGGTAATTCTCTCCGTGGTTCTTTTAAAATGCCCCGCACTAAAAAACATTGCCTCCGCGCGACCGAGCGTGCTTATACGTCACGGCAAGCTCGACCAGCGGGAAATGCGGCGCATACGGATCTCGATCGACGAGCTGATCAGCGAGCTCAGGCAAAGCGGCGTGTGCTCCATTGAGGACGTGGATTACGCCATTCTTGAGCAAAACGGGAAAATATCCATCATATTAAAAAGGCAGGCCTCTCCACCCAGCGCCGAGGATCTTGATATTAAATTGAAGGAAAACGGCATTATGCACGCCCTGATTGAGGACGGAAAGATCAACGACTACAATTTGCGCTTGCTGAGAAAGGATCGCTCATGGCTTGAAAAATACCTCACAGGGCACGGTAAAAGCAGCCGCAGCATTTTCTTTTTGGGAATTGACGACGAGGAAAACTTTTATTGCATTGATAAGGAGCGCGACACATGAAAAGCTTTGCAGTCTCCATTTGCATTTTTCTTTTGCTGCTTGCGGCAATCGTGACAAACACCTGCTACGTGACACAAGTGTGCGACACGTTAGCCGAGCAGCTGACGGCCTTACCGGAGGTTGAAGCTGCCGAGGCGGAGGCAGGGGCGCTTTTCGACTATTGGGATCGGCAACGCGACCTACTCGGCATTTCGGTTTCCGCGCACACGCTCGAGCGCATGAGCGAGCACCTGGTGGAAATGGAATACGCCATTCGCTGCGGCGATGCAGTCACCTTTGAAAAAAACAGGCAGACCGCACTTTATATGTGCGATGAGATCGCAGAAACAGAGCGTTTTTCACTCAAAAACTGGATATAAAAAGGAAGAGGCGCTCCGATGCAATGCACGCGGAGCGCCTCTTATTATATTATGGTAGAAAATTATGCAAGACCGGGGTTCTTTACCACGATGATCTCGTTGCGAACCGCCCAGTCATAGTACAGGTAATAAGGCGACTGCAGTGCCTCCTCACCGGTTTTGGGCTCATCGGGCGTGGTTTGCGCCATCAGCTTCAGCGCCTCGCGCAAAGCATCGGCATCCACCGTGTGGGTCTCACCGTTCATGGTGTAGGTCACCTCGGTACCAATATAATCGAGGATCATGATAGCCATGTATCTGTCACTGGCTGCATTGGAGCAAGCGTTGGCATACAGCGCCTCCACCTCAGCAGCGGTCGTCATATTGGCGATCACCGCAGCCAGCTTTTCGGAAACGGCGTTCATCACACGCACGTTCTTTTCGTCGATCTTATATTGGCTGGAAAAGCTCAGACCCAGCGTGGGGTACTTGATCATCTCAAGGTTCTGCTGCTTCTCGTACTCCCAGCGAAGCACCTCGTCAGCGCTGCTCGGATACGTAAGGAACACATTACCCGTCTTGTCGACATCCATCACGTAGATGTTGTCTCTGGTGGGCTTTGCGTAGCTGTAGGTTTTGCCGTCGATCTCAACGCTCTCGAGCGTGTAGTTCGTATTCTCAATACCGTACTGCAGGATGTTACGCACCTCGGCATTGGTGTTGAGGAAGGTCAGGATCTCAGCGGAACGCTCGTCGCTGACGGTGTAGGCACCGACCGCGAACATGGAGGAATAGACCTCATCGTCGTTCAGCGTGGGATACTGCATAACCATAACCTCATAGCCCTTTGCCTCGTAAGCAGCCTTCATCTCCCAGCCGCCCTTGACCACGCGGATAGCTGCGGGTACATCGGGATCCTGCGTGAGGTAAGCTTCGGTCTTCTCGTAATGCGTCTTGTTGGCAAGCGCCTTCATGTAGGCAGCGTCGGTCAGCAGGTTGGTGTTGCCAAGCTCGGTCTTGTTGTAATTGTTATCGCCAAAAATGTTAAACTGTCCGGGGTTCTGTACGGCGAGGCCGGCAGCGGTATCAAAGTCATAGCCCCAGTAGTGTGCGTAATCAAGATCGATCTTGCCGCTTTCGCTGTAAATGGGGTAGACCTTGTTGCTATCGGTGTAGGTGGCGTAAACGTAGTCGAGATAATCTCTGAATGCGGTGTCATAGAGGGTCGCGCCGGTCAGGTCGCTGTTGTAAGAATCAAGCAGCTTCTTATCGGCAAGGACATACACGTATTCACCGACGCCGTGGTTGTTGGGCAGCGCGTACACGGAGCCGTCCACAGCGGCGCTGGTAAGATAGGAGAGGCTGACATAAGAGCCGAGCTTCACAGCTGCAGCGCTCAGATGCGAGCGAATATCCACCAACCACTTGTTCTTCACGTAGTTGTTGTACTTTTCATAGTTGCCGACGAAGAGGATATCCACCTCGTAATCAGCCACGGAAGGATACTTCAGCTCGGGAATACCGTATTCGTTAAGAACGGTCTCCTCGGTCTTGTTTTCAACGGTTACGTTACCTGCCGCAATGCTCTCCTCGTGCTTCTTGAACGCGGCCTCAACGGCGGCGTAATAGTCGCTCTCCAGGTAGAACTTCAGGTTCAGCTTGGTCTTATACTTTGCCTTCGTCAGCTTATTGACGCCCTCGCTGACCTCCCAAACCTGATACCATGCAGCCTTTTGCTCCTCGGTCATGGCAGCTACAACGGCCTTTTCCTCGTCGGTCAAGGTCTTGTGCTCCTCCTTCTGGGGCGTAATGCCCTTCAGGATCACAGCGCTGGCATCAGCAACCAGCTTGCTTTCGGTCACAAGCCAGACGTTGAGCGTATTGGTAAAGCGCGATGCTTCCTCATTGATGCTCTCGATCGTGCCGGTCTGGGAGCAGCCCGCCATCAAGGGGGCAAGCATCAACACGGCAAGCAGCAAACACAGGATTTTTTTCTTCATACAGGACCTCCCACGCGTGCCATATGCGCACGCGACATATTTATAAAAATATAATACACCAATTTGAAATATTTGTCAAGTGAGGTTTTTGTGTGGAATGTGACGGTTACTAGCCATGGGTGGCAAAAACGCGGTCATCTTCCACAAAAGCCGCAAAAAAACATTTTCGCGCACGTCAAAAAAATCATCACTTTGCCAAAGCGGCTTATGACAAAGTTGTGCTAATTACACAATAATTATAAAATCAATCGAGGAAGCCGCGCAAGTGGCGCGCACGGCTGGGATGGCGCAGCTTGCGCAATGCCTTGGACTCGATCTGGCGAATACGCTCGCGCGTGATATCAAACTCCTTGCCCACCTCCTCAAGCGTACGCGTTCTGCCGTCGTACAGACCGAAGCGCAGCTTGATCACGTGTGCCTCTCGGGGGGTAAGGGTGTTGAGCTCACGCTCGATCACCTCACGCAAAATGGTGGTGGAAGCAGCCTCGGAGGGCGAGGGCGTATCCTCGTCGGGAATGAAGTCGCCAAGGTGGCTATCCTCCTCCTCGCCGATGGGGGTCTCGAGAGAAACGGGATCGAGCGCCACCTTCATGATCTCGCGCACACGCTCGGCGCTCATGCCCATCTTCTCACCGATCTCGGCGGGGGTGGGCTCACGACCAAGCTCCTGCAGCATCTGACGCTGATAGCGGGAGACCTTATGAATGGTCTCTACCATATGTACGGGGATACGGATGGTACGCGCCTGGTCTGCAATGGCACGGGTGATGGCTTGTCTGATCCACCAGGTGGCGTAGGTGGAGAACTTATAGCCCTTGGTATAGTCGAATTTATCGACCGCCTTCATCAGGCCAAGGTTGCCCTCCTGAATGAGATCAAGGAAGAACATACCCTTGCCGACGTAACGCTTGGCGATACTCACCACCAGACGCAGGTTGGCCTCCACCAGCTCGGTCTTGGCATCCTCATCGCCCTCGGCCATACGCTCGGCGAGCTCCTTTTCGCGCTCCGCGTTCAAAAGCGGCACCTTGCCGATCTCCTTGAGGTACATACGCACGGGGTCGTCGATAGACAGGCCCTCCTGCTCAAGCATACGCTCCATGTTTTCGCCGCCGCCGAAGCGCTCCACCTCGTGCTCGATCTCTGTGATCTCGCTGGAGGAAAGCTCATCGGGCAAGGAAACGCCGTTGTCTTCAAAGGCCTCGTAGAGCTTTTCGAGGCTATCCATATCGAAATCCATGTTTTCCATGGCTTCGTCGAGGTCGCTGGTCGAAAGATCGCCCTTTTTGCCCTTTTCGATCAGGCCATCCATATCCACCTTTTTCTCAAGAGTCTTTTCTGCCGTAAGGGAGGCCTCTGCCTCGTTGCCCGCCGGCTCCTTTTCCAATAATTCCTTTTTTGCACTCATGTTTTTTATCTCCTTCATCAGTTTCCTTCTTGTTTCTTTTTTATCCGCGCACGGCGGGCGGCCAGCTCACTGGTGAAATCGCCGCTCGCTCTCGCCTCCCGCGCACGGCGCAGGGAGATCAGCGTATCAACGGCCTGCACAAGCACCTCTTTGCCGTTGTTGTTTAAGTTTTGTCTATCCTGCTGCAAGCGAACAAGTCTGCCCATTTCATCGGGCGAGAATTGCTCACCGAGCGCAGAAAACGAGAACCCGTCCTCGCTTTTTTCCGCGTCGATCACGGCAACGAACACACGTCTGCCGAGATCGGTGAAAAAGTCCTCCGGCGTGAGCGTAATCGTGCCCGTAGCACAAAGCTTACGATGCTCGGAAAAGAGCAGCAGCAGGCCGAGCACGACCTCCTCCGCTGCAGCCGCGGCGGGGTCCTTGGCGGCATCCGGATTGACGCGATCACCGAAATGTCTTGCCGTCAGCTCAAGGTCGCGGCTCTGCTTCTGCCGTGCCTCACGGATCTGCCGCATCCGCGCACGCTTGACGTCGTTGGCAAGGCTTTCCACCGAAATGCCGAGCCTGGCGGAGGCGGTGTTCAAATAGAGCTCACGCTCTACACCCGAATGGGTGGCGGCGATCAGCGAGGTCAGCTCTCTTGCGGCGCGGATCTTGCCGTCGGTGGTGGCAAGATCATATTTTGCGAGAGACTTGTCCATTTTAAAATCAAAGGCCGCGCTGCTGGATCGCAGCAAAGAATGAAAGGCATCGTTGCCGAATTTTTTGATGAATTCGTCGGCATCCTTGGCTCCCTGCAGCTTCAGCACGCGCACGGGCATGCCGACCTCGTCAAGGAGCTGCATGGCCTTATCGGCCGCCTTCTGCCCTGCCTCATCGCTATCGTAATTGATGATCACGCGCTTGGTGTAGCGTGAGATCAAGCGCGCATGCTCGGCGGTGATCGCCGTGCCGAGGGTTGCCACGGCGTTCTGGAAACCCGCAGCGTGCATCGCAATGGTATCCATGTACCCCTCGCACAGGATCAACTCCTCCCCGCAGTATTCCTTGGCGTAATTCAGGCCAAAGAGCACACGGCTCTTTTTAAAGCCGGGGGTATCGGAGGAATTGAGGTACTTGGGCTTGCTGTCATCCATCACACGGCCGCCAAAGGCCACAATGTTGCCTGCGGTATCGATGACGGGAAAAATGATGCGGTTGCGAAAAAGATCGAAGAGCGTGCCACGCTGCGACTTCTTGGAAAGAAAGCCCGCAATCAGCTCCGCCTCGGTGAAGCCCGCCTTTTTCATGTGATTGGTGAGCATGCCGAAGTCATTGGGCGCAAAGCCGAGGCCAAAGCGCTTGATGGTGGCACCCGTGAGACGGCGGTGCTCCACCAGATACGCCATTGCCTCTCGCCCCAAAACGGGATCAAAAAGCGCAGCGCGGAAAAACTTGGCCGCCTCCAAATTCATTTCATAAATACGCCGACGCGGAATCGTCGGGCTGCCCCCCGGTGTGGGGTCGTTCGGAATGGAGATACCCGCCCTTGTGGCAAGCATTTCAAGGGCCGCCACGTAGTCGAGATTCTCCATTTTTTGCGTGAAGGTAATGACGTCACCACCCGCGCCGCAGCCAAAGCAATAAAAGCTTTGCGTGGCGGGAAATACGGTAAACGAGGGAGTTTTTTCGCTGTGAAAGGGGCAGAGCCCGTTGCGATTGGAGCCTGCGCGCTTGAGCGTCACGTAGGAGCCGATCACATCCTCGATGTCGCAGCGGTGACGGATCTCTTCTATAACTTGCTTCGGTATCATTTGACGCGCCACACCTCCGGGATAAAGATCTCGCGATACAGCTCAATGGCATACCGATCGGTCATACCGGAAAGATAATCGCATACCGCACGCCCGACCGACTCCTTACTGATCGTTTCGAGACAGTCGAGGGGGAGGCTTTCGGGATGGTTTTCAAAGTATTCGAAGAGCTGCGCCAGCATGGCCTTGGCCTTGACCTCCTCGTCCTTTGCGGCATTGTCGCGATACACGCGCTCAAACAAAAAGTCACGCAGGCGGTCGGTCGCCTCCCAGATATCGGGCTCCATGACGATCTCTGCACGGTCGGTGCTGGCGCGCACCACCGAGGAGACCATGGTGTTGATACGCTCCCCGTGACTGTTTCCGAGGATCTCACGCAGCCCTGCGGGAATCTCCTCGTGACGGAGTATGCCCGCACGCAGGGCATCGTCAATATCGTGATTGATATATGCAATGCGATCGGCCAGGCGTATCACGCACCCTTCGAGCGTTTTCGGCATCTGCGGCCCCGAGTGATGGGCAATGCCGTCGCGCACCTCGGCCGTGAGATTGAGACCGTGACCGTTGTTTTCGAGCTTCTCCACCACGCGCACGCCCTGCATATTGTGCGAAAATTCCGGATCGAAGCATTGGCGCATCACAACCTCGCCGGCATGACCGAAGGGTGTGTGGCCGAGATCGTGCCCGAGGGCGATCGCCTCGGTGAGATCCTCGTTCAAAAACAGAGATCGGGCAATGGTGCGTGCGATCTGCGTCACCTCAAGCGTGTGCGTCAGACGCGTGCGGTAGTGATCACCGGCAGGGGCAAGAAAGACCTGCGTTTTATACATCAAACGGCGAAAGGACTGGCTATGTATGATGCGATCGCGATCGCGCTGAAAATCGGTGCGCATATCACACGCCGTTCCCTCATGCTCCCTGCCCTTCGTGTCGGCCGAGAAAAAAGCATAGGGTGAAAACGTGCGCCTTTCGCGTTCAAAAAGCTTTTGCTTGATATCGGACACGGTGCTTTCTCCTTCCCTTAATTTTTGCGGGTAATTTCATTAATTGCAATAATAAAATACGATGAAAAAAAGAAAAACTCTTTTTTTCGGCAAAAAATATAAAAAAGCGCGAAAAAGCAAGCAAAAAGGGGCTGCGTCACTTGGCGCAGCCCCTTACTGATCGGTCTCAGCGCTCGGCACCAAAAAAGGCCGCAGCGCGCAGAGAAATGTCGCTGCATATCGCCTCGCACGGAGGTGTTTTTTTTGAAAAATCGGCACCGTTGTCCGCCCAATCGGCTGTCTCGGCGGCTACTGCGGCAGCCAAACGCGCGACACCGCGGTGCAGGAGAAAGCCGCGCGACACATCGGTCACGCCAAGGCACAAGGATGTGGCGCCTTGTCGGCAGAACAAGCGCCATGCCCCGGCAAGATCGGCCCGGGTGGCGCCCTGCCCCGCAATACCGAAAAACAGGCGCGGCGTGCCGTCGGACGCGGCAAATGCACCGAACAGGGGGGCGATCCCCGCCGTTACGTCCGTGGGGGCAAGGGAAAGGCAGGTGGGCACAAGCGCCCCACGCGCATCAAGATCGGAAAGCAGCTCTTTCACGGCTTTGGGCGAAAAAGGCGTGTAAACGGTATCGGTTTGGCGCGAAAAGGACAACAACAGTCTGCCGCCACGGCGGACAAGCGCGCCCCCCAGCGTGCGCAAAAGCTGCGCGCGGAAAAGCAGCAGCTCCTCCTCGGTGAGCTTGCCAGCATCCCCCGCCAGCGCACGCTTCAGCGCGAGGTCGGCATGGTAAGGATCGGGGCGGACAAAGCGAAACAGATCGGAAAGATCAACCGACACGGCGCGGCAGCCGCCGGCAAAGGCCACATCAAGAGCAACAAGAAGCGCCTGCTCAAGATCCGCCATGCTCTCGATGCGAATACCACTGTTTTTCGATACCGTATCGATACATGTTGCAAACGCAGCGCCGCAAAGATCTGCCAGTGCGTCGCAGGACATGACGGGCACGGCGGCAGAGGGAAGGCGGTGGATCTCCCATGCCGTTTGCGGCAAAAAGTCCACAAACGTGGTGCGTTTTTCGGCACAAACGTCTGCGGGTGAGACCCGATGCTCACACAGATAGCGTGTCGTTTCCTGCCAAATGGCAGAAGCGTTTTCCGCGTTCGGCGTCAGCGTGCAGCCCAGCGCCAGCAGATCTGCTCTTGCATCATCGTAAAGCGTGGTGCCGCCCAGCTGCGGCAGCACAGACAAAAAGGCGCACAGCTTATCATAATCGGAGCTGTTGCCCGTGATCTCGCACTCGGGCAAGCCCAGCGCCCGCAGAGCGCGGTGCTTACGCAGATCGGGAAACCAGATCTCGGCCAAATTGTCAAAGGCACGCCCCGCCAAAATTTTCTCCGCCGAAAAGGGCGAGAACGCGCAAGGGAGCAACGCATCACCCGCCGCGCACACGCACGGCATTTGCGTATCGTCTTTCATTGTTCTCCTCCTTTTCGCGTTTTTTACCATTGTAGCACAGCGCGGGGCTTTTTGCAAGATGCTTTGTGAGGGGGAAATGAATTTTTTGTAACGTCTTGATTTTTGCAAAATATTGTGCTATACTTTTACATTATAATGTTGTCACAAGGAGGTTGCTATGGCGGATATCGAACTGACCGACTTCAGCTTACTGTTTCCCGACAAAGCCACAAAGGAACGCGATATCAGGGAAAAGGCCGCCCTGCACATCGACGATTTTACGTTAGAGGAGCTGGGCCTTAGCGAGATCCTCCCCCTCAAAACCGCCTCCCTGTCGGAGTTTATTACCACCGACCCCGACGTGATCCGCTATCGCGAGGCCGTATTTGCGGATCTTCTCGCGCACGAGGAGATCACGCGCACGATCGGCAAGCTGATGCCCGTGCTCTATGACATTATGGAGCTGCGCCGCCTCGAGGTCGACAGCGGTGATACCGCCGACTATCTGACGGGCATTACCGAGATCGAGCTGTATATTTCGAGCATCGACGTGCTTTACGAGGGTCTGTGCCGCGAAAAACACGACTATCAAAGCGCTGCCCTTTGCCTGCTGCGCGACCACATCGCGAAGCTGGTGGAAAGCGAATATTACGTTGATCTCAACCGTCGCCTTGAGGAGCTGACCAGCCGTGTGCGCGAGATCAAAAGCGTGACGGTGGGCGTCAACCTTGATGCGCAGCTCCGTCCGCGCGATGCGGGCGTGCTGGCCATCAATTCCGAGCCCTTCCGTTCGGGCGACACCCTGCAAAAGATCCTGCGTCTCAATCTGAAAAACGACGAATACACCTGCATTGCCGAGCTGGTTCCCTTCGGCAAAAAGCAAACCGAAAACCAAAAGACCGCGCTTTCCCTGGCCTTTACCTCGGCCATCAACGACGTTTACCGTCACTCGCTGCGCTCCTGGAAAAAGATCGTGCAGGCCTACGTTCTTGAAAACACCGACTTTTTGCTGGGGCTCCTGCCCGAATTTGAATTTCTCATGAAGGGCACCAATCTTATTCGTGCCCTGACCATCAAAAACGGCACGCTGACCGTACCCGAGATCCTGCCTGCCGCGCAGCGCGCCTTTACGGCAACCGGCTTTTACAATCCCGCCGTGGCTCTCAAGACCGACGGTGCGATGGTGAAAAACGACATTGATTTCGATGAAAACGCGGGCATTTACGTGTTGAGCGGCCCCAACCGCGGCGGCAAATCCGTGGTGACCTGCGCCGTGGGCATCATTCAAGCCATGGCACAGCTCGGCCTGCCCGTGCCCGCCGACAAGGCGGCCGTCAGCCCCGTGGACGCCATTTTCACGCACTTCCCCACCGGTGCCGACGACACCATTGACAAGGGACGCTTGGGCGAGGAATGCGCGCGACTCGGCGAGATCTTCGACGCCATCAGCGACCAAAGCCTGGTGCTCTTGGACGAAACCCTCTCCTCTACCGGCTCCTTTGAGGCCTCCTACATTGCCGCCGAGGTGTTGGCGGGGCTTTCGATGGCCAAATGCCGCGCCATTTTCTCTACCCACCTGCATGAGCTGGCGGGCGAGATCGATGCGATCAACGCGCGCACCGTGCCCAAGGGCGGCGCGCCCATCGACACGCTGGTAGCAGGCATTGAGGAAGAGGGCCGACGCTCCTTCCGCATCTGGCGCACCAAGCCGGACGGCAAGAGCTACGCCCGTGACATTGCCGTAAAATACGGCCTGACCTATGATAACATCCTGCAAAAATTAAGCAAAAATACCGAAACGGAGGTTTAAGCATGGACACCATTCTTACTTTACTTGAAAACGACGCCACCCTGACGGCCGAGCAGCTCGCCGTGATGTGCAGCAAGGAGGCGGGCGACATCAAAAAGATCATCAAGCAATACGAAAAGGACGGCGTGATCGTCGGCTACAAGACCCTCATTGACTGGGACAAAACCGACCGCGAGTACGTTTCTGCCCTGATCGAGGTGAAGATCACGCCCCAGATGGATCGCGGCTTTGACCGCGTGGCGGAAAAAATCTACAGCTACCCCGAGGTACAGAGCCTGTATCTCATGTCGGGCGGCTACGACCTTTGCGTGCAGATCGAGGGCAAGACCATGAAAGAGGTTGCCTATTTCGTGGCACAAAAGCTCGCCACCATCGAGGAGGTCGTTTCTACCGCAACGCACTTTGTACTGCGCAAATACAAGGACAAGGGCGTGGTATACGGCATCGAGGAGATCGATGAGAGAGGAAACTGCAACTGATGATCGACTATTCTTCTGTCCTTTCCCGCACCGTAGTGGATCTGAAAAAATCCGGCATCCGCAAATTTTTCGATCTGCTTGACGGCAGGAAAGATGTAATCGGCCTGACGGTAGGCCAACCCGATTTTGTCACCCCGTGGCACATTCGCGAGGCAGGCGTTGAAAGCCTGCAAAAGGGCAAGACCTATTACACCTCCAACGCCGGCATGCCGGAGCTTCGCGCGGAGATCTCCACTTATTTAAAGCGCCGTTTCGGCATTTCCTATGACCCCACCGAAACCGTGGTGACCGTGGGCGGCAGCGAGGCCATTGACCTTGCGATCCGCGCCGTCGTCGAGCCCGGCGATGAGGTCATTATCCCCACCCCGTGCTTTGTTTGCTATGAGCCGATCGTGACCATGGCGGGCGGTGTTCCCGTGACCGTCAAGACCACGGTGAAAAACAAATTCAAGCTCACCCCCGAGGAGCTGCGCGCCGCCATCACGCCGAAAACCAAAATGGTGGTGCTGCCCTTCCCGAACAACCCCACCGGCGCTATTCTGACGCGCGAGGAGCTTGAGGGCATCGCAGAGGTGCTGCGCGACACCAATATCGTCATTCTTTCCGACGAAATCTACGCCGAGATGACCTACGGCAGACAGCACGTGTCGATCGCCTCCCTTGACGGTATGTGGGAGCGCACCATCATTGCCAGCGGCTTCTCGAAGGCCTATGCCATGACGGGCTGGCGCATGGGCTATCTTGCAGCCCCCGCCCCCCTCTCGGAGCAGATGCTCAAGATCCATCAGTACGCCATCATGTGTGCACCCACGACCAGCCAGTTTGCCGCCATCGAGGCGCTGAAAAACGGCGACCCCGACATTGCCATGATGGTGGCAGAGTACGACCGTCGCCGCCGCTACATCTACAAGGGCCTCACCGACATCGGCATCGACGTTTTTGAGCCCGAAGGTGCCTTTTACATCTATCCCGAGATCGGCAAGTTCGGCCTTGGCGCGGAGGAGTTCTGCGACAGACTGCTCAACGAATACAAGTGTGCCATCGTGCCCGGTACCGCATTCGGCGAGGGCGGCGAGGATTTTGCACGCATCTCCTACGCTTACTCGGTCAAGCACATTGCCGAAGCGCTCAATCGCATGGAAGCGTTCGTGAAGACGCTGAAAAAATAAAAAGCCAAAAGAGGCTGAGTCGTTTGATGCAGAAGGCGTGATCTCGGCACGATAGCCGTATGGGCATACGTCGAGTGCCGAGAGCGCGTCTAAAAAACACACATAAACACATAAAAATGAAATTCGTAAGAATTTCTACCTTAAAGCAAAAGCCGCCTATGCTATCGATATTTGATAGCAAAAGCGGCTTTATTTTTTATTCACTTCGTGTGTTTTGGGTCTGCGCGAATGACGCAGCCCCTTTTTCAGTTCGATAGTCCCACGGCAAAGGCGCGTTCAATTGCGCGTGCAAGCAGATCGGAGAGCAGCGGTAACAAGAGATCAATTTCCTTTGGCGTGACGAAAAAACTCTCCCCGTGATGCACCAAATCGGCAAATGCAGGGGTCCGGCGGTCTACGCCGACGCGCACCAGCGCATCCCCTACCAGCGTCTCGCTTTCCACCACGGTGGGGATACCGAGCGCCATGACGGGCACCCCTAAGGCCTCGGCGGTCACGGCGGGGCGCGCAGCCCCGATACCGCCGCCCGGCTGCACACCCGTATCCGAAAGCTGCGCGGTGGCACCCAGATGTGCCGTCTCCCGCGCGACCAGCGCATCCACCGCGATCACAAGATCGGGTGCAACCGCTGCCACCGCCCCGCGCACCAGCTCAACGGTTTCGAGCCCCGTTTGCCCCACAACGCCCGGCGCAAAGGCCGCGAGCCTGCACACGCCACCTCCGAGCTGCGGCGCGTCGCAGGGCCTAGACACATGGCGCGTCACGCTCACCTTCTTCACCGTTGCGGGCCCCAAGGCATCGGCGATCATGTCGGCGTTTCCGAGCCCCACCACGAGCACCGAAAAATCCTTACTGATCCGTTTACCCGCCATACGTTCCGCCATTTCCCGCATTTCCACGCTCAGCACGCGCGCTGTTTCCGCCCCGAAAGACGCCCCGTCACCGAGCGCCACCGTCACGTATCTGCCGCACGGCTTTCCGATCCGCCGCGCAACGTCGGGATCCTTAATTCGCACGCGCAAAATCTCCCGACCGCCGATCTCGGCGCGTGTCACGCATATCCCCTCCTGCTCCCTCAGACAGCCGCATTCTCTTGCAAGGTCACTGCGCATATAATCCGCCATATTTTCCTCCCGCTTCACCAATCTTCTGTTATTGTCCCCATTTTCGCTTTCACTATGTGAAACTTGCCCATTTTTTTATCCAAATATTGTGCAAGTGTCCAAACCTTTTCCTTTTATGACATCCAACGCTTGAAATCGAATTTCAGTTGTGCTATAATGTAAATCGTTAATATGGTATTGTGTGCCAATTGACCGCATTACCCCACCAAGGAGGATTACCGAAAATGATGAAACGCATCGTGGCACTCACGCTTTGCCTTGTATGTCTCGTGCTCTGCCTTGCAGGCTGCTCGCACGGCATCTACGACAAAGGTGCTTACATCCGCATGTACTTGAGCGAGCCCGTTTACGACGTGGATCCGCTGAACGCCTTTGATAATCAGGCAACTCTGCAGATCGTTTCCCTGATCTACGAGGGTCTCTTTACCGCCGATGAGGACGGCGACGTGAAAAAGGCTCTGGTTGACGATTACGACTACGAGGTGGACAAGGAAAACGGCACCTATAAGCTGATCCTTACCCTCAAAGAAACCAAATGGTCCGACGGCGTTATGCTGACCGCTTCCGATGCACAGTATGCATTCCTGCGTCTGTTCTCGAAGGGCACCTCTCACCCCGCAGTCGGTATGCTGTTTGACATTAAAAATGCACGTAACATTGCCGCAGGTGAGGACAGCGTTGACCACCTCGGCGTTGTGGTAACCGATCCCCAGACCCTGGAGATCGAGTTTGAGCGCGACATTGACATTGATACCTTCCTGCCTGTTCTGACCAGCCCCGCGCTTTACCCCCTGCGCGCCGACAAGGTTGACACCGGCACGGTGGTTTCTACCGAGCTTGATGCAAACGGTAACCCCATTGAAAAGGAAGTTTGGGGCAAGATCGGTGATGAGATCGTGTGCAGCGGTCCCTTTATGATCAACTCCATGGACTTCAAGGGCAAAGACGGCTTCCTCCTTGAGCGCAACGGCTATTACTACCGTGACCGCAGCAAGGACGATTACGACAAGTACGTCAGACCCTACCGCATCGTGGTAGACTACAGCACTCCCGCCGTCGACCAGCTCGCCAACTTCAACAGCGGCGAGGCCGGCTGCATTTACTACTTCGGTTACATTCCGCTTGCCGCACGCAACGGCGACTATGACGACGTGCTGAAGAAGCTGGACACCACCGCAGCCAATTCCACCCACGTATATTACATCAACCAGTCCGTGGCTCCCTTTGATAACGTAGCCGTGAGAAAGGCGCTTTCCATGGTGCTTGACCGCGAGGCAATTGCAGAAGCCATGGTATATGCAGAGGCAGCCGGGGCCCTTGTTCCGCAGTCCCTGCTTTACCGCGCCGACAAGAGCGCGACCTTCCGCGACAAGGCAGAAAGCTACCTTTCCACCTCCGCCGCCTTGACCGAAGCGAAGAAGCTGCTGAGCGATGCCGGCATCAATCCTGCCGATTACACCTTCACCCTTACCGTAAACGCACAGAGCGAGACCCACGTGAAGATGGGCGAGATGGCCGTAGCCGCTTGGAAATCTCTTGGCTTTGTCAACGTAAGCCTTAACAAGCTGGGCATCCAGCAGATCATGACCTCCAACGAAAAGGGCGAAGAGGTCGGCACCGGTGCTTACGAAAGCCTTTACAGAAACGCCCTGAAGTCCGGCAACTTTGACGTGATCGCACTTGATCTGGTTGCCAACGCACCCACGGCAATGTCCTACCTGGCACCCTTTGCCGCAGCCTTCTCCGGCAACAGCTACTCGGCCACGGTCGATGCAAACGGCAAGACCGTTTACACGCTGAACCCCCACATCACCGGCTATAACAGCGCTGACTACAACGCCAAGATTGACGCGGCGCAAAACGAGCAAAACGAAAAGAAGCGTGCCGCCCTGCTCAAAGAGGCTGAGGCCATGCTGATGGCAGATATGCCCGTCATTCCCGTTGTCTACAACCAGAACACCTCTCTGGTAGGCAAGAAGCTTTCCGGCGTAGATGCCGATTTCTTCTGCCCCAACATCTTCACCGACGCGAAGCTTTCCGGTTACTGGAAGATCGCACTGCGTGACGGCTTTGTAGAAGAAGACTAATAACAAAACGCACGAAGGGCTGCCTCAAACGCGATTTGAGGCAGCCCTTTTTATAATTTTATAATTATATTTTCACTATTACTTATAGACAAGCACGGCAAAATGTGGTATACTGATTTAATAATGGCAAAGAATAAAGAGAGGTGAGACGGCATGGATATTAAAAATCTCACCCCCGGCGGATTTGCGAGCAATTGCTTTTTGGTGACCGAGGGGAAGGACGCCGTGCTCGTCGATTGCTCCGCCCCCGCAGCAGACGTGCTGACGGCATTGCGGGAAACGGGCGCCGTGCTGCACGCCATCCTGCTCACACACGGGCACTTTGATCATCTTCTCACACTCGCTGATGTCAAAGCCAAAACAGGGGCGCGGATCTATCTTTCACGTGAGGACCGTGATCTGCCCTCCGACGGCGAAAAGAACGCCTATGCGGTCATTTTCGGCGCGGACAAGACCTATCCCGAGGCCGACGTATTGTTTGACGACGGGGACACCCTCACCTTCGGTGCCCTTTCGCTTCGTGTGATGCACACACCCGGGCACACACGCGGCTCCTCGCTGTTTTTGTGCGGGGATATCGCCTTCACGGGTGACACGATCTTTGCCGCCGGCTACGGTCGCTACGATCTTTACGGCGGCGACCCACAGATGCTTGCCGCTTCCCTTAAAAAGATCGCCGCGCTTAACGATAGCACCGTGCTCTATCCCGGCCACGGAGAAAATGCCACGCTGGCCGAGGCTTTATCAAGATTGTATTAAATCGCAACATTATATAAACAGAGGTACACTATGGATACAACAGCACTTGCAACATTATTATTCCCGCACGTGACCAAAACGCCCGAGGATATTGAGGCAGAGTTCCCGCCGAGAAGCCTGCCTGAGGGCGCGATCGTTTCTCGTATGGCACCCAGCCCCACGGGCTTCGTGCATCTTGGCAATCTCGTGCAGGGTCTCACCTCCGAGCGTATGTGCCACCAATCGGGCGGCACACTCTTCCTGCGCGTGGAGGATACCGACGCCAAGCGCGAGGTGGCAGGTGCCGTGGAGGTACTGATCGAATCCCTCAAGCATTACAGCATCCATTTTGATGAGGGCGCCACGGTTGACGGCGACAACGGCATTTACGGCCCCTACCGTCAGCGCCAGCGCGCAGCCATCTATCACGTATTTGCCAAGCAGCTGGTGCTGCTCGGCATGGCATACCCTTGCTTTTGCACCGAGGAAGAATTATCCGATATCCACACCCGTCAGGAGGCTGAAAAGGCCAACTACGGCTACTTTGGCAAGTGGGCCGTGTGGCGTGACCGTCCGATGGAGGATATCAAGGCCGCGCTTGACGCGGGGCTGCCCTGGGTGCTGCGCTTCCGTTCCACGGGCTCGCTTGAAAACAAGATCCGCTTCACCGACCTCATCAAGGGCAACCTGGAGCTAACCGAAAACGACATTGACCACGTGCTGCTGAAATCCGACGGCATTCCGACCTACCATTTCGCACACGCGGTAGACGACCATCTGATGCACACCACGCACGTGGTGCGCGGTGATGAATGGCTGCCGACCCTGCCCTTCCATCTCCAGCTCTTCCGTGCCCTCGGCTTCAAGCCCCCGAAGTATCTGCACATCGGCCCCTTGATGAAGATGGACGGCGACTCGAAGCGCAAGCTTTCGAAGCGCAAGGACCCCGAGCTGGCGCTGACCTACTACCGCGAGGCGGGCTTCCCCGTGGCATCGGTTTACGAATATCTGATGACGGTGCTCAATTCCAACTTTGAGGATTGGCGCCGTGCAAATCCCGACGCCCCCGTCGATAACTTCAAATTCTCTTATAAAAAGATGAACCCCGCAGGCTCTTTGTTCGATGCTGCCAAGCTGCGCGACGTTTCCAAAAACGTGATCTCGCGTATGTCTACCGACCAAATTTACCGCGAGGTGACCGAATGGGCAAAGGACTTTGACCGTGAGCTCTTCGATCACCTGAGCGAAAACGAGGCTTACACCAAATCGATCCTTGCCATCGGCCGCGGCGGCAAAAAGCCCCGCAAGGACTTTGCCGTACTGGCTGACGTGCGCCCCTACCTCGACTTTTTCTTTGACGACTGGTTTGCCGTGACCGACACCTACCCCGCACAGTTTGACTCCGCCGATATCAAGGCGGCGCTCGAAGGCTTCATGGAGACCTATGACGCGGGCGACGATATGAACGTGTGGTTTGATAAGATCAAGGCCGTGGCCGACGCGCTCGGCTTTGCCGCCGATATGAAGGCCTACAAGGAAAGCCCAGAAAGCTTTAAGGGCAGCGTGGCCGACGTCAGTATGTTCCTGCGCGTGGCCGTGACGGGCCGTCTCAATTCCCCCGATATGTATGCCGTGATGCAGGTGCTGGGACGCGAGCGCGTCTTTGCCCGTATTGAGGCAATGATCGAAACTTTAAAATAAGCAGAGGCATAAAAATTATGGAAGAAATCATCAACAGTAATTTTATTCACGACATCATCGACAAGGATCTCGCCGAGAATCCCGATCTGAAGATTCACACTCGCTTCCCCCCCGAACCGAACGGCTATCTGCACATCGGCTCGGCCAAGGCCATTATGATCAACGTGGAGACCGCGCAGAAGTACAAGGGTCTGTTCAATCTCCGCTACGACGACACCAACCCCACCAAGGAGGATACCGAGTTCGTGGATTCGATCTACGAGGACCTCTGCTGGCTGGGCGCTACCCCGACGGGCGGCGTGTTCTACGGCTCGGATTACTTTGACAAGTGCTACGAGTATGCCATCAAGCTCATCAAGGACGGCAAGGCGTACGTGTGCGACCTCACCGCAGAGGAGCTGCGCCAAACGCGCGGCACCCTCACGGAAAAGGGCACCAACAGCCCCTATCGCGACCGTACGGTGGAGGAAAACCTTGACCTGTTTGAGCGCATGAAGAACGGCGAGTTCCCCGACGGCGCCAAGACCCTGCGTGCGAAGATCGACATGGCCTCCCCCAACATGAACATGCGCGACCCCGCCATTTACCGCATCGTGCGCGCACACCATCACCGTCAGGGCGACAAGTGGTGCATTTACCCGCTTTACGACTATGCCCATCCCATTCAGGATGCGCTTGAGGGCATTACGCACTCGCTGTGCTCTCTCGAATTTGAAAACCACCGTCCGCTTTACGAGTGGGTCATTGACAACATCGGCTTTGAGCAAAAGCCCAAGCAGCGCGAATTTGCACGTCTCAATATCACCAATACCGTCATGTCCAAGCGCTATCTGCGCTCCCTGGTCGAGAACAACATGGTTGACGGCTGGGACGACCCCCGTCTGCCCACCATCTGTGCGCTGCGCCGCCGCGGATACACGCCCACCTCGATCTTCCGCTTCGTGCGCGAGGCAGGCGTTTCGAAGGCAGACAGCCTTGTAGATATCAGCATGCTGGAGCATTGCATCCGAGACGAGCTCGGTGAGACCGCGCCCCGCCGCGTGGGCATCGAAAAGCCGATCCTTGTGGAGATCACCAACTACCCCGCCGACCGCGAGGAGACCTTTGATCTCCCCAACCATCCGCAAAAGCCCGAGCTTGGTACCCGTGCACTTCCCTTCACGCGCGAGATCTATATCGACGCTGCCGACTTTGCCGAGGTGCCCCCGCCCAAATTCTTCCGCCTGAAGCCCGACGGCGAGGTGCGCTTGATGGGTGCTTATATCATCCGTTGCAACGAGATCGTAAAAGACGCCGAGGGCAACGTGACGCGCATTTTGTGCACCGCAGACCTTGAAACGCGCAACAATATGCCCGCAGACGGGCGCAAGATCAAGGGCACCATCCATTGGCTCTCCGCAAAGTATGCCAAGGATACGACCCTCATGCTTTACGAAAACCTCCTGACCATTGAAAACCCCGCCGACCTGCCCGAGGATAAGACCTATAACGACTACCTCAATCCGAACTCGCTCACCCGCGTGGAGGGCGCCAAGATCGAGCCCGCGCTCGCCGATGCCAAGCCGGGCGAGAAGTTCCAGTTCGTGCGCAACGGCTACTACTGCGTTGACAGCAAGCACCCCGGTGTATTTAACCGCGTGGTGGGCTTAAAAGACAGTTTCCCCAAAAAATAAACTCATAGGAGGCACCCCTCATGAATACGATCAAGCTCGAATGTGAAAATAAGCCCTTAATGGTAGCCCACCGCGGCTGCAGCGGTCTTGAACGCGAGAACACCAACGCTGCGTTTGTTGCGGCAGGCAATCGCACCTACTGGGGCATTGAAACCGACGTCCACAAAACGGTTGACGGCAAATACGTGGCCATTCACGACGACAACACCAAACGCGTCACGGGTGATAACATCGTGGTAGAGGGTGCCACCTTTGACTCGCTTCGCCGCCTCACCATCTTCAACAAGCCCTCCGACAAAAAGGATCGCAGTGACCTCTGCATCCCCTCTCTTGCGGAGTACATTGAGATCTGCAAAAAGTATGAAAAGGAAGCGGTGCTTGAGCTGAAAAACGCCTTTGAGGAGCAGGATATCTACGAGATCTGCGATATCATTGCGGGACTTGATTACCTTGAGCACACCACCTTTATCTCCTTCTGCTACGATAACCTCGTGTATCTGCGCCGCAAGCACCCCGAGGCATCGGCACAGTTTTTAATCTCCACCTTTGATGAGGATCTGCTTGACCGCCTGCTGGCAGGCAAATTTGACCTTGACATCAACTACAAGGCCCTCACGGCCGAAAACATCGCGCTCTGCCACGAGCACGGCATCAAGGTCAACACCTGGACGGTGGATAGCGCGGAAACGGCCGCGCAGCTCGCCGCATGGGGCGTTGATATGATCACCACCAACATCTTGGAATAACACAAGGGACTTCGCCATTCGCACAGACCCAAAACACACGAAGTAAATAAAAAACAAAGCCGCTTTTGCTATCAAATATCGATAGCATAGGCGGCTTTTTTGTTTTAAGGTAGAAATTCTTACGAATTTCAATTTTTATGTAAGATTTTCACGGAATTGCAGACGGTAAAGCTCGGCATAGGTGCCGTTTTGCGCCAAAAGCGCCTCGTGCGTGCCCTGCTCTACGATTTTGCCGTCAGCCACCACGGCGATCTCATCGGCATTTTTGATGGTGGAGAGGCGGTGCGCAACCACGATGGTGGTGCGCCCGAGGCAGAGCTCGTCAAGTGCCTGCTGAATGAGGATCTCGGTGGTGTTATCAAGCGCGCTGGTCGCTTCGTCAAGAATGAGGATGGGCGGATTTTTGAGAAAGACGCGCGCGATCGACAAGCGCTGCTTCTGGCCGCCCGACAGGCGCACGCCGCGCTCGCCAATCTCGGTATCATAGCCCTTTTCAAGAGACATGATATAGTCATGGATATTGGCGCGCTTTGCCGCGGCGATCATTTCCTCCTCGGTGGCATCCAGCTTGCCGTAGAGAATATTATCACGGATGCTGGCATTGAAAAGGTAAATATCCTGCTGCACGATACCGATATTGCGGCGCAATGATTCACGGGTAAAGCCTTCAATCGAATGTCCGTCCACCAGCAGCTCACCCTGCTCGATATCATAAAAATGAGGAATTAAGTGGCAAATGGTGGTCTTGCCGCCGCCCGACGGGCCGACAAGCGCAAACTTTTTGCCGCGCCCGATCTTGAAGCTGACGTCATCAAGCACGTTTTTGTTTTCCTCTTCCCCGTAAGAATAGGTCACGTGTCTGAATTCGATCTCGCCGCCAAGCACACCTGCATCAACCGCCCCCGCAGCATCCCTCTCGGGTACGGCGTCAATGATCTCACAAAAGCGCTCAAAGCCCGTCACGCCGCTTTGGTATTGTTCCATAAAGCCGATAAGGGTCTTGACGGGGGTGAGAAACATACTAACCGACACGATAAAGGCGGAATAATCGCCAAAGCCGATGCGCCCGTTATAAAGGAAGAAGCCGCCTGCGATCAGCACCACCACGTTAAACACGTCGGTGACAAAGGTAGTGCCCGAATGAAACTTGCCCATGGCATCGTAGGCTTCCTTACGCGCTTCCACAAAGGCTTCGTTGCCGATCTCGAATTTTTCGGTCTCCTTATCGGCGTTGGTAAAGGCCTTGGTCACGCGAATGCCCGAAATGCTGCTTTCGAGCGAGGCGTTGATCTGTGCCACCGACACGCGGCTTTTCATAAAGGCGTTGCGCATTTTTTTGCGCAATGCCATGGAAATAAAGAGCAAAAAGGGCACGCAAACGAAAATAATCAGCGTCAGATACACATCAATGGTGCACAGATACACAAAGGATGCCACGATCGTGATGGCCGAAATGATGAGGTTTTCGGGGCCGTGATGCGCCAGCTCGCTGATATCGTTGAGGTCGTTTGTCATGCGCGACATCAGCTTGCCCGTTTCCTGCTTATCAAAAAAGCTGTAGGGCAGCTTTTGCATATGGATAAACATATCCGAGCGCATCTGCGCCTGCATACGCACGCCCATGATATGCCCGTAATACTGAATGAAGTAATTGAGCAGCATACGCACCAAATAGAGCACAAGGAGCGCCACGCCCGCCACAATGATCATCTGATATTTTCTGTTCGGGATCAGATCGTTGAGCATTTGACGCGTGATAATGGGGTAAAAAATGCCGATCAGCGACACGAAAAGTGCCGCCAGCATATCGAAGGTGAAGATCAAACGATGGGGTCTGTAATAGGATAAAAATCGTTTTAACATCTGCTTACTCCTTCAAAAGAACATCACGCTGCTATTATACCATGATTTGGCAGCACCTGTCAACAAAAAGCGGCAAGGCGGACCAACTCAAATGCGTGTTGCAGATGAGTTGGCCCGCCCCGCGGTTATTCCTTATGGTCAAAAAATCCCTTAAAGGCAGAAACGGCATTTGCGACGAATGCGGCGGCGCGGAAGGGCACCAGAGACGCTTTCGTGAGGCGCGTGAAGACCTCGCGACGCGTGGCGGATTTTTCCGCCTCCATGCTTTCGCGCTTGCGGCAAAGACCACTGAGGGTCCGCGGCACCTGCGCAGGCAGCAGCTTGCCCGGCAGCGGCGCTGCCTCGCCCTCGTCAAGAGGCAAAAACTTTTCCGCAAGCGACATTTGCGGCTGGATGGCATAGCAAAGCGGCTTATCGGCCACGATGTCGGTGGCATGCGTGCAATGATAGCCAAAGGTGACGCGTGTTAGCGTCTCCTTGCCGCGACGGATATCCAGCTTTTTGCCACGATTGCTGGTGGAGAATACCAGCTGATCGGTGATCAGAAGATCCTCACCCTCAAGCAGCGTGACACCGTAATGTGCATTGAAGTCGGCTGCGGTCAGCGGATTATCCGCACCCTTTATCCATACCGTAAGGGTGCTGGCAGGCGGCAAGGTAAAGCCATCAAGCGGCAGCACGCGTGCTTCCTTCGGCACAGCGCCTGCGCCCACACCCTGCCACACGCCGAGCGAATAGTCCTTCAGCGTGATCGGCGTGGCGGTATGGTTGTAAATTTCAACATAGGCATACGGATTTTTTACCGTGACACCATCCTTTTGGATATCGGCGGTGAGGGGCATCAGCTTGGTGATGGAAAGCGGGGAGATCATCACGTAATCGGTATCGGCATAGCGCTGCTTACCTGCCATACCCGAAACCACGGCGCTGATGCGGTGACGGCCGCCTACGTCGGGCAAACGGCGGGAAACGGTGCGCGTTTCACCGGGTGCGAGCTTGCCGATGTGCACCTCCTCATAAGGAGTCAGCTGACGCAGCAGGAAGGCATTTTCGCCCGTGAGGTAGAAATCGACCGTGACGTCGGAGATCACCTTGTCACTCTCATTTTTTACGGTGGCGGTTACCACGTGCGGATGCTCGGCATCCTCCGAAACGCCATAGCCCATGCGCTTGATATTGAGCAGATCTCTGCCCGCGACAAACACGGGGGCGGTCACGGTATACAGGGTGCCGTTTGTGATACGCAAATAATAGTAGTCAAAATCGGGGTTCAGCTCCACGTGCCAACGGAACTCGGTAAGTGCGCCTGCCTCCACCACGGCAACAACGATGCTATCCTCGGTCAGCAGCTCTAACTTACCGATGCCCGCCTCGTTTTCGGTCGTGACCTCAACCTCCACGTCGAGCTTTTCGGGATTTTGCAGCACCGAGCCGAGCCACGCGCCGTTTGCGCGGTAGCGCACCTGTATGGTGCGGTCATTTGAGGTGTACGTGCGGCGACGGCGCATACCGTCGAGAATATTCTCGCGCGTGAGCGCAGGTGCCAGCACAAAGCCCATGCCGCCCTTGCTGCCCCAGTCGGCATTATGCGTGTCGTCGTTGAACACGGGCGATACGCGCCAGCCGCGCGAGAGTGCCAAGGCATAGCCGGGATGGTGGCGCGTGCCGTTGAGCTCGAGCAGCGCGTACATATCCCGCAGCACGCCGCCAAACGGGCGAAATTCATCGTTATTGCCCCAGGTATCACCGGGGTGATTGAACATAGCAATTCCCTCGGGATGCTCGGCAATCATCTTGTTATAGGCATCGAGATCTGTACCAAACGGATCCTGGCAGATCCATTCGGTGTTTAAGAGATTGGTGTGTCCCCACAGGCCGTTGACGTCGTGCCAGGTCATTTCAAAGCCGTAAAGCGCTGCAAAATTGCCGGGGTCGTTGACGGCGTTTGCCATGCGGATCTGCCGTTCGTAGGTGCTACGTTCATAGCAATGCGAGTGCTCGGTGATGGCAAAATAGTCAAGGTGCGACACGTTGCGCGCGTACGGGAATGCCTCGGCGGGCAATCCCCTGCCGTCGGATTCGGCGGTGTGGCTGTGCACCTGACCGCGGTAAGGCGTCAGCTCTCTGCCGTCACCAATGGCAAAATCATACTTGTGATAGGTGCGGTTACCGCGCATATCGCGCAGGGTCACCTCCACGGTATGCGTGCCGTAATCAAGCGGCTTCTCGGGCGTGTAGGTGACGCCCTCCTCGCTCCATACGGCTGCGCCGGAAACGTTCAGCCCGTCAAGACAAAGCGCCGAAATGCGCAGATTGACGCCCGAAATATCGTGATATTTGATCGCGATCTTGGGGGAAAACTCGTTTTCCAGCACCTGGTAAACAGCAGGATAGGTCGACAGGATCTCGGGGCCGCGGTTATCGACCAGAGAGACGGTCAGCGGTGCCGCGGCGCTGCCAAGGCGTGCGGTGTAAAGTCCGCCCTGCACCTCAACGTAATAATAAAGCGCCTCACCCATATAGGCAAGCTCTGCAAAGGGCAGCACGTATTCAAACAGCCCCTCGTCATTCTGATAGGCGGTGTGTGCCGCAAAGCCCTCGCCCTCGCGCACATAGACCGTGGCGCTTCCGATATCTCCGCCGCCGATCACGGCAAAGCGGATCGCGAGATCTCCATCGGCAAGCTGCGCGCGCGTGTCGGGTGAAACCAACAAAACGGCGGGCACGGTGGTCTCGCGATAATTGCAAAGGGTCTGCGCCGTATCACGGTAGCCGGGCGTGGGAACGGCATCGGGCTTCACCATGTATCCGCGGCGCGGCAGATCCGCAGAGTACTGCCAAAGCGTGGAAAGACGGACGCGCACGTCGCGGTGCTCGTCGGTAAAGCGATGCAAAACGGTACAGATGGCATCCTCGATACTGCCGCCACGCGGCACAATGAAAAGCTCGCAGCCAAACGAGCCGCGCTCAAATTCAAATTTGCTCTCGGTGTGCGGGGTACCGTCATCGGCCACAGGTACGGCGATGGCCGCAAAATAATACAGCAATGCGGGGTCGGTCAGCTCTGTGCCGATCTCGGGGTATCTTGTACTAAGAGCCGTAAAGGCATCGGCCTTGGCCACCTCGCGCTCCTCGGGCGACAGCGGCGCCTTGGAAAGGTTCACGGCGGCAAGACCGCCTGCGGGAATGAGGTTTTCCCCTCTTGCATCCGCAAGCGCATTGCGGCAAAGCAGGCCGTCGGCGCGGCGCATCAGCAGCTCGTAATCTGCCAGGTCGATCGTTTGCTCGGTCGTGTTTTGCAGCTCAATACAAGGGTAAGGTGCCGCCCAGAACGACGTTTCGGTAATGAGAAGTGCGGGCTCCGTGGGCTCCTGCAGCAGGACGGTAAAGGGGGCACTTTCGTTTTCCCCGTTCAGGAAGGTATACTGTAGGGCATCCCCCTGTAATTCCTTGCCCGCCACGGTGGCGGAAAGCACGGTATAGCACTCCTTGGCGCGGTAACCGTCGGTGGGCAGCATACGCAGCTTGCCCGTTTTCGGGGTCTTACCGCCCGTAACGGTATAGGAAAGCTCAATTTGCGGCAGCATCGGCGACTCATCGGGCACGATCAGCTGCAGCGTGACATCCCTGCCGCGAAGCAGCACGGTCGCGGGGGCATGAATAAAATGACGAAATTCCATTTTTCTCCTTTCAGCGCGGAGCGCTCAGATCGGCAGCAATGCAAACAACGGCACGAGTACGATGGGTAAAAACATAGCGGGCAGCATATTCATCACCTTGATGCGCGTGACACCAAGCAGGTTGGTGCCGATGCCAACCACCAAAAGCGAGCCGACCGCGATCATCTCGTTCGTGACGGCCAGCGGTATGGCACCGCCCACCAAAACAGCCAGCAGCGTGAGCACCGCCTGCGAGGCAAAGACCGAGGCAGCGGAAAGTGCCACGCCGACACCTAAGGTAGTGGCAAAGACCATGGCCGAGACCATATCGATCAGCGACTTGGCATAATAGGTAGTGTGCACGTGATGAATGCCGCTTTCAATGGCGCCCGTCACGGTCATGGCACCCACGCAAAACAGGAGCGTGGCGGTCACAAAGCCCTCGGCAATACCGCCCTCGCGCCCGCGAAAGCGGCGCTCGATAAACGCACCGAGGCGACCCACCAGCCCGTCAAGATCGAGGATCTCACCGAGGAAGGTGCCCACCGCCATCGACACGATGACAACGAGCACGTTATTCATTTTGAGCGCACCCGAAATGCCAATGAGAAGCACGCAAAGGCCCATGGCGCGCATCACGCTCTCGGTTGGGGTCTTTTTGGTCTCGTCGCCCCCCTCCGCCGATGGTTTTGCGGCGGCTTTTTGACCGAGCTTGCCGATCAGCACGCCAACAAGCGCACCCACCAGCACCGCCACGGTGTTGACGATCGTTCCCCACAGGGGCCAGCTTGTCATAACACGTCCTCCGTTTTGGAAAATTCTATGTGTAGTATAACACCGCGCGCGCGAAATTGCAAGGTAAAAACGAAAAAATACCGCATTGCCGCGGGCATGAAAAGAAAAAAGCTATCCATAACAGATAGCTTTTTTAAAACATTCAATTCTTTTTATACTTGTCCATTTCAAGCAAAATGCGATAAATGTGTTCCTGTTCAGCTTTCGTCTTTGCCGAAAGAAATTCGTAACATTCAAGCGGAATATTCCGCGTTTCGTCCTCAGGCGCACCAAGCATCTCAAATAGCGTTGACAACGAAACATTTAAAGCTGCAGCGATTTTCTCTATGCTTTCAATCGTAGCGTTTTTTTCGCCACGCTCAATTTGACCAATATATGTGGGATGGCATCCGGAAAACTCTGCAAGCTTTTCTTGGCTCAAGCCCATAGCCGTTCTGTAATTTCTAATTCTCCGGCCTAAAATCTTTGCAATATGACTCATAATCATCCCACCTCCGTTTTTACTATATATAGTCTATAAATATTCAAACAAAATTTCTACAGACTATTGATATTTTTTCGGCGTGATGATATACTATGGGCACAAATCCATCAAAAATTGTGCTCATAGTAGCGAACGTGAGGCTTGCCTACATGAATATTTTTACTGTTTCTCTATTCGGACATCGTGAAATTGATGACTTACGGCAATTAAACGATCAACTTTTTCCCATCATAAAAGAACTAATACAGACCAAAGCCTATGTAGCTTTTCTGATTGGACGCAACGGCGAGTTTGACGAATACGCCGCATCGGTAATTAAGCACGTACAAAAAGAAGTTGGAAAAGAAAACAATCATATAACTTTGGTACTTCCGTACACAGTGGCAGATCTTGAATATTACGAAAAATACTACGATAGCATTATCATTCCCGAAAGTTTGTACGGTGCACATCCGAAAATTGCAATCACATTAAAAAACAGGTGAATGATCGAGCAATCCGATCTGGTCATCGTTCATGTGAAGCACAATAAAGGCGGTGCGTATACGGCGATGAAATATGCTCAAAAAATGAATAAAAAGACGATCAATCTTTATGCTAATGAGACTTTTCCGTCTCTCGACAAATCACTGTAAGGGCAATAAGCTTTTGGAGAAGTTGTTGTCTCCTGCGGGTACCAACACAAAAAGGCCACCCCGAAACGGGGTGGCGCTCTCCGTAACAAGGAGAATCGAACTCCATCCACACGCCAAAGGCGTGTAGCATTGAAGATTCGCCTTTGTGATAGCAAACTCCGAAATTACGGCGGAATCTTCCATCGGAGTTCGCTGCCCCCACAGGTGGAGCACCAACACAAAAAGGCCCCACGCGAGGTGGGGGCGGTGCTCCCTGCGGAGATTCCTGAGCGCATAGCGCTCAGAGGAAGAATCGCTTGGCGATTCTTCCATCTTCGATTCTCCTGCGGGCACCAACACAAAACGGCCACCCCGAAATGGGGTGGCCGATTTGTGTTGGTGCTCCTGCGGAGAATCGAACTCCGGACACCTTGATTAAAAGTCAAGTGCTCTACCGGCTGAGCTACAGGGGCGTTGATTGAACCCGTATATTATACCATAAGAAAGCCGTTTTGACAACACCTTTTTACAAAAGTTTGAAAAGTTTTTTCGCCCTTCAGCGGCCACTCAAGCGGTCGCTGAGAAGCCGCACGTGCTCGGGCAGCAGCCCCGGCAGCATGGCCTCGTCATCCTCGCTTTCAAGGATAGAGTTGCGCATCATACGCACCAAGAGCTTATCAAGGCCGCGCTGCTTGGCCGTGTTCAGCTCGCCGCCAAAATAAACGACCTCATCGGCGCTTTCAAGCAAGGCCTTGGGATACAGCATCTCGGCATAATTTTCAAACTGATCGGCAAAGGCGCAGCACAAAAAGAGGGTGTGCGGCACGGCGACAAGCGCCTCGCCCTCGGCCTTCAGATACGCGCGCAGGGGGCGGTGCAGCTTACCCATGCGCACCGAGCCGCCCAGCACCACATGATCAAAGGCTGCAGGGGAAATATTCGGCGTGGAGGCAAGATCTGCCAAGGTCACCTCGTGACGGGTAAGGAGCGAGGCCAGCAGCTCGCACATCTCGCGCGCATTTCCTGTTTTGGATGCATAGGCAATTAAAATCTTCATGGGGTCTCTCCTGTGTTTATTATGTATAGCCGAAGAGAGCCGAAAACACAAGCCCCTCGGCGCAACATTTTTGCATCTTTTGCCGCGTCGCGGCTTGTAAGGTATTACATGACTGCGCCGCATCACAGCAAAATCTGCGAAAAATCTTTCAGCCGAGAGGTGCTTTGCAGTTTGGGCAAAGCAAAAAGGTGGCATGGCAAGGGAAAGAGGCGCGGTAATATGTGGATATGACAAGACACTTTCCCGCAGTCAGGGCGCGTTTTTGCCTGCCCTAACCTTGTGGGTTCGGCTCTCTTCGGCTATAGTCTATCATAATTTTATGAAAAATGGAAGAGCAAAAAGAAAATTTCCCGCGTTGACAAACGCCTATAAAAGATATATAATAATCTTATAGTCAGTTCATGCGGCAAAGGAGAACCATTATGTCGGAAATTGAGATCAAAATCAAAGCTCTGCGAGAGGAGCTTGCCTATCATGCCAAGCGCTATTACGTTGACGACGCGCCCGAAATTTCCGATTTTGCCTACGACCGTATGTACGCGGAGCTACTGGCGCTGGAGGAGGCTCATCCCGAATTTTTTGACCCCGCCTCTCCCACGCAGCGCGTGGGCGGCGCACCCCTTGACAAATTTGACAAGGTGACGCACACCGCCACCATGAATTCCCTCTCCGACGTCTTTTCCTTTGACGAGCTTGACGATTTTCTCGCCAAAATGGAGCAAGCACTCCCCCACCCCGTTTACTCGGTGGAGCCGAAGATCGACGGGCTCTCGGTCTCGCTGCGCTACGAAAACGGCAAACTGGTGACAGGTGCCACACGCGGCGACGGTGTGACGGGCGAGGACGTGACGCAAAACATCAAAACCATCTTTTCGGTGCCGCTGACCCTAAGCGAGCCCCTTTCCCTCACGGTGCGCGGCGAGGTATATATGCCCCGTGCCACCTTTGAAAAAATCAACGAAAAGCGAGAGAGGGAGGGGCTTGCCTTACTGGCCAATCCGCGCAATGCGGCGGCAGGGTCGCTGCGTCAGCTTGACCCCCGTGTGGCCGCCGAGCGCAAGCTGGATATTTTTGTTTTTAACCTGCAGGAGGGCGCCCTTTACAGCGACGGGCACGCCCCCACCTCACACACCGAAACGCTTGACCGCCTGGCGGAGCTTGGGTTTACGGTGCTGAAAAACCGCGTCAAGGCCACCACCCGCGCCGAGGTCTTTGCGCACATCGAGGCGCTCGGTGCCCTGCGCGACGAGCTACCCTATGACATTGACGGTGTTGTGATCAAAATCGATGCACTTGCCGACCGCGTGACCCTTGGCGAGGGCACCAACACTCCGCGCTGGGCTGTGGCCTACAAATTCCCGCCCGAGCAGAAAAAAACCAAGCTGCTTGACATTGAAATTGCCGTCGGGCGCACGGGCGTGCTGACCCCCACGGCGATCCTCGCCCCCGTGCGTCTTGCGGGCACCACGGTTTCCCGCGCCACGCTCCACAACGCCGATTTTATTGCCGAGCGCGGCATCATGCTCGGTGACACGGTAACCGTACAGAAGGCAGGCGACATCATCCCCGAGGTGGTCACGGCACATCCCGAGCTGCGCGACGGTGGCGAGACAACCTTCGCCATGCCCACGCGCTGCCCCTCCTGCGGTGAGCCCGTTTCCCGCGACGGGGACGACGGTGCCGCCATTCGCTGCACCAATAGCGCCTGCCCCGCGCAGCTTTCGCGCGGCATTGAGCACTTTGCCTCCAAAAACGCCATGGATATCGAAGGACTCGGCCCCCAGGTGGTGGAGCTGCTGCTCGCAAACGACCTGATACACGACGCAGCAGATCTTTATGCGCTGACCGCCGAGCAAATCGCACCGCTTGACCGCATGGGCGAAAAATCGGCCGCCAACCTCATTGCCGCCATTGAGCATTCAAAGAGTGCGGGTCTCGAGCGCCTTGTCTTTGCCCTTGGCATTCGCGGCATCGGCCAGGTGGCCGCCACCGCCCTTGCCGCCAAATACCGCACGCTGCCGGCACTCATGGCCGCCACCGCCGAGGAGCTCATCACCATTGAGGACTTCGGACAGATCACCGCCGATTACGTGGTGGACTATTTCTCGCACCCGCAAAACACGGCTCTGTGCGAGCGTTTAACGGCCGCAGGGCTGATCACCGAAGCGGTGGCCGCACCCACGGGCGACAAGCTGGCGGGGCTTACCTTTGTGCTCACGGGCACCCTGCCCGATATGTCCCGCGACGAAGCGGCAGAGCTCATCCGCGCCGCAGGCGGCAAGGTGGTGGGGTCCGTGTCCAAAAAGACCTCCTTTGTCGTAGCGGGTGAGGCTGCCGGCTCGAAGCTCACCAAAGCCGAGGCACTTGGCATCAGCATCATCGACAAAGATGAGCTGCTGCGAATGCTGGATCGGTGATATGATATCATGCGGTATTCATATCAATAAAAAACAAGGAAGCCCGCAATTGTTCACCGTTTATTCATATGTTTGTGCTATTCTGTAAAAGTTACACGATTAAACTATCAAAAGCGGTCTTGACCGCGGAAAGTATATATGAATAAGATCAGCTTACTTTTAAAGGGAATCCTCATCGGATTCGCGAGCCTCGGTGTTCCCGGGCTTAGCGCCAGCACCATTGCCATCGTTCTCTTCGTCTATTACGACATGATCTACGCCATCAGCCACATCTTCAGCAAGCCGAAGAAAAGCATTTCCTTCCTGTGCGTTTTGCTGAGTGGCTACGCCATCGGTTGCCTTGGCGGTGCATGGGCAGTAAACACGCTTTATATCTATTTCCCCATCCCCGTGATTGCCGCCGTGCTCGGCTTCCTGATCGGCAGCGTACCCCGCATGGCAGCCGACAGCAAGGACGACTTCAAGCGCTGGCAAAACTGGCTCATCATGATCGTGGTGGCCGCCATTTTCCTGGTTTACGCGCTGGTCATTACCGACGGCGAGGCGGTTTCCTTTGAGACCGTGCGCTTCCCGCTTGACTTTATCATGATCTTCGTGGTCGGCGTGGTCACCTCGGCTACCCTGGTCATCCCCGGCGTGGATTTTGCCGTGACGCTGATGGCGCTCGGTTATTACTATGCGTTTATTGATCTGGTCGGCAACTTCGCGGCGCTGAACCTCACGCGTCTGTTGCTGCTGGCAGCCTACCTGATCGGCTACGGTCTTGGCTCCTTTGCCTTTTCCAAGGGTCTGCGCTATCTCATCAAGCGCTTCCCCCGTCAGCTGCATTGTGTCAATCTCGCCATGGTTACTGTCGCCCCCATCATCGTGATCAAAAAATGCCTGATTGACAACCCCAATGAAAAAACCATGCTGCACAACATTTCCTGGAAGGCTTGGGTATGGGCGTTTATCATGTTTGCTGCAGGTTATTTCGCTTTCACTTGGGTACCGATGCTGTTACGTTATTTCGGCATTCTTCCCAAGCACCCCGAAACCGTCATGCTGGTAGCAGACAAAGCCGCACGCTCCGACCTTCCGCAAAAGGGCGCAAAGCACAAGCATGCCGAATCTGCGACGGATACGCAAGACGAGCCCGATTCCGCAAACACCGAAATTTCCACCGATACCGAAACATAAAAGATTACCTAGGCGTATGGGCATACGTTGACTGCCGAGAGCGCTGCCTAATCGCGAGAATTTGCAAAGCAATTCTCGCATGAAGAACACACATAAAAATTGAAATTCGCACGAATTTCTACATTAAAATAAAAAAAGCCGCTTGTACTATCGATATTTGATAGCAAAAGCGGCTTTATTTTTATTTATGCGTGTTTTTTTGGTCTGCGCGAATGACGCAGCCCGTTTTTAATCAAGCTCAATATCCTCTAAGATACCAAGGTCTACCTGCTCTTTGATGAGAAAGAGCTCACGCTCGGCACGTTGGCGACCTACCTCGGTCAAATTCCAGCAATCGCGCGCGTCCACGCCGCCAATGGCGGGACAGGCCGCCACCTCCATGGTGGAGGGCAGGAAGATCTGCGCAAAGCGCAGGCCGCGGCGCATATGCGACTGCGAGGTGGCGATATACGCCTTATGTAATGCTCTCAGACCCAGCTTGCGGTTCATTTGCAGCGTGGCGTAGATCATATTCTCCTTGGTGGTGGTTGCCTCGTTCTCAAGCACGATGGCCTCCTCGGGCACGCCGCGCTCAAGGAGAAG